>NZ_VLLC01000002.1:0-183483 GCF_007830435.1 Desulfobotulus alkaliphilus | reverse complement strand
CGGAGCCTTGCAACAGTACGAAGCTGCTGCAATTACAGCATTGGCAGTTCGAAATAAATTGTGCTGAATAATTACATAAAAGTTATCTTAAATGGTGCTTTAAAAAGAATCAAGCTCCCAGATTCTGCACAAAAGACATGGGGACAAAACCAAAATGCCTTTTTTTACCCACTGAAATACAAATATGTTGCCTTTAACCCCTTACTTGTCTAAATAAAGCAGGCTTGAAAATCATGATTATCCGAGGAGTTTCCCATGCAGAAAAAAACACGCCATGACAGCCCTGCCATCATCACGGACAGCATTGCGGATGTCACCCTGCTTTACGAGATATCCAAGGCCCTTGGCGAGCATATGGATTTAAAAAAGTCCCTTTACACGGTTATGGATATCCTTGCCAACCATGGCAATATGCAAAGGGGGACCATTACCCTGCTCAATCCTGTCACCGGAGAAATCCGCATTGAGGTGGCCCATGGCATGAGCAAGGGGGCCATGGCCAAAGGGATTTACAAACTGGGCGAAGGGGTAACCGGCTCTGTCATCAAAGACGGTAAACCCATTGCCATTGAACGCATATCCCAGGAAGCCTCCTTCCTGAACCGTACCTCCGTCCGGAAAAGCGATGAAGATTACTCCTTCATCTGCGTGCCCATCAAAGAGGGCGACCATGTCATGGGAGCCTTGAGTACAGACCAGCCCTATCAAAAAGACTATAATCTGCAGCGGGGTATGCAGCTTCTCTCCGTCATCGCCACCATGCTGGCCCGTCATGTGGGTAACCTTGAGCGCATACAGATGGAAAAGGAAAGGCTGAAGGCAGAAAACCGCAGGCTGCAGGAAGAGCTGGAAAAAAAATACCGTTTCACCAATATTGTGGGCAACTCCAACAAGATGCGGGAAGTCTATCAGATGATCTCCCAGGTTTCCCGCAGCACGGCAACGGTTCTGATCCGGGGAGAGTCCGGTACAGGAAAGGAACTTGTGGCCAACTCCATCCATTATAATTCCAACAGGGCCAACCAGCCCTTTGTCAAGGTAAACTGTGCCGCCCTGCCGGAAAATCTCATTGAAAGCGAACTTTTCGGTCACGAGAAGGGGGCTTTCACCGGAGCCATCAGCCAGAAAAAAGGCAAATTTGAACTGGCCCACAAGGGAACCATCTTCCTTGATGAAATGGGTTCCGTATCCCCGGATGTGCAGGTCCGTCTGCTGCGGGTGCTGCAGGAAAGGGAGTTTGAGCGGGTGGGAGGGCACAAAACCATCAAGGTGGATGTACGGGTGGTGGCTGCCACCAACAGAAACCTTGAAAAAGCCGTTGAAGAGGAAAACTTCCGCGGGGATCTCTACTACCGCCTCAATGTTTTTCCCATTTACATGCCGCCCCTGCGGGAACGGAAAACAGACATCCTTTTGCTGGCGGACTTTTTCCTTGAAAAATACGCGCGGGAAAATGAAAAGGACATCAAGCGTTTTTCCACCCCTGCCATTGACATGATGATGGGGTATCACTGGCCGGGAAACGTGCGGGAGCTTGAAAACTGCATAGAGAGGGCGGTTCTGCTCTGCGAGGAAGGGGTCATTCACACGTACCATCTGCCCCCCACCCTGCAGACGGGGGTGGAAACGGGCAGCCTTCCGGCCCACTCCCTGGAAGAGGCCGTTGCCAAGCTGGAAAAGGACATGCTGGTGGATGCCCTGAAAAACACCCGGGGCAATGTCAGTCAGGCGGCCAGCCTGCTACAGACCACGGTGCGCAAGTTTTCCTACAAGGCCAAGGCCTATGACATTGATTACAGGGAATACAGATAAAAAAACAGGGAACCCAAAAAACCGGGCTCCCTGCCTCTGCCCCCATGTATCTACAGCAAACGCTTAGATATCATAGTAAAGCTGAAACTCATGGGGATGGGGCCTGCGCCGCACCTCAGTCACCTCTTTTTCCATCTTGTACTCTATCCATTTGCTTATAACATCCTCTGTAAAGACATCGCCTTTCAGGAGGAAGGCATGATCTTCCTTCAGGGCGTTGAGGGCTTCTTCCAGACTGCCCGGCGCACTGGGAATGTTTGCCAGCTCTTCGGGCGGCAGGTCATAGATGTTTTTATCCATGGGGTCACCCGGCTCCATCTTGTTCTGAATCCCGTCGATCATGGCCATCATGATGGCGGAAAAGGCCAGATATCCGTTACTGGAAGGATCCGGGGTGCGGAACTCAATGCGCTTGGCCTTGGGAGAGTCCACGCCAATGGGAATACGGATGGCTGCAGAACGGTTACGGCCGGAGTAAGCAATATTGATGGGAGCCTCAAAACCCGGCACCAGACGCTTATAAGAGTTGGTGGTGGGGTTGGTGAAGGCGCAGAGGGCACGGGCATGCCTCATGATACCGCCAATGGCCCAGAGGGCTTCCTGGGAAAGACCGGCATAGAGATTACCCGCAAAAAGAGGCTTGCCATCCTTCCAGAAGGATGCGTGAATGTGCATGCCGGAACCGTTATCTCCAAAAAGGGGCTTGGGCATGAAGGTCACGGTGTGCCCGTTTCTGTAGGCCACATTTTTCAGCACATACTTAAACCATACCAGCTGATCCCCCATTTCCAGAAGGGGCTTGAAGCGCATGTCAATTTCCGCCTGACCGGCCGTGGCCACCTCATGGTGCTGACACTCCATGGCAATGCCCAGATCTTCCAGGGTCAGCATCATTTCAGAACGCAGATCCTGAAACTTGTCCATGGGCGGCAGGGGGAAATATCCTTCCTTGGGGCGGGGCTTGTATCCGAGGTTCGGACCTTCATCCTTTCCTGTGTTCCAGTTGGCTTCCTTTGAATCAATGCGATAGAAGGAAGAATGCTGGGAAGATTCATAGCGGATATCATCGAAGATGAAAAACTCAGGCTCAGGCCCGATAAAGCAGGTATCTCCGATGCCCGTGGATTTCAGATAGGCTTCCGCCTTGGCAGCAATGTGCCTTGGGTCTCTGCTGTAGGGCTCTTTGGTAATGGGGTCGGCAATGTTACCGATGAGCACCAGAGTGGGATGTTTGAAAAAGGGGTCCATCTTTGCGGTTTTTGCATCGGGAATCACCAGCATATCCGAGGAATCAATGGCCTGCCAGCCACGGATGGAGGAGCCGTCAAAACCAAAGCCGTTTTCAAAGCTGGATTCATCAAGCTCTCCTATGGGGAAGGAACAGTGCTGCCAGGTTCCCGGAAAATCCATAAACCGGATATCAACCACTTTTGCATTGTTTTCCTTGGCAAAGGCCAGAACGTCTTTCGGGGTCATCTTCATTCTCCTTTTGAGCCCGTATCAAGGCTCATTTACATGGGGGTCGGATAAGGCCATTTTTTTTATCAGGTCTGCACCGGAATCATCCGGCATTTTCAGATGGCGTCCGCTCCGGTTTCTCCGGTACGGACCCTCACAACACTTTCCACAGGGGTTACAAAAATCTTACCATCCCCGATTTTATCCGTCACAGCGGCCTTGCGGATCACTTCCACGGCTTCCTCAATCCGGTCTGCGGGCAGCACAATCTCAATTTTCACCTTGGGGATAAAATCCACCACATACTCGGCCCCACGGTAAATCTCCTTGTGTCCCTTCTGGCGACCATACCCTTTAACCTCTGATATGGTCATCCCCTGCACCCCGATCTCATTCAGGGCTTCCTTCACATCATCCAGCTTAAAGGGTTTAATCACTGCCTCAATCTTCTTCATGGGCGGACTCCTTTTTCCAAATTTTTATAAAAATACGTTTCTCCGGCTGCTCCCTTCCCAAAAAACGGGACAGGGAGCCATAAGGATCAGAGGGTATATCCGACCTCGCTGTGCTGGGAGAGATCCAAGCCCTGGATTTCCTCTTCCTCGCTGACACGCAGGCCTACAAAACGGTCAATCAGCTTCAGGATAATCAAGGAACCTATCAGAGAAAACGCAATCACTGCAAGGGCATCAATGAGCTGTATACCCAGCTGCCCCGGGTTTCCGTAAAAAAGCCCGTTGGCTCCGTCTGGATTGATGGCAAGGGAGGCAAAAAGGCCCGTTGCCAGCGCACCCCATAAACCACCCACACCATGGATGGCCACCACGTCAAGGGCATCGTCATAGCCGAACCGGGCCTTCAGCCGGATGGCCATGCAGCAGATGACACCGGCCACAAGACCGATGGCAATGGCAGCCATGGGGCTTACAAAACCAGCGGCAGGGGTAATGGCCACAAGACCTGCCACAGCACCGGAGGCTGCGCCTAAGGCCGTGGGCTTGCCATGGCTTTTCCATTCATAGAGCAGCCAGGAAAAGGCGGCGGCACCGGCAGCAATCTGTGTGGTCATAAAGGCATTCACGGCAATGCCGTCTGCGGCAAGGGCACTGCCCGCATTGAAACCAAACCATCCCAGCCAGAGAATACCGGCACCCATCACCGTCATGGAAATATTATGGGGCGGCATGGCTTCCTTTCCCCAACCCTTACGGGGACCGATAATTATGGCTGCTGCCAGGGCGGCTACGGCGGAATTGATATGAATCACCGTCCCCCCTGCGAAATCAAGGGTTCCGTGCATTTCAATCCAGCCACCACCCCATACCCAGTGACAGACGGGCAGATAAATAAAGGTGGTCCAGAAAAAGGTAAAGAGCAGAAAGGCAGAAAACTTAATACGCTCAGCAAAGGCACCCGTAATCAGGGCCGCTGTGATCACAGCAAACATCAGCTGAAATGCCACAAAGAGAAGATGGGGGATGGTGTCGGAATAGGGTCCCGGCTCCGTTCCCACGCCGTTCAGAAAAAGGTATTCAAAATTACCGATAAGGCCACCCACGTCCGTTCCAAAGGCCAGGGTGTAACCATAGGTCACCCATATGAGGGAAACCATGCCAAGACAGATGAAACTCTGCAGAATGGTCGATAAAACATTTCGTGAGCGTACCAGCCCCCCATAAAACAGGGCCAGTCCGGGGGTCATGAACATTACAAGGGCGGCTGCCACAAGCATGAAAGCGGTATCTCCGGTATCCATTGCGTCATCTCCTTCCAGGGTTTTAACAGAGCTTTATGGGCTTTCTGAGGTTTTTGACCGGCCGGATAAAAAACCCGAAAAATGCCCTTCCTTTCCTGCTCTGCCTTCTGTCATACATAGCGGATTCCGGAGAGGTCACTCAGGCCTCGGGCAGAACGTTGCGCACCGTCTGCCGGATCAGGGCTTCCTGCTCCGGGGAATCCATCTTTTCACCATCAAAATCCCGCACGTAAAACACATCCACCACCTGATCCACCTTGGTGGCGATTTTGGCACTCTTCACATCCAGCCGGCACCGGAAAAGGGCACTGGTCAGACGGAAAAGCAGTCCGGGAAAATCATAGGTATGAACCTCTACGATGGTGTAGAAGCTTGAACTTTCATTATCAATTCGGATATGGGGCGGCTCCAGAACCATGCCCTTCCGGGAAGGGGTAAAGGGAGCTTTTGCAATGATGGTGCCCATCTCAATTTTTCCGCTGAGAAGATCTTCAAGATCCCTGCGGGTTTTTTCCCAGACCTCTTCTTCAAAAATCTGGTCCGGGGGCGGCTTGAGAATGAAAAGATTGGCCGCAGCCCCGTCCTTCCAGCCGTAAATACGGGCATCGAGAATCTCAATCCGGTTCAGGGTAAAGGCACCGGCGGCTCTGGAAAAAAAGCCGGGCTTATCATCAGCATGGATGAGCACCCTGCGCAGATCCGCCTGCGGACAACGCTCCACGTGCCAGGCAAAGGGGGCTTCCTTTCGCTGCAGGGCGAGGCGCATATGGGTGCGGATATCTCCAGCGGAAAGTTCCAGCAGGTAGGCAGGCGGCATGCCTGCGATGAGGGTTTCCATTGCTTCCCTCTCCCCTTCATGGACTTCTTCAAGAATCCGCCCCTGCTTTTCCTCGATACGTTCAATGGCCTCTTTTTCAGCAAGCGTTCCCTTTTCAAGCATCTTCAGAACCCTGAGATAGAGACTGGTGAGCAGGGTGGCTGTCCACTCACTCCAGGCCTTGGGGCCGGTGGAAACCGAATCCGCAACGGTCAGCAGAAAAAGCATGCGCAGGCGCTCAGGATCCCGGATTTTCATGGCACAGGCGGTAATGGTCTCTTCGTCATTGACATCCCTGCGGGTGGCCGCCTTGATAAGAAAAAGATGCTCCTGCACCAGAAAGACAACCGTATCCGCATAATCCGAACGCATAGCAAAACGGTTCATAATGGTCCGGGTCAGGGCTGCCCCTTCACTGCTGTGATCATTTGTGGCAACCCCTTTGCCAATATCATGGAGCAATGCTCCCCAGAAAAGCAGGCGCCTGTTTTTTATTTCATCAAAGGTCTCATGGTAAAGCACATCCTGACCATGGGTATTTTTAACCGGAGCATGGGAAAAGCCTGCCACGGCCTGCACCGTTCTCAGGGAATGTTTGGCCACAGGGTATAAATGATATTTATTGTACTGAATACGGCAGATGATGGCATCAAACTCTGGAATCAGTCGGGTAAGAAGACCTGTGGCCTGCATTTCGTTGAGGGGGTGGTAGGCAAAGGGAGGTGTGGCAAGAATTTTTTCAAACATTTTAACCACATCCCTGCGGCTGCGGAAGGTATCATCCACCAGATACCCCATCTCCCGGACAATGCGCTTGGCCTCTGCGGAAAGGGGCAGTTTTTTGGAGCCGCTTTCCTGAAAAACCGCCAGAAGAAGCTCCGGTTTTTTCAGAACACTTTTGATGTCATCAAAAGCCAGCATTCCCTTATGAATCACAAGCCCTGCAACCTTTGTTGTCTTCCTGTACCTTCGCCTCAGGCCCAGTTTCTGTTCATGACCGGCCTCATCCAGAAGCATGAGCAGGTGCTGCTTGATGAAATCCATTTCCAGATGCAGGGCGCCCAGAAAATGCTCCACTGCGGTCATGCCATCACCCGGAAGAAAACCAAGGGTTTCAGCCAGCTGCATCTGGTGTTCAAAATAAAGCTGATCACATTTTCTGCCCGTCAGATGATGCAGAGAATTGCGGACCTGCCAGATAAAGGCCAGTGCTTTTTTCAGATTATGGAATTCTTCATATGAAAGGTATCCGTTATATTCCAGATCTCTGGCCTCCTTCAGGCCAAAACGGACACGACCCAGCCAGAGCATGGTATGGTAATCCCTCAAGCCACCCTGCCCCAGTTTCAGATTGGGCTCCAGAAGATGGGTGGAATCCCCGAACTGCTCATGCCGCTTCCGGTTTCCTTCAACCAGCCAGCCCATGATTTTTTTGGGGTGGGATTGCACAAAACGGGCCCTGAGTTTTTCCATCAACGTCATGAAAAGGGGGGACATACCACATACAAAGCGGGCATCCAGTACGGCAGTCAGCACTTCCAGATCCCGGCTGGCAAGATGGAGGCACTCGGAAATGGAACGGGTGGCATGGCCCACTTCCAGACCAATGTCCCAGAGGGGATAAATCACTTCCTGAATAAGGGCTTCTGCGGATGGGGGAACTTCCTTTTCAAAGAGAAAAAGAATATCCACATCGGAATGGACACACTGTTCCATTCGGCCATACCCCCCCAAAGCAATGATGGCATAGGGGTTCCTTGCTATATCCATGAGAGGTCCCACAGCACTGAGGGTAAAACTCTCTCGGAAATAGGTATCAATGAGGGCGGCATGACGGACAAGAAAATCTTCAGCCCTGCCATCCAGATATTCCTGAATCAGCTGGCTGCGCTTCTCCTTCAGAACCTGTATTGCTGAAGATTTTTTTTGAGTATGAACTTTTGTCATCATTGCGTCGCCTTTCTGTCAGACTATAATAGCAAACTACATGCCACAAAAAAAATTAACCAGATAAAACATTGTTATAAAAAGAAATAACCCCACAAAAGATCGGCGAGCATTTCTTTTTATTCTTCCAAAATTGTCATAAACACCGCCTGAAACAACAACATTTTTGTATTTTTTAAAGATAAGGCAAATAAAAAACTATCGCTGCCAATCTGACCTTGCATGTATTCCGGTTTATGGCAAGCTTTCTGTCCCACATAAAGGGCCACGAAAAAAACAGCCAGCGTCTCTGTGCGTCTGCCAGACGGAAGGATCGAGGTCATAAAAAAAGGTAACTTCTGTTCAGCACAGTTTTCCAAGTACCATAGCTGCAAGACATATGCACAGGCCCCAGGCTATTTGCCCGTGACGCAATCTTATTCGGGAGCTTCTTGCCCTGTGCGGAAGCGGCAAAAACTCCCCGCCACAGGCAGGATAAGCTTTTTGATTACCATGGCAGGCCTTGGTACGCTGCCTTTGTGGCGGCTCAGACAGTTTGCCGCTTCTTTCGCACAGGCCTGCAAAGCTCTGATCCGAAACGATTGCAATGTCACTTGCAAATAGCCACAGTGCCTTGCAACAGTACGAAGCTGCTGAATAATTACAAAAAAAGATCCACACCCGGCCTTGCAGGCGGATGTGGATCTTTTTTTTAAACGAAGAATCTCAAAAGCCCATGGCTTGAAAACCATGGAAGAGAGGTCCTGACTGTCTGGCTTACTACACAACACCCTGAAGAATCATGGCTCTGGCCACCTTGAGGAAACCGGCAATATTGGCACCCTTTACATAGTTACCCTCATCCCCGAATTCCTTTGCTGCCTCAAAGGCATTGTCATGGATGCTCTTCATAATTCCCTTAAGCTTGCCATCCACTTCTTCCCGGCTCCAAGAAAGGCGCATGGAGTTCTGGGTCATTTCCAGACCGGAAGTGGCAACACCACCTGCATTGGCAGCCTTGCCCGGTCCATAAAGCACCTTGTTCTTCTGGAAAACCTCAATGGCTTCCGGTGTGCAGGGCATGTTGGCACCTTCTGCCACCAACATACAGCCATTTTTAACCAGCTCCTGCGCCTCTTCTCCGGAAACCTCATTCTGGGTAGCAGAGGGGAAGGCACAGTCCACGGGCACACCCCAGGGCCGTTTGCCCTCGGTAAAGGTGGCCTTGGGATACTTGTTCACATACTCACTGATTCTGCCGCGCTTCACATTTTTAAGATCCATGACAAAGGCAAGCTTTTCCTCATCAATGCCTGAAGGATCATAAATGAAGCCGCTGGAGTCAGAGAAGGTAACGGGTGTCGCCCCAAGCTCCAGAAGCTTCTGGGCCGTATACTGGGCCACGTTACCGGAACCGGAAATGGCGCAGGACTTGCCCTTGAAGCCCTTACCCTGCTGGGTAAGCATATTCTCTGCAAAATAAACACAGCCATAGCCCGTGGCTTCGGGCCGGATAAGGGAACCGCCAAAGTCAATGCCCTTGCCCGTAAGAACACCGGTAAAGTGGTTGGCCATGCGCTTGTACTGGCCAAACATATACCCGACCTCACGGCCACCCACACCAATATCTCCTGCAGGTACATCCGTGTCCGGACCGATATGGCGGAAAAGCTCTGTCATGAAGCTCTGGCAGAAACGCATGATCTCGCCTTCGCTTTTTCCATGGGGATGGAAATCGGAGCCGCCCTTGCCACCACCAAGGGGAAGGGTGGTCAGGCTGTTTTTAAATACCTGCTCAAAACCAAGAAATTTCAAAATTGAAAGATTTACCGAAGAATGGAAGCGTATCCCGCCCTTGTACGGACCGATGGCACTGTTAAACTGTACACGGAAACCCCGGTTCACATGGATCTTTCCTGCATCATCCACCCAGGGCACCCGGAAAAGAATGACCCGTTCCGGTTCAACCATGCGCTCCAGAATGGAATAGTCCTGAATCTCCGGCATCTGAGAGACAACAGGCTCAAGGCTTTCCAGTACTTCCTGCACGGCCTGAAGAAATTCGGGTTCATGGCTGCTGCGGCCTTTGACCTGATTCATTACATCCTGAATATATGCGTTTCCCATCCAACTCTCCTTTTTCTGGCAGGTACAATCCCGGTAAAAACCATGGGAATTTTCCCGCATTCTTATGGTAAACAGCCCTGATTAACAGATGCGGAATCTAACATTTTTGAATTTTTTTGTACAGTTTCCCACGCTGTTTTTTTATATTTATTCAGCAAACCTGACCTTTCACCACATTTTATTCTGAAATTACAGCAATGTACTGCCCCTCGCCTGATAGGTTCAGCCTTTACCAAACGAAGAGGATATTGAATCTTTCAGAAAATAAAAAAGGGACACCCCCCGAAAAGAGGAGCATCCCTTAAAAAAACAAAGTGTCCGGGGCGGCATAAGCCGCCCCTTTTACTTTTTAAACCATTTCGAAGATACCAGCAGCACCCATACCGCCACCGATACACATGGAAACGATACCATACTTACCACCGGTACGCTGCAGGTGGGAAATCATGGTAGCGGTCAGCTTGGCACCGGTGCATCCCAGGGGATGACCCAGAGCGATGGCACCACCGCCCACATTCACCTTGTCCATCATGGGGGTTCCCCACATACCGAGGTGCTTGCAGCAGTAGATAGCCTGAGAGGCAAAGGCTTCGTTGATTTCAAAGATATCAATATCTTCAAGCTTCAGACCAACCTGAGCAAGGGCCTTGGGAATGGCATAGATGGGACCAATGCCCATTTCTTCGGACTTGCAGCCAGCTACGGCATAGGCGATCATCTTGGCGATGGGCTTCAGGCCAAGGCGGTCACAGGCCTCCTTGGATGCGATCAGGGTAGCGGCCGCACCGTCGGTGGTCTGGGAGGAGTTGGCAGCAGTTACAAGACCGCCAGCCTTGAAGGGGGAACCCAGACGACCAATGCCTTCAGCGGTGGTGCCTTCACGAACACCATCATCTTCGGTGATCATCTTGGTTTCGATGGCGTAGGTACCATCAGCCTGGGGTACATAGTAGGTAGCAGGCGTGGGAACGATTTCCTTGAACCAGCCAGCCTTCTGGGCAGCAGCAGCCTTGGCATGGGTCTTGGCTGCAAACTCGTCCATTTCCTGACGGGAAATATTGTACCATGCGGCTACGTTCTCAGCAGTTAAACCCATATTGATATAGGCTTCGGCATTGGTTTTGGCAAACTCAGGATGGGGACGGGGAGAGTAGCCACCCATGGGAACATAGGTCATGGACTCGATACCACCACCCATGGTCATTTCGGACCAGCCAGCACCTACGCGCAGGGAAGCAAGGGCAATGGCTTCCAGACCGGAAGAGCAGAAGCGGTTAACCGTGGCTCCTGAAACTTCGTTGGGGAAACCTGCCATACGGGCAGCAACGCGACCCACATTAAGACCCTGCTCTCCTTCGGGGAAGGAGCAGCCGATCATGCAGTCATCAATTTCCTTGGGGTCAACACCCACTCTTTCCACACAGGACTTCATTGCGTGGGAAAGCAGGTTCTCAGGACGGGTTTCACGGAAACCACCCCGACGGTTCTTGCAGCCAGGAGTCCTTACGGACGATACGATATATGCATCTCTCATTGTATTCCTCCTTCAAGAAGAAAACTTAACGAATATAATCACCGGTTATCAGTAAACAGCCCATATTCTGGCAACTGAACGAAAATCCCGGCCCGCCAGGGAGAAGGATCTCCGCTCAGCCTCTTTTAGTTACGCAGGGGCTTGCCGGTTTTCAACATGTGATCGATACGGGCAACGGTTTTTTCTTCCTTGCAGAAATCAACGAAGGCGTCACGCTCAAGCTTGAGAATGGTTTCTTCGGCAACTTCCGTACCTATCCTGACATTGCCACCGGAGATAACAAAGGCAATGCGCTTGGCAAGGAAAGCATCATGCTCGCTGAGGAAACCACCATTAAGCATATTGGAAATCTCAGCACTAACCATACCCTGACCTTCAACACCCACAACACGAAGCTTCTTCTGCTGGGGAGCCTTGTAACCGGAGGAAACCATGGAAAGAACTTCTTTTTTGGCTTCACCGATGAGAAGATCACGGTTCATGACAATGCGGTCTTTCCAGGGGTGCATATGACCGTTGGCTACGGCACCGTCAGCACTCATGGAAACCTTGGCCATGGCAATGGCCATGAAGGTGTTGATGAAGAATTTGGTCAGATCCACTTCCTTGGCAGTACCGCCGGGAAGGGAATCGATCATTTTCTTGTACAGGTTGAGGCAGCCACCACCGGCGGGAAGCAGACCAACACCGATTTCAACCAGACCCATGTAGAGGTCTGCATGGGCAACAATCTTGTCCGCACTGAGGCAGGTTTCACAACCACCACCCAGAGCCATACCGTAAGGAGCTGCAACCACGGGGAACTTGGAGTAGGTGGCACGCTGCAGACCTTCATGGGCCATGGCAAGGAAGCTTTCGATTTCGCTGTAAGCTTTGTCATGGGCCAGCTTGGAAACAAAGGAAAGGTCGGCACCAGCGGAGAATGCACCGGGCATACCACCGGCCTGATTACCGATAACAGCACCCACACCGTTGGCATCCACGTAATCCATGGAAGTACCCATGAATTCGATGATTTCCTTGTTCAGGGCATTCATCTTGGTGTGGAATTCAATACAGAATACGCCATCGCCAATATCAATCAGGCTGGCAGAAGGACAGGTTTTTACAACCTTGTTGTCTGCCTTGACAGCAGCCAGACTGATGGCAGCTTCATTGGCAGGTACTTCCTTGTAGCTGGCAGATGCAAAGTCATAGTAGAAGAGCTTGCCGGAATCCATTTTGTAGAAGGTCTCATTGCCCTTGGCGAGCATTTCTTCCACTTTGGCAGATACGGGCAGACCTTCGGCCTTCATGCGCTCTACGGATTTTTTAACACCAATGGCATCCCATGCTTCAAAGGGACCCACTTCCCAGCCATAGCCCCACTTCATGGCATTGTCGATTTCAACAAGGCTGTCGGCAATTTCGGGAATGCGGTTGGCACAGTAGGTGAGCTGGGAAGCGGTACAACTCCATACGAACTTGGCACCCTTGTCTTCGCCCCATACAACGGTGGCAATTTTTTCAGCAAGGGTTTCTTTGCCCTTGGCCGCTACAAGGCAGTCAAATTCGGGCTTGGCAATATCAATGTATTCACCGGTGGCAGGATCAATCTGCTGCTTGAAACGCTTGCCTTCGGGGGTTTTACCTTTTTTGTAGAAACCCTGCTTGGTTTTGTCACCAAGCTTGCCGGAAGCCACCATGTCTTTGACATACTGGGGAACGGCAACGGTTTCACGCATTTCATCTTCGGGGCAGAGGTTGTAGGAGTTGTCCGCAACATGCACCATGGTGTCCATACCAACAAGGTCAGCGGTACCGAAAATGGCACTTCTGGGACGACCCATGGCAGGTCCGAAGAGGGCATCGGCTTCAGCGATGGTAATACCATCCTGGGCAACCTTCTGCATAACAACACCGATACCCTGAATACCAATGCGGTTACCGATGAAGTTGGGGGTATCTTTGGCCCATACAATCCCTTTACCCAGGCTGACTTCGCCGTAATGGGCAATGAAGTCCAGAACTTCCTGGCTGGTTTCAGCACCGGGAATCAGCTCCAGAAGGTGCATGTAGCGTACGGGGTTGAAGAAGTGGGTGCCAAGGAAATTCTTTTTGAATTCAGCAGAGCGGCCTTCGGAAATTTTCGCAAGGGGAATACCGGAGGTATTGGAGGAAATGATGGCGCCGGGCTTCATTACCTTATCAATACGCTCAAAAAGATCCTGCTTGATTTTGAGGTTTTCCACAACAACCTCACAGATCCAGTCGCATTCACCCAGCTTGTCGAAATCGTCAGTCAGGTTGCAGGTCTGGATACGGGCGGCATCCTTTTTCGTGTAGAAAAGGGCTGGCTTGGCGCTGAGAGCACCTTTCATACCGGCTTCTACAATGCGGTTTCTGGCCGCAGGATCATTTTTTTCTTCGTCCTTCAGATCAAAGGGAACGATGTCGTACAGGTAAACATCGGCTCCTGCGGCGGCCAGCAGAGCGGCGATACCGCCACCCATGATACCGGAACCGATAACAGCCGCCTTTCTGATTTTTCTACTCATGATTACCTCCTGAATATGATAATTGACAAGCAAGCAAACCCAACCTAATTCGACTGCCTGAAATATGACCCACTGCATTATCAAAAACTTTGTTTGTATGTCAAGGGAATTTAGCCCCTGTTAAAACAAAGCCAGAGATAAAAAAATCTTAAAAAATTTCAGATTCTTTCACCCCTTAACAGACAAGAATGACCCACACCCCGGACAATAAGGATAAAATATAAAACCATATCAAACAGGCCCGATGATTCGTCATTCACGAAGCATACCTGACCCGAACAACCAAATTTTGCGGCAAAAAAAAGGCCCGGATACCCATCAAAGATATCAGGACCCTGCCTTTTTTACATCCCCGGAATGGATGTCTTCGGTCATGTCATCCAGAGCCGCATCCGCCTCTTCATAGTCATCAAAGATAAAGGCTTCATATCCGGCACGCTTTTCCGCCTCACCCATGGCCATGAACAGCCACACCTGAGGATCCACAACACGGATAATCTCACTGGCGCCCATTTTTTTCAGCTTCTGCTGAACCTCAGCGATCTCACGGATATTCGCCTGAATAGGGTTTTCTCCTTTGGGCAGAGAAAATTCCCTCAAATCCGATAATATGGTAAAGCCTTCTTCCAGTTTTGCTGCTTCCTTTAAAATTTCCCCGGTAAACTGAAAATACTGCTCAATGGTCATCTCCCCGTAACGGATATACAGACGCTTCCTTGATACATCCGCCATGACTGTATTCGGCATACTTCTCACCCCTGAACATCTGCCGGTCATCACCGGTCTTTTGATAAACTCCGAAACCTCCGAATATACGCCCCCCGCATAAAAAGAAGGTTACAAAAACTTTGTGTGCTTCTGTCATACCCTCTCTTGCAAAAAAATCAAGACAGAATTTAAAAAAAACCTTGTTTATTATACGAATACTTAAAATGGTATGTCATCATCGGGAGGTCCGGCAGAGAAGTTTCCCCCGTTCTCATAGGCATTCCCCGGCTGGGAAGGACTGGCATAGGCGGCGGCCGCCTGGGAAGGACCGCCATAGCCGCCCTGCCCCCCACCATAGCTCCCCGCCGATGATGAACCCGCATATTCTCCCCCCGGAGGCTGGCCCTGCCCGCTGCGGGCCGAATCCAGCATCCGCATCTCCGAGGCCACAATTTCCGTGATGTAGCGGGTCTGGCCATCCTTTTCATAACTTCGGGTCTGCAGCTTGCCTTCCACATACACCTTGGAACCCTTGCGGAGATACTGTCCGCAGATTTCCGCAAGCCGCCGGAAAGCAACAATTCGGTGCCACTCGGTTTTATCCCTTTTCTCACCGCTCTGCCTGTCGGTCCAGTTTTCCGTGGTGGCCATGTTAAAATTGCATACGGCCGTACCATCCTGAAAATAACGTATGGCTGGATCTGCCCCCAGGTTACCGATCAAAATAACCTTGTTCACTCCGCTCATGGAACCTCCTTCACCCATAAAGTTCTTTGTAGCTGTTCAAAATATTTTATTCTGATAATGACATCACTGTCACTGCGGCGCCTTGCTCCGGCACAGGCCAGACGGACGGCCTCTGCCGGATCCAAACGCTGAAGGCCTGTACTTAAAACGGACAAAGGATTGCTACGCAGCTCTTCATTAACACACCAGGGCTATGTAAATAAAGGGGGAAAAACCATGATGAAAAAGACTCAGACATCCCGCTCCGCCACTGCAGAAAGATAGGTTTTGGCGATATTGGAAGTATATACGATCACCTGGGTCATGAGATTCATGAGCTCCATATGCAGCTCATGGGTTTCCACGGACTCCACCCGCTGACACATGATACGGTTCAGGTGACGGATACGGTACTGAAGCTCCAGATCCAGATATTTTCTCTCCCCACGCATAATCTTCGTGGCTTTATCCAGATCCTTTTCCGAAAAAGCCTCCCTCAGAAGACGCAGCTGCTTGAGTACCTTGGTGTGATAAATTTCCAGCTCCTCCCTGCCTTCATCGGAAAAGCTTTTTAAGAGGGCCTGTTTTTTTTCCAGCAGAGGCACAACGTTTCGTTCCATCAGATCTCCAATACTTTCCAGATCCCGCGTGATGGAAATCATGGCATAGATTGTCTGGGTCTGGGTTCCGGTCACGGCCTCCCTTCCGATACGGAAAAGAAAATCCCCTGTCACCTTATCCAGATAATCCAGCTCCCTTTCCCGGAAAGCAAGGCCCTCCAAAAGACTCAGGCGGGGGTATTCACTGTCCTGCCTGGGCTTTTTCGCCACAAACAGAATACCCGCATCCCTGACCATCACCTCCAGCAGACCCGCCATCCTTGCAATCTCATGGCGGGCCATTTCCACAGCCACATCCGGAGAAACAATCTTTGCATTCTCCAGCGGACTTGTGAAGGCAGGCAGAAGTTCCTTTTCCTTTTTTTCCGGCACAGTCCACTCGATGAAACGGGCAAAAAAAGCGGTAAAGGGGAGAAAAATCAGGGCCAGCCCCACATTGAAAAAGGTATGGATATTGGCTACCTGCCGGGCCATGCCTCCCCCGGCAGCCTCCACCAGCAAACCGAAACCCGCCAGAAAAGGGAGGCAGACCAAAACACCTGCTATCTTGAATACCGCATGGGCTGCGGCCACACGCTTGGCCTCCCTGCCCCCGGCCAGCCCGGCAAGGATGGCCGTCACACAGGTTCCGATATTGGACCCAAGAATAATGGGCACGGCCGCATCCAGCCCCACCAGCCCCTGCTCTCCAAGGACAATGAGGATACCCACAATGGCCCCGCTGCTCTGGATCAGGGCGGTGACCACAATACCCGCAAGAATTCCCAGAACGGGATTGGAAAGGCTTTGCAGAAAGGCAATGGTTCCCGGATCGGAACGCAGGGGCACCATGGCGTCACTCATCAGTTTCATACCGTAAAACAGAACGCCAAACCCCAGAAGGATACGACCAAAATCCCTTGCCCGGTCCCCCCGTCCCAGCAGTTTCAGGAGAAAACCCAGCCCCACCATGATCAGGGCATAATCCGTTACCTTGAAGGCAATGAGCTGGGCAGTGACCGTGGAACCGATTCCTGAACCCAGAATCACCCCCAGGGTCTGGGGAAAACGCATCAGCTCCGACTGCACCAGCCCCACAAGCATCACGCTGGTGGCACTGGAAGACTGCACCATCATGGTGACAAAGGCCCCCACACCCAGCGCCCGGAAGGGGCTTCGGGTCAGACTGGCCAGCCCCTCCCGCATCCGGGAGCCTGCCACCCGCTTCATGCCCTCACTCATCAGCTCCATGCCGTAAAGAAAAAAGGCAATGCCCCCAAAAAGTCCCAGCAGCACAGGCCCCCAGTCAATGGCACTGCCGGACTCGGGATACCAGTCAAGGGCAAGGGCAGGAACAGCCAGAAGCAAAAACAAAACAGCCACGCCCGCAAGGCCGGAGAACAGACGCTTAGCGTGATTTTTTTTATTGAAAACAGACAAAAGAGACACAGAAGAAACCCTGTCAAAAAAAGTCATAGGAATCAGCCATCAAGAACAGGAAAAGGTAATTATTCAGCACAATTTATTTCGAACTGCCATCCTGTAATTGCAGCAGCTTCGTACTGTTGCAAGGCTCCGAGGCTATTTGAAAGTGACATTGCAATCGTTTCGGATCAGAGCTTTGCAGGCCTGTGCGAAAGAAGCGGCAAACTGTCTGAGCCGCCACAAAGGCAGCGTACTTAAGCCTGCCATGGTAATCAAAAAGCTTATCCTGCCTGTGGCGGGGAGTTTTTGCCGCTTCCGCACAGGGCAAGAAGCTCCCGAATAAGATTGCGTCACGGGCAAATAGCCTGGAGCCTGTGCATCTGTCTTGCAGGTATGGTACTTGGAAAACTGTGCTGAACAGCAACAGGAAAAGAAGATAAACACAGTTTGGCATAAATTGAAAAAGAAAAAATCTATGTCTTTCTGCGCCGGTTTATGATTCAACCGGATAAAGGACGCTGCCGCAGGACCTTTTTAAAAAGTGCCGCAGCCGAAAAAAGCATCCGAAGGCTGATTTTTATACCATGTGATAACCAACGGAAAAAAGAAATGATAAAATCTAAAACTTCCGTTTTTTCAGGATTTTCTGCCATAATCATGGCAGCCCTTCTCTGGGCAGCTTCGGGCTCCTTTGCCAAATATCTTTTTAACGCAGGCCTGTCCCCCTTTGATCTGGTACAGATCCGTCTGACGGTGGCCGTTTTCTGCATCGGCGTGTTTCTGCTTTTCCGGTCTCCGGAAAAGATGCGCATACCCCTAAAAAGAGTGCCCCAATATCTTTTTTTGGGAGTTTTCGGTATGGCGGCCATGCAGGCCACCTATCTTCTGGCCATCAGCCGCATCCAGGTGGCCGCAGCCATCCTGCTGCAGTATCTGGCTCCGGTGCTGATCGCCCTCTGGCAGGTCTTTTATCAGAAAAAGAAGCTGTCCCCCCGTGTTTTCATGGCCCTGTGCGCCGCCATCACCGGCTGTGCCCTGGTTTTAGATCTGGCATCCATGAATTTTAAGGCCATGAACGGTACCGGAATCCTTGCAGGACTGGGAGCGGCCCTCACCTTTGCCATCTATTCCCTTGCCGGAGAGGCGGAAATGCAGGAACAGAGCCCGGAAACCGTTGTCTTTTACGCCATGCTCATTGCAGCCATCCTGTGGAACATCCTGCGCCCCCCCTTCTCCGGCTTTACCGCCCTTGGCAGCGACATGCCAACATGGGGTCTGGCCCTGGCCATCGGCTGCTTTGGCACAGCCCTGCCTTTTTTCCTTTACCTTTACGGTGTCCGCATCACCGGCGCATCTCCGGCCAGCATCACCGGCACCCTGGAACCTGTTTTTGCAGGTATCCTCTGCTTTTTCCTGCTGGCCGAAATCTTCAATACCCTGCAACTTTCCGGAGCCGTACTGGTGATCACCGCCGTCATCCTTCTGCAGCTTCCGGACAAAAGGACCCTTTCATACCATGCGCAGAACCCGTCTTCATAAACAGATACGCAGGCAGCTCCTTGAAAAGAAACAGGAATTTTTCGTTATCTGCCCTCCGGGCTTTGAAAAGGAATGCGAAAAGGAAATACAGACCCTTTTCCCGGACACAGGCCCCATGAAAGCAGAAAAGGGAGGCATCCTGTTACAGGCCCCCCTTTCCTTTGCTCCGGAAGCCAACCGCCGCCTCAGGACCGCTTCCAGAATTCTCATGCGCATGGCCCGCTTTACGGCCACAGATTTCAAAGGTTTTCAAAAAAATCTGGCAGAAATTCCCTGGCAGCTCTACTTTCCCGAAGGCCCCCTTCCTGAAATACGGGTTCTCTGCCACAAATGCCGCCTTTATCACAGCGATGCCCTTGCCCAGAGAATCAGGGATTTCCTTTCATCGAAAAAGGACAGGGAATCCGGTGCCCCCTGCATTCAGGAAAAACCCCTTCCGGGACTTTACCTGCGGGGAGAAAAGGACCGCTTCACCCTTTCCGTGGACAGCTCCGGCCCCCTTTTATATCTCCGGGGCCTGAAAACAGCAGGCAGCAGGGCGCCAATCAGGGAAAACCTTGCCGCAGCCATCCTCATGGCATCCGGTTACACCCCGGAAATCCCTCTGGCTGATCCCATGTGCGGGTCCGGTACCTTTTCCATGGAAGCAGCCCTCATGGCCTCCAACCTTGCACCGGGAAGCTTCAGATCTTTTGCATGGGAAAACTGGCCGGCCTTTCTTGTGGCACCCTTTGCACGGGAAGAAGAGCCGACACAGCATTTACTACCCGCCCCCATCCATGCCAGTGATGTGGAAGAAAAGGTGCTGACGGATTTCCGGGCACTCTGCCTGCAGCACTCTTTTCTTGAAAACATCCAGATACAGAAAGCGGACTTTTTCTCCCTTGATGCACCCCGGGGTGAAGCAGGCCTCATCATGCTCAACCCGCCCTACGGTCTGCGCATGGGCACAAAAAAAGCAGCCGGTATTTTAAACCGGCGGCTGGCAGATCATCTTCAGAAAAAATGGCAGGGATGGCGTACAGGGATTCTTGTACCCGGAGAACAGAAAATTCCGCAGGAATTTTCACGGCTTACCTGCAGAAGATTTCAGCATGGCGGTCTTGCCATGCAGCTTTTTACGGGAAAAACCGAAGACATGCATCTGCATACGCCATGACCATGGTCTCATCTGCTATGCTCCGGAAGGGGCATGGGGAGGCACAGACTTTTTCAAAAAACCCTCAGACAGAAGCCGCTTCCAGACGATCCAGCAGGCTGTCCGCCTCTTCCATGGTTCTCACCAGATGGGTGGGGTAGCCAGCCTCAAGACTTCCGGCCTCAAACTGCACATGCTCGGGAAGGGCCTGCCGCCTCTCCACCCGCACAGCCCTTGCAATGCCTGCTTCCTTCAGCGCTTTCTGCACCTGAAAGATCAGTTCTTCTCCGGCATCTCCGATGCGGCGGTACTCCCGAAGATCCGTAATGCATGAAAAGCCGGGAGACAAGGCAGGTAATATGGCTTCCACTTCATCCAGAAGACCATGAATCTCTTCATGGGATTCCAGAAGTCCGATGACAATATACAAACGATTATTTTTTGTATCCGCATGTACAGAGAGCATGGTTCACCCTTATTATTCAACGAGTTATCGCAAAAGCCCTTTCCCATGAAAGGGCATTTGCAGATCTTAACCCATTGCAGCGCACAAAACAAGGTTCATTGCCGGTCTGTGCAATCCATAAAAAACAATTAAGGGAACTCCCTTGCAGTATCCCGATGAAGGATTTATTATTGCGCCAATAAAATAATCTGATGACTGCCTTGGCTCAGCCTTATATTCTGGCCCGGTTGTTATCAGACCGTAAGTGACCCGGAAATCTTAATAAAAATGTAAGTATTCAGAACAGTTTTATTTCGACAAATCGAACGATTACAATCAGACACATAGGCAACCGAGCCATTTGTTCGTGACGCAATCTTATTCGGGAGCTTCTTGCCCTGTGCGGAAGCGGCAAAAACTCCCCGCCACAGGCAGGATAAGCTTTTTGATTACCATGGCAGGCTTAAGCACGCTGCCTTTGTGGCGGGCCAGACAGTTTGCCGCTTCCTTTTCGCACAGGCCTGCAAAGCTCTGATCCGAAACGATTGCAATGTCACTCACAAACAGCCCGATTGTCTTTTGCTGGAACCAAGATCTTGAAATTAAAAAACAATTTTTCAGAATAAAACATACTGAATAATTAACAAAAAACTGTTAAATCAAAACACTACAATATCTGAAATGAACGCTCCATACCATAAATTCTTTAACATACAATTCAAATCCGAAAGGAGGCTGTGATCTCCGCTGCTGCCGGTGATCCGAACCATGACTTTCCATCTCGCACTTCTTTTCCTATGCCTTTTGCTTTCAGGATTTTTTTCCAGTTCGGAAACAGCCCTTTTTTCCATTTCCAGAGCCAGAGCCCACCACATGGCCAAGGAAGGAGGCCGTGCCGACAGACTGATCCTTGAAATGAAAAGCAGACCCCACCGCCTGCTGGCCACCATCCTCATCGGCAACAACCTTGTGAACGTAGGCGCTTCGGCCATTGCCACGGCCCTTGCCATCCAGCAGTTTGAAAGCAATGCCATCGGCATTGTCACCGGCATCATGACCCTGATGCTGCTGATCTTCGGGGAAATCATACCCAAATCCCTGGCCACCCAGAACAATCTTCTCATTGCCCGAATGGTCATCTTTCCCATACGCTGGTTTTCCTTTATCTGCTACCCACTTATTTTTCTTCTGGATTTTGTGCCCCTGCTCACGGGCCGACTCCAGCGTCTGCCCACCATCACCGAAGAAGAACTCATTTCCATTGTGGAGGTGGGCGAGGAAGAAGGAGAAATCAAGGAAGAAGAAAAGGAATTTATCCGCAATATTTTTGAATTCGATGACATCCCCGCCTACAACATCATGACACCAAGAAGGGATATGTTTGTGGCGGATCTGGAAGAAAAGCCGGATCTTCCGGCCATTCTGGCATCGGGCTTTTCCCGTATTCCCCTCACTGAAGGCAGCCTTGACGAGGTGGTGGGCGTCATGCATGTGGGCGACATCTTCCGCTTTCAGACCACCCACGGCCGCCTGCCGGATTTCAGGGAAATCATGCGCAAGCCCTACTTTATCCCCGAATCAAAAAAAATTGACACCCTGCTGGCCCAGTTCAAGGCCAGAAAACAGCACATGGCCATTGTGGTGGATGAATACGGAGGGGTCTGCGGCCTTGTCACCCTGGAAGATGTTCTGGAAGAGATTGTAGGAGAAATTTCCGATGAATCGGACAAGGACGAGGTTCTGATCAAGGAAGTGGGTGAAAAGGAATGGCTGATTCTGGGTAAAATCCCGGTGGAAGATGTGAACCGCGTATTACCCGAAGAGCTGCCCGAATCCCCGGATTATGACACCCTCTCAGGCTTTCTCCTGCACCACATCGGCCGCATCCCCAGCGAAGACCAGACCTTTGTGGTATCCTCCTACATGATCAGCGTCATGACCATGGACGGCAACCGCATTCTGAAACTGCGGGTCAAATATGCGCCTCCGGGTATGGCCGCAGCGGAAGAACAGGATCAGTCCAGTACCCTTCCTTCCTCCACACCATGACAGGCCACCTGCACACCGGAGCTTAAGGCCAGAAGCCGGGGGACTTCCCTGCGGCAGCGCTCATTGGCATAAAGACAGCGGCCATGGAAAACACAGCCCGAAGGCAGGTGGATGGGGGTTGGAACTTCCCCCTTCAGCTTGATGTGCCGGGGCTTTTTCTGGCCCAGCTTTGGAATGGCGGAAAGGAGTGCCCTTGTATAGGGATGCTTTGCCGTTTCAAAAAGATTGGCCGCCGGAGCCACTTCACAGAGGGTTCCCAGATACATCACTGCCACCCGTGTGGACACATGGGCCACCACGGAAAGGTCATGGGTGATCATCATATAGGTCAGGCCCCGCTGCTCTCTGGCCTCCATGAGAAGGTTAAGAATCTGTGCCTGAATGGACACGTCCAGAGCCGATATGGGTTCATCCGCCACAATGAACTCAGGATCCACCATAAGGGCCCGGGCAATGGAAACCCGCTGGCGCTGTCCCCCTGAAAACTCATGGGGATAACGCTCACCCCACACAGGATTCACCCCCACCTGCTCCATGACTTCCGCCACCCTGTCCCTGACCTCAGTCTCGGAGATGGAGGGTTGATGAAAACGCAAAGGCTCTTCAAGGGTCTGGCGTACGGTCATGCGGGGGTTCAGGGATGCGTAGGGATCCTGAAAAATCATCTGCATTTTTTTACGATGCACCAGCATCTGTGTACTGTCCAAGGTATCGATCCGGGTATTTTCATAGTAGATTTCCCCAGAATCCGGCGCATACAGCCCCATCACCGTGCGGGCCAGGGTGGACTTTCCGCAGCCGGACTCTCCCACAACGCTCAGGATCTCTCCCGGCTCTATGGCAAGGCTCACATCATTGATGGCATGCACTTTTTTCTGCTCCAGCCGGGGACGAAGCCCTTTAAAACGCAGCTGTTCCAGAAATCCACCGGATATATCAAAATGCTTGACCACCTTGTTCAGGGTCACAAGGGCTGATTTTTCAAGCATGGCTTCTTCCTTCCTTCATATAAACGGCATCATAACAATAAAAAAACATAATTGTTCAGCTCAATTTTCCAAACACCATACCTGCCAGATAACAGATGCACAGACACCCAAGCTATTTGCCCGTGACGCAATCTTATTCGGGAGCTTCTTGCCCTGTGCGGAAGCGGCAAAAACTCCCCGCCACAGGCAGGGTAAGCTTTTTGATTACCATAGCAGGCTTAAGCACGCTGCCTTTGTGGCGGCTCAGACAGTTTGCCGCTTCTTTCGCACAGGCCCTCAAAGCTCTGATCCGAAACGATTGCAATGTCACTTGCAAATAGCCAGGGTGCCTTGCAACGGCACGAAGCCGCTAAAACGATAACACTGATATCTCTGAATAAAATGTTCTGAACAATTACAAAAAACAAGATCACACACCCACCAGATGACAGGCCACCAGCCGCTGAAAAGTCCCCCTCTTCAAAAGTTCAGGCACCTCCCTGCGACAGACCTCCTCTGCCCGCTCACACCTGGGATGAAAGGCACATCCCTTTGGAATTGCCGAAAGATTGGGCATGGAGCCGGGAATCTGATACAGCCTGCTGCCGGGTTCCCTGCTGCCGGGCAAGGCCCGGATCAGGCCCTGGGTATAGGGATGCTGGGGTCTGGCCACAATATTTTCCGTGGAACCCGTTTCCACAATTTTCCCCGCATACATCACGGCAATCTTTTCCGTCACCTGACTGACCACCCCCAGATCATGGGTGATGAGGATCATGGCCATATCCTTCAGAGTACAAAGCTCCAGAAGAAGGTCCATGATTTCCGCCTGAATGGTCACATCCAGCGCTGTGGTGGGTTCATCGGCAATGATGAGATCCGGGTCCGTGAGAAGGGCAATGGCAATGACGATGCGCTGACGCATGCCCCCTGAAAACTCATGGGGATACTGACGCAGCCGGGCTTCGGGGGAAGGGATGTGCACGGCCTGCAGCTTTTCCACGGCAAGGGCTTCTGCGGAAGCACGGGAAATCTTTCTGTGGGCCATGAGGCTTTCTGTCATCTGATCCCCGATGGTCATGACAGGATTCAGGGTCATCATGGGATCCTGAAAAATCATGCTGATGCGGTTTCCCCTGACAGAGCGCATTTCCTCCGGACTCAGGGCCGCCAGATCCTTCCCACGGAAAAAAATACTTCCTCCGGCAATGTACCCCGGCTTGCTGATGAGATTTAAAATGGAAAAACCCGTCACGGACTTTCCCGCTCCGGATTCCCCCACAAGCCCCATGCGCTCGCCCTTTTCCAGGGTAAACCCGATGCGGTCAATGGCGGTCAGATCTCCGGAACGCAGGGCAAAACGCACCTCAAGATCCCGGATTTCAAGCAGATGATTCATAAAAACTATCCCTTGTAAAGCTTGGGGTTCAGCACATCCCGCAACCAGTCCCCCAAAAGATTGATCACCAGTACCAGAAGCACCAGCAGAAAACCCGGAAAGAGAGTAATCCACCAGGAGCCTGAAAAAATATACTCAAAGCCGGAATTGATGAGGGAACCCAAGGAAGGACGGGTGACGGGCATCCCCAGTCCCAGAAAGGAAAGGGCCGCCTCGCTCATGACGGCATTGGCCACCTGCACCGTGGAAATCACCAGCACCGGAGACAGGGTATTGGGAAGAATATGCCGAAACATGATGCGCATGGAAGGAAGGCCGATGACCCGGGCCGCCTCCACATACTCCTTTCCCTTTTCCCCCAGCACTGAAGCCCGCACGGTTCTGGCGTACTGGGGCCACTCCGCAAGGCCGATCACAAGGATCAGGATGGGTACGGCCATCTGCTCATAGCGCCCGGCACCAAAGGCCGTCTGGAATATGGCTGATATGAAAATGGCAACCATGAGGGTTGAGAAGGAAAGCTGCACATCCGCAAGGCGCATGAGAAAGGCATCCACCCTTCCTCCCGCATACCCCGCCACAAGGCCGATGAAAATACCCAGCACCGCCTGCAGGATCACAGCGCCCAGACCAATGAGAATGGACACCCGCATACCATACATCATGGTGGAAAGCAGATCCCTGCCCTGAATGTCCGTTCCCAGAACAAAGCGGGTTTCTCCCTCATCCATCCAGGCCGGAGGAAGGTTGGAATCCATGATATCTATGGTGGCTGTGTCATAGGGATTGTGCGGGGCTGTCCAGGGTGCGGAAAAAGCCATCACCAGAAGCAGCAGAAAAATGACAAAGCTTGTCACCGCCACCTTGTCCCTTTTGAAACTGTAGAGAAAATAAGAGTCTTTGAATGCCTGCCAGCGTGTCATTTATTGCCTGCCTGATACCCGAACCTTGGGGTTAACAATACCGTAGAGAATATCCACCAGGGTATTCACCACCACAAAGAGAAAGCCCACAACCATGAGGTAGGCCACCAGAAGAGAGGTGTCCGCACGCTGCACCGCCTCCAGAAACATAAAACCCATGCCATGCCACTGAAATACCGTTTCCGTAAGGATGGTAAAGGCGATCATGGTACCGATCTGTACCCCCCCCACGGTAATCACCGGAAGCAGGGTATTTCTGAAACCATGAACCAGCCACACCCGGACCTTTGAAAGCCCCTTGGCATGGGCAAAACGGATGTATTCCGTCTCAAGAACCTCCATCATTTCCGAACGGATCAGGCGGATAAAAAGGGGCAACATGATGGAAGACAGGGCGATGGAAGGCAGAATAAGGTGCAGCCAGCCATCTGCGGTGAGCATACCCGTCTGCCAGCCGCCCACCATGACCAGCTCCCCCCGTCCGTAGGAAGGCAGCCAGCCCAGAATCACGGAAAAAAGATAGATCAGAAGGATGGCCGTGAGGAAAACAGGTATGGAAACCCCCACAATGCTGCCGCCCATGATCAGCCTTGAAAAAAAACTTTTCGGCCTGATGGCGGCATACATGCCAAGGGGAACTGAAAAAACCACAATGATCACACCTGCGCAGAATACAAGCTCCAGCGTGGCGGGCATCTTGGCCAGAATCACATCCAGTGCGGGTTTTTTGAAGAAAAAGGACTGGCCCAGATCTCCTTTAAGAAGCCCCTTTAAAAAACGAAGATACTGCACATGGAAGGGATCATTCAGGCCCAGTTCATCCCGCAGGGCTTCACGCTCCGCAACGGAGACACTGACGCCCACAAGATCCCGCACAGGATCTCCGATCTGATGACGGATGGAAAAGCCCAGAAGGCTGATCACCAGCATGACAAACACCGCCTGACTGATCCGGCGCACAAGGAATGCAAACATGAAAACAACCTGAAGGCTTAGGAGTTCATACCACCGCCCGGACACTGTCCGGACGAAAAACATAAAAGCATAACACAAAAATGCAAAATGTTCAGTCCATTTTTTCCGGCACTCAAAAGGGATAAGACCGCCTGACAAAGATCCGTTTATCCGGTTTGAGTGCTAAAAAAAGGCACAGGAAAAAGACCCCCCCCTTCCCTGTGCCTTGCCGAAATCCTTTTTATTGTGATTATTCAGAACAGTTTATTCCAAAATACCAATGCTGTAGTTGCAGCAGCTTCGTACTGTTGCAAGGCTCCGTGGCTATTTGCAAGTGACATTGCCATCGTTTCGGATTCCGGCACTCAAGCCATAAACCAACCCAGAGCCTGCGATGAAAACAAAGGGCTTTTGCAAGCTTGAGTGCCGGAATGCTAATAAAAAACGGCAAACTGTCTGAGCCGCCACAAAGGCAGCGTGCTGAAGCCTGCCATGGTAATCAAAAAGCGTATCCTGCCTGTGGCGGGGAGTTTTTGCCGCTTCCGTACAGGTCAAGAAGCTCCCGAATCCGGCACTCAAGATCCCTAAACACTTTTGATCCCGTAAAGGGCTTGAGCTTTTCAGCTTGAGTGCCGGATTGCGTCACGGACAAATAGCCTGGGGGCCTGTGCATCTGTCTTGCAAGCATGGTACTTGGAAAACTGTGCTGAACCGTTACTTTTTATTTAACCACAAGATCCCCGAAATAGGGGAAATCCTGAACATTCACAATCTTTTCAATTTCAAGATTCTTTCTTGCAGCCCAGGAAAGATCCTGCCAGTGCAAAGGAACAAAGGCCGCATCATCATACAGGATCTGCTCAATTTCCCTAAGCATGGCATTGCGCTTTTCCATGTCCGTTTCCGTCTGGCAGGCAAGGGTCAGTGCATCCACCTTTGGATTGCAGTAGTTTCCGGAATTGTACTGACCATAGCCGGTTTCAACATTGGGACACATGGCAAGGTACTCGGTGAAGTTGCCGGAATCCTCCGTATCCGAATGCCATCCGATGAGCTGAATATCTGCCACCTGAGCATCAAATTCATCCCAGTACTGGGCCTTGGGCATGGTCTGGAGATTCACCCTTATATTGATACGGGCCAGCATGGGCACAATGGCTTCCGCAATGCGGGCATCATTCACGTAGCGGTCATTGGGTGCGATCATGGTCACCTCAAAGCCCTTTTCATAACCGGCTTCCTTCATCAGCCTGCGGGCCTTGTCCAGGTCATAACGGGGAACCAGATTTTCATTGTAACCGGAATACCCCTTAGGACTCTGCTGCCCCGCCACCGTGGCCCGGCCCCGCATGATACGGTCCACAATGCCCTTGTTATTCACCGCATGGACAATGGCCTGCCTGACCCTTACATCCTGAAACTCAGGGCGGCGCTTCTGGTTCATCTGCAGCATGATAATGCGGGTACCGGACATGGTAACCAGCTTCACATCGTTGTGGCGTTCAATACGGTCCTGATCCTGGGGAGGCACGGGAACGATAAAGTCCACATCACCGGAAAGCAGGGCAGCCACACGGGTGGCGTCATTGCGGATGGGCGTCAGAATCATCCGGGAGACATTGCCCGGGGAATTTTTATCCCAGTAACCTTCAAAGCGGTCAAAAACCGTCCGGACCCCGTGCTGCCGGGCCGTTACCCTGAAGGGACCTGTTCCCGAGGCGTTGGCATTGGCAAAGCTGGGACCGGTCTTGTTGATAAGCCCCTTGGACTGCCCCTGCGCATCGGTGCCTGTGTAAAAAACACTGTCCATGGGGAAAATATAGGTGGCAAGGCTTAAAACCAGGCCATAGGGCCTGTCCGTGATAAGATCCACCGTATGATCGTCTACGGGACGGGCTTCGACAAAGGCCTCAAACAATCCCCGAAAATCCTGACTTTCCTTGAGCCGGTTCATGGTCCAGGCTACGTCTTTGGCTGTAAAGGGGTTTCCTGAATGAAATTTTACTCCCTTACGGAGGTGAAAACGCATGGTAAGATCATCTATACGTTCCCATTTTTCCGCAAGTCTTGGCTCAAACTCCATTTCCTGGGTCCAGCGTACCAGAGGATCAAAGACCTGATGGGAATACATCAGCATACCGCCGGAAAGCTGCATGTGGGGATCCAGAGACACCGGGTCCGAGTCAAAGGCCAGCCTGATTTCCTTGGCAAACAAAGAACCCGCACCAAAACAGGTCAGAGCCAGGGCACATATAATGGTTAAACCAATCTTTTTCATCATACCTCCATACATAGTTTTAGGGATAACAAAGGGTGGGGCCTTCTCATCTGCCTATATTTTTTGCCTATATCCTTTCGGAACCAAGGGGTCAAGTCCATATATTTTCATGGTACATAGCAGAAGCCTGCTGATCCTAAAACCCGGCAAAAACATTATGAAACATTTTAAAACAAAAGATATAAAACCCTATTTTTTTTAACGATACCTGTACCAGACACCAGAGAAACAGAATATTTTGCCAAGCAAATCCAAAAAAAAGTTGAATTTAAAAAAACCTTAGGATAAATTTTTTGAGATAATTTTACCCGACAGACAAATTGGACAAGAAAAAAAACGTTTTAAAATGTTTCATTTAAAATTCAATATCAATCTTCGTTTCAAGGAGGGACAAGGTGATACCCACAGACAGCCCCCCCAAAACCGGCAAAGGCCCCACCCTGCTACTCACATGGTGTGTGCTGATGCTCACATGGATCCTGCTTTCCGGAATGTTTGACCTTTTCCATCTGGGACTGGGAGCCATTTCCGCAGCCATTGTGGCCTGGTTTTCCCATGATCTTCTTTTTCCTAACGGAATCAAAGGACACAGCCCGGCCCTCTGGTACCGCTTCTTTATCTATGTATGCTGGCTTCTCTGGCAAATTCTTCTGTCAGGCATACACGTCTTAAAGCTGGTATATCATCCAGGCCTCAAAAAAAAGATAGACCCCCATATCATTCAGTTCCATACCCGGATACAGAACGAAACAGGAAGGGTCACCTTCGGCAACTCCATCACCCTGACGCCGGGAACCATCACCCTTTCCATATCATCTCCAGGCAGGTTTACCGTCCACGCCCTGGACAAACAATCAAGTGAGTCCCTGCCCGGTGAAATGGAGCAGCGCATCGCCCGGACCTTTGGAGAATAATCATGTTCACAGAAACCCTTTTCAATGCTGCGGCTATCTGCATTGCCATGGCCATGGCTGCGGGCCTTTACCGCGCCGTCCGAGGACCCTCCAGCCTGGATCACATCCTTGGTGTCAATGCCATCGGATCAAAAACCACCCCCCTTCTGGTCATCATCGGTGTCATGTATCAACGGGTGGACATGCTGGTGGATATTGCCCTGGCCTACGCCATGCTCAACTTCATTGCCGTACTGGCTGCCTCCCGCTATTTCCAGAAAAGGCGGGGCCTACACGAAGACTCCACACCTTCACAGACCCCGGATAAAGGATATGGACCATGATTATTTTTGACATTTTCATTGCCCTGCTCCTTGCAGCAGGCTGTGTCTTTCTTCTGGGAGGTGCTCTGGGCATTCTTCGTATGCCGGACTTCTATACAAGGCTCCATGGGGCAAGCCTCCTTGATACCATCGCCCTTGTCTGCCTCCTGAGCGCTTCAATCCTTTATGTACTGACAAGGCATCCGGATGTAAATGGCCTCATCACGAGCCTTAAAATCATTCTCATTGCCGTTTTTGTCTTCATTACCAGCCCCACGGCCACCCACGCCATTGCCGATGCAGGCAGACGGGCCGGGCTGAAACCATGGACCCGGCAAAACGAAGAGGAAAGCCCATGATTCCTGTTGATATTATTGTTTTAACCCTGATTATCATATGCGCCTTAGGCGCCCTTGCGGCAAAGGATCTCATGGTTGCCGCCATTGTCATTGGCGCATACAGTTTTCTCATCTGTCTGCTGCTGGCTGTCATGGGGGCCGTGGACGTTGCCTTCACCGAAGCCACCGTAGGTGCTGGCGTCAGCACGGTCTTTTTTGTTGCAACGGTTTTCCAGACCACAAGGAGGACCAAAGATTGAAAAAACTCGCCCTTATACTCTGCCTTTTTGCAGGCGGACTTCTTTTAATGAACGCCCACTACCTGCCCATGTGGGGGGATCCTGCTTCACCCGCCAGCACACATGTATCCCCCTATTTTATTGAAAATGCCTATGAGCACACCAAAACACCCAATATGGTGGCCGTGGTTCTGGCGGACTACCGATCCTACGACACCATGTTCGAGGCAGCAGTGGTCCTCGCTGCTGGCTTTGCCTGTTTTTTCCTTCTGCGCTCAAGGGCCAGGGGTAAAAAGGGCGGACACCACTACTACAGGCATATTCCGACGGGCGTAACCATAAAAATTGAAGAAGGGGGAAAGCTTCCTGCTGAAAACTCAAAGGTATTCAGATCCATAGATGCACTATGGACCCCCTACGATCCCATCATCCAGACCACATGCCGCTGCCTCATACCTTTTCTACAGATTTACTCCCTTTATGTACTGGCCCACGGCCACTACAGCCCGGGAGGCGGGTTTCAGGCAGGGGTGGTTCTTGGCGCCACCATCATTCTGCTTGCCATCAGCCATAACCTCAAAACATCCCTGAAGCGTATGAGTGAACGCACCGCAGCCCTCTGGTCCATTATCGGCGTGTTTATTTTTGCTGGTACTGGTCTTCTCTGCCTGCTTCTTGGTATGGACTATCTCAACTATGAAGTTCTGGCCCCTCTTCTTTTAAGCGATGAGGCCATGGCCAGATCCCACAGCATTCTCATCGTGGAGGTCGGTGTCACCATGGCTGTAATGGCTGTCATGGTATGGATTTACTACAACCTGTCTTCCGCAGGACAGCAGGACGAAGGACTCTGACTATGGATGCGATCCCTTATTTTATCGGCAAATACAACTATTGGGGCTGTATCTTCCTTTTCTTCCTTGGAATGTACGCCATGATTTCAAAAACCAACCTCATTAAAAAAATTATCGGGCTGAATATTTTTCAGACCTCCATCATTCTTTTTTTCATATCCGCATCTTTCAAACATGATGCAACCCTTCCCATACTTATGGAAGAACACAAGGGAGCCATTGACCCTGTCATGTATCTGAACCCGCTGCCCCATGTTCTCATGCTCACGGCCATTGTCGTTGCCGTGGCCACCCTGGGAGTAGCCCTGACTCTGGCTCTCAAGGTTTATCGTATATACGGTACCCTTGAGGAAGATGAAATCAACCACGCCATTCAGTCCCACTGAAACGGCATCTTATGAAGCGCCTCAGGGGCGCATATGGATCCGATTATGATGGAATTCAGCCAACACTCTCCCGTCCTTATTGTCATGGCCCCATTCCTGTTGGGTATGGCGGCAGCAGCTGCCGGATGGGCCAACAGGAAGTGGGCCTTCCCAATGGCCTTTCTTGGTCTGCTGTCCGGCCTCATTGCGGCCATACACATGCTCATAAAAACGGCAAAGGGCGAAATCCTTGTTTATCATATGGCCGGATGGCTGCCTCCCTTTGGCATAGCCTATCGCATCGACACCTTCAGCGCCCTCATACTTACTGCCATCATGGCCGTGGCCCTAATCAATCTTGTGGCATCCAGAGCAAGTGCTGAAAAGGATTTTACCGAAAAAGCCCCTGCCTGGTATGCTCTTTACGTATTTTTTGTATCAGGCCTTGCAGGAATGGTGGCAACAGAAGATATATTCAACCTCTATGTTCTTCTGGAAATTGCCTCTTTGTCCGCCTACGCACTGATTGGCATGGGCCACAACCGGGCACCCTTTGCAGCCCTGAACTACCTGCTCATGGGCACCATTGGAGCAAGCTTCTATCTCATGGGCGTTGCTTACATCTACATCGCCACAGGCTCCCTGAATATGACGGATATCGCTGTCATCCTTCAGGAAATGGGGCCCAACCCCACCATCACCATGGCCTTTGCCCTCTGCATGACAGGTCTTCTTGCAAAAATGGCCGCCTTCCCGGTTCACGGCTGGCTGCCCAATGCCTATACCTTTGCCCCGGATGCCACCACCAATGTCATGGCAGCCCTGACCACCAAAGTCAGTATTTACATTATGATCCGGCTTGTTCTTTCCCTGTTCCCGCTCTCCCTTGCCTTTGATACGGGAATCATTGCCGATGCCATGGTCTGGCTGGCCACCATAGGTATTTTTGCGGGTGCCTTCATGGCCCTTGCCCAAAAAAGTTTCAAAAGAATGCTCACCTACATCGTTGTGGTGGAAGTGGCTTACATGGTAGGCGGCTTCTGGCTGGGCAACCGGGCGGGCATGACCGGTGCCATGCTGCACATTCTCAATGACGCAGCCATGACTCTCTGTGTATTCATGGCTGTCGCCAACATCCGGGCCAGAAGAGGTGCCGATGCCTTCTCAGACCTTAAAGGTCTTTTCCAAACCATGCCCTTTTCCATGGGTGCTCTTGTTATTTCCGGCCTTGCGATCATCGGGATTCCTCCCACCTGCGGTTTTTTCAGCAAATGGTATCTTATTTCCGGCGGCATTGAAGCCGGGCACTGGGGCTTTGTTATTGCCCTGCTTTCTGCCAGCATCATCAATGCCATTCTCTTTTTCAAAGTATTTGAAATCGCTTTCTTTGAAGTACCAGCCGAAACCTTCGGCCAAAACTCCAGAGAGCATGAGAGTGACCACCATACCCATCACGGCCTGCCTTCTCTGGCCATGGCAGAAGCCCGCATATCCATGCTCATTCCCCTTATCATTATGGCACTGACCCTCCTTGCACTGGGCTTTATGACAGGAGGCATTGTAAACCTTTTCATTGACCCGGCGATTCCCGGACAGGTACTCTGAATATGGAAACCTTATACAGCATAACACCCCTCCTTGCCCTTCTGGTATCGCTGGCAGCTGTTCCGGCCATTGTTTCCAGCAGAAACATGAATGCCAGAGAGGCCTGGACATTTGCAGCCGCTTTTATCAAATTCGGCCTGGTCCTTTCCATGGCCCCCTTCGTCCTTCAGGGCGGAACCATACATTTCACCATTGCCGAAGTCATTCCCGGCGTCCCCATTGCCCTCAAGGTAGATGCTTTCGGATTACTTTTTGCTTTAGTTTCCTCTTCCCTCTGGATTGTCACTTCCGCTTACTCCATTGGTTACATGAGGGGTCTTGACGAGCATAGCCAGACCCGATATTTTAGCTTTTTCGCCATCTCCCTTTCTGCAACCATAGGGGTTGCCTTCTCGGCCAACCTCTTAACCATGTATCTTTTCTATGAGATGCTGAGCTTTGCCACCTATCCCCTGGTTGCCCACAATCAGGACCATGAAGGCAGAGTGTCCGGCAGAAAGTATATAGCCTATCTCCTTGGCGCATCAGTGCTTCTGGCATTTCCGGCCATGCTTTATGTCTATGTTCAGGCAGGAACCCTCGACTTCACCGCAGGCGGTGTAGTTGCAGGTAATGTTAACTCCGGTACCCTGCTTGTACTGGCCCTTATGCTTACCTTCGGCTTTGCCAAGGCAGGTATAATGCCCCTTCATTCCTGGCTTCCCGTAGCCATGGTGGCGCCCACCCCGGTCAGTGCCCTGCTCCATGCCGTTGCCGTAGTAAAGGTAGGTGTTTTCTGCGTATTCCGTGCCCTCACTGGCACCCTTGGCACCGGCCCCCTCTCCGATGCGGGTATCGGCACCATCATTGCCATATTTGCAAGCATCACAATACTTGTTTCATCGCTGATGGCCTTAAGTCAGGATGAACTTAAAAGACGACTGGCCTTTTCAACGGTGGGGCAGCTTTCCTACATTGTGCTGGGAGTTGCGCTCCTGACGCCAGCAGCCCTCCAGGGAGCCATGATGCACATCACCATGCACGCCTTCGGAAAAATCACCCTCTTTTTCTGTGCAGGTGCCATCTTTGTGGCCTCAGGAAAAAAATATATCAGCCAGATGAAGGGCATCGGCAGGCGCATGCCCATTACCATGACAGCCTTTTTCATAGGTGCACTGTCTGTTATAGGCCTTCCCCCCGCAGGAGGCTTTCTTTCCAAGTGGTATCTGGTCATCGGCACCCTGGAATCCGGACAGATCGCATTTCTTGTGGTGCTGCTGGTAAGCTCCATACTCAATGCGGCGTATTTTCTGCCCATTGTTTACAGGGCCTTTTTCTGCCCACCGGAAGAGGATTTATATAAAAATGAAAGTATCAAAGAGTCGCCACCATGGTGTCTGTATCCACTGAGCATCACAGCCATAGGCTGCCTTGTCCTGTTCTTTTATCCCCAGCCCTTTTTCAGGCTGGCCCAGCTTGCCGTCTCACAGATCATGGGCGGCTGAAAGTGGATGAAAGCTGTTCTATCATGACCCCATGTCAATGACATAAAGTACAGGAGTTTTCCCATGTACCAGACCCTATTCGGCAGCGGTATTCCCCCTGCCCTTATCCTCATCGGCGGTGCCCTGTTCATCCCTCTCATGTCGAAGGGAGTCAGGGCTGTCTGGATGCTGCTTCTGCCCCTGCTTGCCCTTACCGTTATTCTTAATACACCAGAGGGTATACACTGGGCAGTAAAATTCATGGATTTTGACCTTGTTTTCGGCCGCATGGACAGCCTTGCAAAACCCTTTGGAATCATCTTTGCTATTATCTGTTTTTTAAGTGTGATGTATGCACTTAAACTGCAGGATAATGTGCAGCATATGTGCGCCCTTTTTTACGCGGGCGGCGCTCTGGGTGTTACCTTTGCAGGCGATCTGCTTTCCCTCTATATCTTCTGGGAAATCATGGCCGTAGCTTCAACCTTTCTCATCCTTGCCAGAAAAAATAAAGCCGCCTATGACGCCGCTTTTCACTACATACTCATGCACATGGCAGGTGGACTGATCCTTCTGGCTGGTATTATTATCCACTATCAGGCCACAGGTGGCGACCTTTCCTTTACCCGCTTCCATCCGGATCAGGCAGGACTTGCCGAATATCTCATTATGGCAGGATTCCTCGTCAATGCTGCTGCCCCCCCCCTCCATGCCTGGCTTCCGGATGCATACCCTGAAGCAACGGTCACAGGGGCAGTATTCTTAAGTGCCTTTACAACAAAAACCGCCGTATATGTTCTCTGCCGCGCCTTCCCCGGTTTTGACATCCTTGCCATCATCGGTGCCTTTATGGCCGTCTATGGTGTCACATACGCCCTCATCACCACCGATGCAAGACGGATTCTGGCCTATCACATTGTCTGCCAGATAGGGTATATGGTGTGTGCCATAGGCATTGGCACCACCCTTGCCATCAACGGTGCCGTAGCCCACGCCTATACCAATGTCATATACAAAACCCTTCTGTTTATGGGGGCAGGAGCTGTACTCCAGATGGCAGGCAGTGTAAGAATCAAGGAGCTGGGGGGCCTAAGCAAACTCATGCCGCTGACCCTTGCATTCACAATTGTGGGAGGTATTTCCATATCCGCAGCGCCCCTGACCTCAGGATTCATCTCCAAGGATATCATCCTTTCAGCAGCGGACTATTCAGGAAGAAACATTCTCTGGATCATGCTTCTTCTGTCCAGTCTGGGAACCTGGATTTCAGTAGGTCTCAAACTTCCATACTACATCTGGTTTGGAGGCAAAGACACACCCAGCGTACCATCTACAAAAGAAGCTCCTGCCTGTATGCTCATTGCCATGGGGCTTACAGCTCTCATGTCCTTTTATCTGGGTTTTTTCCCCGATGCCCTTTACCGTATCCTCCCCCATGCAATGGACTACAACCCCTATACTCTCAAGCATCTTGGCAAACAGCTTCTCGTAATGGCTGTGGGGGCATGGCTTTTTGTTCTCATGGTTAAGGCGGCAAAGAAAAACAAAGACAAAGCAAAACCAGCAATCAAGCCATCGGATACGGATATCGCCTTTATTGCTGGCAGCAATGTATTTTACTCAATGATGGACCGGAGCCTGAACAGGCTCAATGAAAGTACTGAGAAGCTGGTTGCCGGTAAACTGACTCCTAAACTGGCGGCTCTTGCCAGCGACATTCCCCTTAAACTGACCCTGGCACTGTTGCGGCCATTTACGGACAAAACAACGGAAGAAGAGGTCAAATCAAGCTACAGTACCGGCACAACACCCCTTGGCCTGGGCGCTGCTGCCGTGGTCTTCTTGCTGATTATCCTTTTCTTTTTTTCAGGATGATCCCACCAGTGCTGCAGCCTGCCTTTTGCCTGAAGGAGGGGCTGCAGCAATCTGATAACACAATGTATCTTCCATGGAAGGAAGCTTGAAATGATTACAAGTGAAATATTGAAAAACTATCCCATACTGGAAAGTCTCACCCAGAAAGAGCTGGAAAAAATCACACCTCTCTGCCATGAGGTCCACTTTGAGGAAGGTCAGGTGATTTACAAGGAAGGGGATACAGCCGAAACGTTTTTCCTGCTTCAATCCGGCCTCGTTCTTTTGGAGGAGCGCCTCCACACAACCATGGCAGTTACCGTCGGGACACTGAAGCCAGGTGCTGCTTTCGGCCTCACCTCCATCCTTGACAATACAGGCTACAGCTTAAATGCCATAAGCGCAGGGACAACAGAACTTATTATGATAAATGGTTCAGGCCTTATTGATCTTTTTGAAAAAGATCATACTATTGGGTACAAAATCATGAGAGCTACGGTAAGCATCATACAAAATCGGCTGAGCCATCGCACACAGCAGTTTGTAAGATCCATCAGCGAGCACCCGGACATAGAAGATCTGAATGAAGAATAATACATTCTGCCCCCGCACGCTATGTTAATACATGACATTAACCGGTACTCAATCTTTCAGAATTAAAAAAGACTTGAGTGCCGGACCACCCTCTGACCCGTCACCTGCCTTTCCCTCAAGTTCTGCTTTTTTCAAGCCTGAGAAAAAAGACTTTACGAAGCAGTCCGCCGCTATAGCCCCCGAGGCTGCCATCTGCTGCTATGACCCTGTGACAGGGAATAAAAATGGGCAGGGGATTTCTGCCATTGGCATTGCCCACTGCCCGAGAGGCTCCGGGCTGCCCCAGAGCCAGAGCAATATCTTTATAAGACCTTGTTTCTCCGAAGGGAATGCCAAGCAGGGCTTCCCACACCCGCTGCTGAAAAGGCCTTCCTTCCGGCAGAAGTGGCAAATCAAAACGAATGCGTTTTCCTGCAAGGTATTCCAGAAGCTGTTTTTCTGCCTCCTTCAGCAGGGGGGCATCCGATGAAAAAGCGTTTCCCCTGCCCCCACCCTCTTCCAAAAAAACAAGCTTTTTCAGCCCTTTTTCTCCTGAATCACAAAAAAGAGCAACAGGCCCCAGGACCGTTTCAAAAACCCTCCCCCTGAAAGCCTGTTCCATCACCTTTACCAGCCCCGCATCAGGTAGTCATGCATGCTGTCTGCCGCTTTTCTGCCCGCACCCATGGCAAGGATCACCGTGGCTGCGCCGGTAACAATATCTCCGCCAGCCCAGACACCCCGCATGGTGGTCTTGCCGTTTTCAGCATCCGCATCAATGTTGCCCCAGCGGTTCAGGCGAATATCCGGTTCCGAGCTGGTGAGCAGAGGGTTGGCCCCTGAGCCTACGGCAATGATGGCAAGGTCACAGTCCATGGTAAAATCGGAACCCGCAACGGGAACAGGCCTTCTGCGACCCGAGGCATCGGGTTCACCCAGCTCCATGCGCTTACAGGTTACGGTTTTCAGTTTGCCCTTCTCATCCCCCTCAAAGCGAAGGGGATTGGTGAGAAGCATGAATTCCACCCCCTCTTCCTCGGCATGGTGGGATTCCTCAAGGCGGGCGGGCATTTCCTCTCTGGATCTGCGATAAACGATTTTCACGGACTCAGCCCCCATGCGCAGGGCCGTGCGGGCCGCATCCATGGCCACATTGCCGCCACCCACCACCACCACATTACGGCCCACGACCATGGGCGTATCATAGGCAGGATCATAGGCTTTCATGAGATTGGCCCGGGTGAGATATTCATTGGCGGAATACACTCCGATGAGGTTTTCTCCGGGTATGTTCATGAAACTGGGCAGACCTGCACCCACACCCACAAAGACCGCATCAAAACCCTCTTCAAAAAGCTCTTTCACATCCACAGCCCGGCCCACCACAGTATTGCAGACCAGATTGACGCCAAGTTTTTCCAGGGTCTGCACCTCAGACTCCACAATGGCCTTGGGCAGACGGAACTCAGGAATACCGTAAATCAGAACACCGCCCGGCTTATGGAAGGCTTCAAACAGGGTAACATCATGGCCCTTAAGGACCAGATCGCCTGCCACGGTAAGGCCCGCAGGGCCACTGCCCACCACGGCCACCTTTTTACCAGTGGATGCGGCTTTTTCCGGAAGGGAACCATCGCCGTTGTGCCGCTCCCAATCCGCCAGAAACCTCTCAAGGTTGCCTATGGCCACAGGGCTGCCTTTTTTGGCAAGGATGCACAGCCCCTCACACTGGCTTTCCTGGGGGCATACCCTGCCGCAGACCGCAGGAAGGGCATTTTTCTCCCAGATGATACGGATACCTTCGGCAAAACGGTCTTCTGCTATGGCTTTGATGAATTCAGGAATGGGTACGGCCACGGGGCACCCCTGAACGCACTGGGGATTTTTACACTGAATACAGCGGGAGGCTTCTTCTCTGGCCATCTCTTCCGTGTATCCCAAAGGTACTTCAAGAAAATTATGACGGCGGACATCCGCTGCCTGCTCAGGCATGGGAAGTCTGTCCTTTTTTTTCTTATCCTTTTCCTGCATGATTCTCCTCCGGCCTTTTTTTGCATCATCATAACAGATGCCAAAAGCCTGTGAACCGCCTTGCGGTATGATGACGTAAAGTAAATTCTTCCACTGAAGGTAGCTGTCTGACCATCGACTGCAAGACAAAATAGATTGATTTCAAAAATTTGCCCATAAAGCAAGGAACCGTGGCTATTTGCAGGTGACGTTGCAATCGTTTCGGATCAGAGCTTTGAAGGCCTGTGCGAAAGAAGCGGCAAATTGTCTGAGCCGCCACAAAGGCAGCGTGCCTAAGCCTGCTATGGCAATACAAAAGTTAAACCTGCCTGTGGCGGCGAGTTTTTGCCGCTTCCGCACAGGACAAAAAGCTCCCGAATAAGATTGCGTCACAGGCAAATAGCCTGGGTGCCTGCACACCTGCCCGACAACCAGAAGACCTAGCAGACAAAAACGGCACGAAAAAACAACAATATCAAGTTAATATTTCAGCTATGGAGCCATCTCCATGCGGCACTTATGATCCTCCATGGCTGTCCGCTCCTCTTCCCTGTAGGCATTGAGACGCTGGGAAAGGCCATCAAAATCTACGGCATGACCGTCAAACTCAGGGCCATCCACGCAGGCAAACTTCACCTTGTCTCCCACACTCACCCGGCATCCGCCGCACATGCCCGTCCCATCTATCATGATGGGATTGAGACTGACCAGTGTATGAATTCCATAGGGGCGGGTCATTTCACTTACCGCCTTCATCATGGGCACAGGACCGATGGCCACAACCATATCCGGCTTATCCTGCTCCAGCACTTCCTTCAGTGCGTCGGTGACAAAGCCTTTTTTTCCCACAGAACCGTCATCACTCATGGGAAGGAAGGTATCCGCAAGGTCGGCCATCCGCTCTTTAAGGATCATAAAATCCGCACTTCTGGCACCAAGGATGGTGGTGAGGCGGTTACCTGCCTGCTTCATGGCTCTGGCAATGGGGTGCAGAACGGCAATGCCTGTTCCGCCGCCAATGCAGACCACATGGCCTGCTTTTTCAATATCCGTGGCGCGCCCCAGAGGACCGATGAGATCTGCGTATGCATCCCCTTCCTTCAGGGAGGCAAAAAGGGCTGTGGATTTCCCCACCACCATGAAAATAACCGTCACCGTACCGGCTTCGGCATCCGTATCCGCCATGGTCAGAGGGATGCGTTCACCGGTTTCCGTGGCTTTTAAAATAAGAAACTGACCGGGCTTTGCTTTGCGGGCAACCCTTGGCGCATGGATCTCATGGAGAATGACAGAAGATGCCACAAGCGCTTCCCGTTTGACTATCTTGAACATGCTTCCTCCTTATGTATTTTTTTGACCGGTTACTACATAAACGTAGAATCCATGGAAAGCAAGCGCGGGAAAGAAGAATCAGACATCCCTTACACAGGCCCGCCCTAAAAAATGCCTTTCAAATAATCCAGGACCAGAGATTTGATCTCCTTTCAAAGCAGTGATACAAAACCATGGACCAGTCGGCACAGGGCTGATCCGTGCCACCCCATGAACAGAGTGAGGAATATGATGCGTTTTTTTGACAGCCATTGCCATATAGAAGATGAAAGGGCCTTTGGAAAGGACAGGGATGCCATGCTCCGGAGAGCCAGAGAAGCCGGGGTGCTGTGCATGATGATTGCAGGCATCAGCCTTGAAAGATCCAGACGGGCCGTGGCCCTGAGCGAAGAGAACCCCGGACTTTTTGCCAGCGTGGGCATCCACCCCCACGACAGCGAAAGCTGCAACGGCAGCATTATCAGTATACTGGCCTCTCTGGCCCGCAATCCCAGGGTACGGGCCTGGGGGGAATGCGGCCTGGACTTTAACCGCATGCATGCGCCCATGGATGTGCAGGAAAGGTGGCTGGAAGCCCAGATTGATGCCGCCATGGCCCTGAAGCTGCCCATTATTTTCCACGAAAGGGATTCAGGGGGCAAACTCCTTTCCATGCTCAGACACATGGCACCCTCCGGTCTCTCCGGAGTGGTTCACTGTTTTTCTGGCAATCTGGAAGAAATGAAAGGCTATCTGGATCTGGGGCTTCACATCGGCATTACGGGTATTCTTACCCATAAACAGCGGGGAGAAGAGCTGAGGCGCATGGTACGCATGCTTCCCGATGACGGCATCCTCATTGAGACCGATGCCCCCTACCTGACCCCGTCTCCGGAACGCAACCGCCACAAACGCAACGAGCCTGCCTTTGTGCCCTCGGTTCTGAAAACCCTTGCCGCCATACGAAAAACCCCCGAAGAAGAGCTGGCAGAAACGGTTTTTCAGAATACCTGCGAGCTTTTCCGTGTAAAGCCCGATGAAATCCCTGATTCTAAAGAGTGAGAAATGGGGAGTGGGAAGTGGGAAACAGGCAGAGTGCCCCTCTGCCTGAATCAAATCCGGTTGATAGTCTGCGTGCCGGGTCTTCTCTCCCGAAAGGATTGGCCTTACTCATAGTTTTTATCAGGCCCGTTGGGTTATAAAAAAACAGTTTTGGGGGTTCCCCCAAGGCTCTTTTTCCCTCACCTTCCTTAATGATCTTAACGACCTTAAAGTCCTTAACGACAATACCCACGACCAGCCTCAACGCCATAAAGGAGCAGGTAGGGCAGACACAGGATCTGCACCTGCGAATGGATAGTGCAGCCCCTGCTTTGTAGGGGCAGGCCCCTGTGCCTGCCCTGGGGTGAGGGTTCCATAAAGCAATTCTTGTCCAAGGGGAGAAAAGCGCCAGAGCAAGGCCGTTACCGGACAGTCTCCTTAGTTTTTCCGCATCAGCACCGTTACAGCCTCTTCAAGGCCATCCAGAGAAAGGGGAAACATGGGAAAGACCTGACTGATAAGATTGATGGTCGCCGTATACCCCCACATGCGTGGATTCACAGGATTGAGCCAGACACTGCGGGAGAAGGTTTCCGCAAGAAACTGCAGATTTTCCACGCTGGGTCTGCCGCTGCGGTACTGCATGTGGATGGCCCCGTTTCTGGCCATCAGCTCATAGGGAGCCATGCTGGCATCGCCCACAAAAATGAGCCTTGTTTCCGGATCTTTTCTGGCAAAATCCATAAGGTTGACGGGTTTTTTATACCGGGAAGGATCCTCCCAGACCGTATCATAAATGGTATTGTGGAAAAAAAAGGTGCGGACCTCCTTGAACTGGGATCTGGCATAATCAAAGAGGGTCTGCACCACATCCACGTAAGGGTCCATGGACCAGCCGCCATTATCGATAAAGAGCATGATCTTGAGCCGGTCCCTGAGGCTTCGGTCAAACTGAATCTCTATCTCCCCGCCATTCTTCAGGGTCTGGCGCAGGGTGGCATCGATATTCACCTGATCCCTCGGCCCTTCGGGCACCATGTTCCGAAGCCGCTTCAAAGCTTCCCCCACTTGGGACTGGGTCAGGGGACCGCTGGCGGAATAATCCTTATAACGGCGCTCACCCGCCACCTTCACCGCAGACTTGTTCCGGGAAACCCCGCCCACACGCATACCTTCGGGATGATACCCCGAATGTCCCACCGGCGATGTGCCCCCTGTACCAATCCAGCGGTTGCCCCCGTCATGGCGTTCCGTCTGATCCTTCAGCCTTTCCTTGAAATATTCGATGAGTTCATCCGGCGAAAGATTTGCCAGCTTTTTTTCATCCACTCCAAGGGCTTTGGCAATCTCTTTGGGATTCTTTAGCCACTCGTCCAGCAGGGCTCTGGCGATTTCATCCATCTCAAAGCCCTCTTCCACGGAAAGCTCCACACCTTCAAAGTGATGGGCAAAGGCCTGATCAAAAAGATCAAAGTGGCGTTCACTTTTTATGAGGATACTCCGGGAAGCCATGTAAAAATCATCCAGAGAACGGATCAGCCCCATGGTCATGGCCCTGTGAAGGGTCAGAAAAGCCGTGGGACTCACGGGGATTCCGATATTTTTCAAGAGATAAAAAAACGCAACAAACATGAAAATTTCCCTTCAGGAATTATGGAGATTCTTCCATCAGAGGTAATTATTCAGCACAGTTTTCCAAGTACCATACCTGCAAGACAGATGCACAGGCCCCTGGCTATTTGCCCGTGACGCAATCTTATTCGGGAGCTTCTTGCCCTGTGCGGAAGCGGCAAAAACTCGCCGCCACAGGCAGGATAAGCTTTTTGATTACCATGGTAGGCCTTGGCACGCTGCCTTTGTGGCGACTCAGACAGTTTGCCGCTTCTTTCGCACAGGTCTGCAAAGCTCTGATCCGAAACGATTGCAATGTCCCTTGCAAATAGCCACGGAGCCTTGCAACAGTACGACGCTGCTGCAATTACAGCATTGGCAGTTCAGAATAAACTGCGCTGAACAGTTACCATCAGAGGATCACAGCCCCCGGCGACGGGTGACAAGGCGGGTGACCCGCTCATAGTCCGGGCTTTTTTTGAACAGAACCCCCAGAAAAGGCACCTGCCCCTTCACAAGATCCGCAGCCTTGAAATCCGGGTCCGCATCCAGAGCACGCATCCAGTTGATCAGCTCCCGTGTGGCAGGACGTTTTTCTATGCCGTCCAGATCCCTGAGCTTATAGAAGGTGTCAATGGCACTTTCCGCCAGTTTTTTATCAATCACGGGAAAATGCACATCAATAATACGGCGCATCATCTTGGGATCGGGAAAGGCAATGTGATGGAAATTGCAGCGGCCAAGGAAGGGATCGGAAAGATCCTTTTTGGCATTGGATGTAATGATAATCACAGGCCTGTGCTTTGCCTGCACCGTTTCATCCACCTCAATGATGTCAAACTGCATCTGGTCCAGAACATCCAGCATGTCATCCTGAAAATCCGTATCCGCCTTATCGATCTCATCAATGAGCAGCACCACCCTTTTATCCGCCGTAAAGGCCTGACCGATCTTGCCCATGCGGATATATTCCCGGATATTGCTCACATCCCGGCTGGAGTCACCAAAGCGGCTGTCATTGAGGCGGGTCAGGGTATCATACTGGTACAAGGCCTCAATGAGCTTCATGCTGGACTTCACATTGAGGATGGTCAGGGGCATGCCAAGGCTTTCCGCAATGGCATGGGCCAGCATGGTCTTGCCCGTTCCCGGCTCTCCCTTCAGCAGCAGGGGCATCTCCAGAGCCATGGAAATATTCACAATACTTGCCAGTTCATCATCCAGAACATAGCGCCTGGCACCGGTAAACTGTACACCGGAAGTTGTCGTCATACCGAATCTCCTTATGGACTTACCTTGCTTTTCATCCCGTTTCAGGGAAAAATTTAAAAACTTTCTGATCAAAAAAAATCTCCTGCGTTTTTTTCACAGTACCCGGACAGATGCAAACACAAAACACCGTCCGCATCAGGGGGGAAGCCATTTTTATATGCTCCACAATGGGCAAAGCCCGACCATCCGTCAAGCCCTTCTCTCCTCCGGCCATTTGACAATTGACATAGCGCTGCACTTGGTGCTATTGGCATATCCTTGATAAAATAAAATATACTGTTTTAAAACCATGAGATTTGAGGAGTTGCCATGTTTGGCATAGGCATACCGGAACTGATTATCATCCTTGTCATTGTGCTCGTCGTCTTCGGAGCAGCCAAGCTTCCTGAAATCGGCTCCGGGCTCGGCAAAGCCATACAAAACTTCAAACAGGCTTCCAGTAAGGAGAACCTTTCCGATACAAGGCTGGACCAGGAAAATAAAAAAGATAACGAATAAAAAAGGAGCGCGGAAAATAAAAACGGGCAAAAAAACATAAAACACAAAGAAAAACAGGACTCACACAAAAAACAGCCACCAACCGGCAGCAGACGCCTCCTGCAGATCGTAGTAAAAAGAAAAATTCTTTAAAAATCAGAGATTGTTTTATTAAAAAAACCGAAAAAAAAACAGTTTTATGGCGGATAAGGATACAAAATTCTCCCATATACCATTGACATCCTGTGGATTTAAAAGTATGCGTGCAAATGATCAGAGTTTGAGAATCATCCGGGTTGCAGAGACTTTTTTGCGTCCGGTCATAAAAAACGGGGCAAAAGCTTCCTCTTACTGTAAGGATCATAAGATTTTTCTTTAAAAAAGTTTTTCAGGCTCCATACCGCAAGAATTTTATATCACGTTTTCACCACAGCTTCAGCTGTGTCCGCATTGATGATTTTTTTCACTTTGCTTTAAGGATTAAGGTTCAGGAGTCACCAAAACATTTAATAAGGAGAGATGGGAAATGCCACTTATTGAACGCAGAGACCAGGATTTTCTGTTGCACGAAGTATTCAGTGTAAGTGAGTTCAGCAAGCATGAGAAGTTTGCGGATTTCAACAAAAAAACCTGTGACATGATCATCACCGAGGCCAGAAACCTGGCCATCAAAGAAATCCTTCCCACCAACAAACTGGCGGACAAGGAAAACGGTCATCCCGAAGCCGTAAAACTGGAAAACGGTCAGGTTAAAGTTCCGCCCTCATTCCACAAGCCCTACAAGCTCTTCTGTGATGGTCAGTGGCTGGCCATGTGCGATGATCCCGAATTCGGTGGTCAGGGCATGCCCCACCTTCTGGCCATGGCTGCCGGTGAATACTTCACCTCCGCCAACTGCTCCTTCATGATGTACCCCGGCCTGACCCACGGCTGCGGTAACATCCTTGCCACCTTTGGTACGGAAAAGCAGAAGCAGCTTTATGTGAAAAACATCTTCACCGGTAAATGGGGCGGCACCATGTGCCTCACCGAAGCCGTTGCCGGTTCCGATGTTGGCGCCCTTGAAACCGTTGCCATTGACCAGGGAGACGGCACCTACAAGATCAAAGGCAACAAGATCTTCATTTCCGGTGGTGACTCCGACCTTGTGGAAAATATGGTACACCCCGTTCTTGCCCGCATTGAAGGCGCTCCCGCAGGCACCAAGGGTATCTCCCTTTTCCTTGTTCCCAAGTACAGAGTGAACGATGACGGCTCCATGGGCGAGTTCAACGACGTTGAAACCGTAGGTATCGAAGAAAAAATGGGTATCCACGGCAACGCCACCTGTACCCTCGCCTTCGGCTCCAAGGACAACTGCATCGGTGAACTCATCGGTGAGCCCAACAAGGGCATGAAGTACATGTTCCTCATGATGAACGAAGCCCGTCAGGGCGTGGCCATGCAGGGCCTTGGCTTTGCCACCGCCTCCTACTGCAATGCCATCCAGTATGCCAAAGAGCGTATTCAGGGCCCCAACCTGATGAAAGCCGTTCTTGAAGGCGACCTGACCGGTGTACCCATCATCCAGCACCCCGATGTACGCCGCATGCTTATGTCCATGAAAGCCTATGTGGAAGGCTGCCGCTTCCTCGTATACTATCTGAACAGCTGCTTTGACAAAGCCACGGTTACGGACAGCGATGATGAAAAAACAAAGTGGGAAGGTCTCATTGAAATCCTGACCCCCATTGCCAAGTCCTACTGCACCGACAAAGCCGTTGAAGTGGCTTCCACCGGTATTCAGGTTTACGGCGGTTACGGCTTCATCGAAGAATATCCCCAGGCCCAGCACTACAGAGATGCCAAAATCACCGCCATCTATGAAGGCACCAACGGCATCCAGGCCATGGACCTCCTTGGCCGCAAACTGGGTATGCGCAAAGGCAAGCCCATCATGGATCTCATGGGTGAAGTCAATGCAACCGTTGCCAAGGCCCGTGAAGCTGGTCTTGAGAAAATTGCAGACAGCCTGCAGGCAGCCCTGAACAAGCTGGGTGAAGTGGCCATGACCCTTGGTGCCGCAGCCATGAGCGAAAAAGCTCTGGATGCCTTTGCTTCTGCCACTCCCTTCCTTGAAGTGGCCGGCGACCTTGTTATGGCATGGGCATGGGCCGAGCGTGCAGCCGCAGCCAAAAAAGCCATTGAAGGCGCCAAGAAAAAAGACGTACCCTTCTACGAAGGCCAGATTGCAACTGCCAAGTACTTCTATGAGCAGCTTCTGCCCACCGCAGTAGGTAAAATGGACTCCGTTAAAAACCTGACCGGAGCCATCATGGAAATTCCCGAGGAAGCCTTTGTTGGCTAATCCGGATCTCCCGTTTTAAAAGGTTCAGGGCCGCTATCCGGTTCTGAGCCTATCGTATAAAAAATAAGGTGCAGGCGGGTTTATTCCTCTGCACCTTATTTTTTTGTGATTGTTCAGCACAGTTTTTTTCCGAAATGCTAACGTTTTAATTTTATTGGCTCAGTTCTATTGAAAGGCACCCTGGCTGTTTGCAAGTGACGTTGCAATCGTTTCGGATCAAAGCTTTGCAGGCCTGTGCGAAAGAAGCGGCAAACTGTCTGAGCCGCCACAAAGGCAGCGTACCTAAGCCTGCCATGGTAATCAAAAAGCTTATCCTGCCTGTGGCGGGGAGTTTTTGCCGCTTCCGCACAGGACCAAAAGCTTCCGAATAAGATTGCGTCACGGGCAAACAGCTTGGGTGCCTGTGCATCTGTCTGGCAGGTATGGTCTTTAATAAATTGTGTTGAACAATTACTTTTTTTAAAAATTTTTTAAGACCTCACTCCATCCTTCCCTCTTCGGCCACCATGGCAAGCCCTTCGGGATCACAGATTTCAATGCTGCTGCCCCTTACCTCAAGATATCCCGCAGCAGCCATTCGGGAGAGAATTCTGGAAAGGGTTTCCGGACTGGTTCCCAGCAGGCTGGCCAGCTGGGCCTTGGATACGGGCAACACCAGAGCCCCCCCATTGCCCTCTGATTCCTCCCTCAGGGTCTGGAGATAGGCCGCCAGTCTGGCAGGAACCTCCTTGAGGGTCAGATGCTCTATCTGGGTGGTAAACAGCCTGAGCCGCCGGGAAAGCACAGCCAGCATGGAAAGGGCCAGATCCGGTGTGTCTGCGAGTTTTTCCACAAAGGCCTTTCTGGGCAGAAAAATAAGCTGGCTCTGCTCCAGGGTCTGGGCACTGGCGGGATAGGGAATACCTGCAAACATGGGAACCTCTCCCACGGGTTCTCCCTCCCCCAGAATATGCAGAATTTTTTCCCTGCCTTCGGCCGTGGATTTAAACACCTTGACCCTGCCGGACAGCAGCACAAAAAAACCCTCCGCCCTCTCCCCTTCCTGAAACAGCATTTCCCCGCGGAGGCTTTCCCGTAGCCGTCCGATATCAGCCAGCGAGGCAAGGGTCGGAGCATCCAGATCCGAAAAAAGGGATGCCTGCCTTAAACGTTTTAAACCATCTTCTGTCTGCATTTTTTTTAATCCTTGATTCATATCAATGTATTTTTTTATCCCCTGCCTTATCCTTAATCATAAAATATGAAAAGGGTGCCCCAGTACCCGCCCCTGAAAAGCATCAGCCCTTACGGAGCAAAGGAGTTCAAAAATGAAAATTTTACGGGACATGATAGAAATAGATGAAGAAAAATGCGATGGTTGTGGCCTCTGCATTCCTTCCTGCGCCGAAGGTGCCCTTGCCCTTGTGGACGGCAAGGCAAAGGTGATCCGGGACCCCCTTTGTGACGGACTGGGCGCATGCATCGGTGCCTGCCCCCAGGGTGCCTTAAGCATCGTCAAAAAAGAAGCCGAGCCCTTTGACGAAGAGGACGTTCACCAGCACCTCAAAAGCCGGGGCTGCCCCTCCTCCCTACCAATAAACCTGAACCCTGCGCCAGCGCCTTCTGGCGAACCAGCCCCTTCCGCCCTTGCCCAGTGGCCTGTGCAACTGCGGCTCATTCCTCCCACAGCGCCTTTTCTGCGGGGGGCCGACCTTCTCATCCTTGCAGACTGCAGCGCTGTGGCGGACCCCAATCTGCACAGGGATCTGCTGCCGGGAAAAGCCCTTCTCATGACCTGCCCCAAACTGGACAATGGCGAGGAAACCATAGAAAGACTTACTGCCATTTTTTCCCATGGGGATATCCGATCCGTCACAGCAGCCATTATGGAAGTACCCTGCTGCGCCGGTCTTTCCCGCATGATTCAGGAAGCCATGAAACGTTCCGGCAGACATAATGACCTCAAAGAAATCATTGTCCAGCGCAGTGGAAAGCGGGGACGACCCGAAACAGCACCGAAGCCTCCGGTTTTTTTAAAGGCATTCTGATTACCACGATCTTTCAGGACAAGAAGCTCCCGAATCCGGCACTCAAGATCCTTGAAGCACTTTTGCTCCCGTAAAGGGCTTGAGCTTTTCAGCTTGAGTGCCGGATTGCGTCACGAACAAATAGCCCGGTTGTCTGATTAATGGTACTCCATTTGCCAAAGGAAAATTATGCTGAATAATTACTCTTCTGTAACTGTTCAGCACAGTTTATTCTGAACTGAAATGCTGTAATTGCAGCAGCTTCGTACTGTTGCAAGGCTCCGTGGCTATTTGCAAGTGACATTGCAATCGTTTCGGATCAGAGCTTTGCAGGCCTGTGCGAAAGAAGCGGCAAACTGTCTGAGCCGCCACAAAGGCAGCGTGCTTAAGCCTGCCATGGTAATCAAAAAGCTTATCCTGCCTGTGGCGGGGAGTTTTTGCCGCTTCCGCACAGGGCAAGAAGCTCCCGAATAAGATTGCGTCACGGGCAAATAGCCGGGGCCTGTGCATCTGTCTTGCAGGTATGGTACTTGGAAAACGGTGCTGAATAATTACACTCTTTTTTTAATTGTTCTCAAAATCAAACTCCCTGCTCTGCACACCCGCATCCCATGGAAGGGCGCCGGGCCAGAGACTGTGGAGGAGACTTTCCGCAAGATACAGTTCCTCTGCCACCCTTTCAGGATCCGCATCCAGCACCCGGTCTCCGGAAAGAAGCAGGGTTTCCATGGTTCCCCGCTCCAGCGCCGCAGCCACACGCTTTGCCCCGGAATACCTCTGCTCCAGTCTCCGCCGGGCATGGAGCAGGGGCTGAGGCCAGGGGACATCCATGGGAGCTTCGGCCATAACCTTCACCATGAGATTAAAAAATTCAGAAAAATGCTGGTTGCCCTTTTCCTTTGCCACCAGCCGCTTCAAAATCTCAGCCCGCCCTTCCAGCACATCCATGCCCGAGGTCCAGAGGGTCAGCACCATGTCCATGGCAAGGGATAGGGGCTCAATGGACCGGATCTCTTCCAAAAGTTCCGGGGCCATATGGCGGTGAAGACAGAGCCTCCCCACAAAGTGTGAGATCTCAGCCGCACTCAGGGGAAGATCCACAATCACTCCGCCCGTATCCAGCCGGGCAAAGGGCTGCTCCTGAAAAAGGGCCGTGCAGAGATTCCGGATACCGGAAGCCTCCCAGCCCCTGCCGCCCCATATATCCACAAGCCCCTGCCTGAAGGCCCTGTCCGGAAACATCCAGAGATCCTTCAGCATGACCGATGCCTCATCCGGTCCGGATACCATAAGGGAAGCCGCCTCCCCCACTCCGGCATATCCAAAAACATCCGCCGCAAGGGCTTCCACTTCAGATCCTGCCGGTCTTGGTGTCTGAAAAAAAAGCCTTACAGCGTTCAGCATCTTCCCTTCTCTGCCGGAACAGAACGGGCTGTAACCTGAGGGGTCCATGGCGGCTCCTTTCTTTCAGGTCCGGTGATCAATCGCTTATGGACAAAAAACATGGACTTTAAAAATACAATTCTTTAAAAGGAGAACAGGATGAAAGAGCTTCTTTTTCTGCTGGCCATCATTGGCGTCTGGTACCTTCTGCAGGCCTGGATACTGCCGAAACTGGGCATTTCCACCTGACTGAGAGATTCTTGTCAGGTGACAAGAACGGGAGAAAACCATCGGAACGGACACGAAAAACACCCCCCGCAAACAGGATCCGGACCTTGATCTGGTGCAGGCCATCAATCAGGGTCAGGGAGAGCTGTTTGAGGAGCTGGTACGCCGCTATCAGGCCCGTCTGTACAACTTCGGCCTGAGGATCTGCAAAGACAGCCGGGATGCGGAAGATCTGGTTCAGGAAACCTTTATCAATATCTTCAGGTATATGTCCGGGTTCCGTCAGGAAAGCCTTTTCCGCAACTGGGTTTACAGAATCGCCGTCAGTGTCTGTATCAAGATGCGGCGGCGTTCCAAATTTGCACCGGAAAGGGAACTTTCCCTGGAAGATGTCATCCCCGGTGATGCGGCCGAAGCCCCCGAAGAACTGCCCCAGTGGGCCAGAGAACCCGTGGACAGACTGCTCAACGAGGAGCTGGGGGCAAGGATCAAGGCAGCCATTGATGAACTGCCCCCCACCTACCGCCTTGTGGTGGTCCTCCGGGACATGGAGGATTTCTCCACGGAAGAAACCGCCCGGATTCTGGATATTTCCCAGGCCAATGTCAAGGTCCGGCTGCACAGAGCCCGTTTTTCCATCCGGGAAGCCCTGAAAGGATACTTCAGCCATGAGCCTTCCTGACATTCCCGATATTCCCGCCCACTGCCTTGCCCTGTTTGACCGCCTTTCCGCCTATGTGGATGGAGAGCTTAAAGGAGATGAACGCAGGGAGCTGGAAGACCATCTGCAAAACTGTCCCAAGTGCCGGGTATGCCTGACCACCCTTTCCCAGAGCATCCGCATCTGCAGGCGGGTGGGAACCCGGCCCGTACCTGAAAACCTCTCCCGGAAACTGATGGCGCTTGCCAGCGCAGCGTCCCGGAATCCGGAACAAGCCTGAAAGTCATTTTTTACCATGATCAAAAAAAAACCCTTTGGCTCTGACATCAAAGAACAGCTCCGCGCCAGTGCCCTGGACAAGGCCCATATCTTTATCCTTGCCAATGGTCACATCCGCGGCAGCCTCATCCATGCCACCCGCCTTGTCAATGAAATGCGGGCCAACCATGGGCTGGGTATTCTGGAAACCCTGACTTTAGGCCATGCTTACATGGCCGCCGCTCTCATGGCGACACCCCTCAAGGGCGAAGACCGCATACAGCTTAAAATATCCTGCTCAGGTCCCATCGGCGGATTGTCCGCAGAAGCCAATGCTCTGGGTGAAATAAGGGGCTACCTGCACAAAAATCCCATTCCCGTTGAGAAAGCCCCGGAGAGCTTCGACCTTTCACCCTTTTTCGGGGCAGGTATTCTGACCCTCACCCGCCATACCCAGACCGCACGCCAGCCCTTCACCGGTCAGGTGATCCTTGCCTACGGCAACATTGCCCAGGACGTGGCCCATTACTACGCCACCTCGGAACAGACCCCCACGGCCCTCTCCCTGAGCGTCCACTTTGATGCCAAAGGAGAAGTCACCGGTGCCGGAGGCCTGCTGCTTCAGGCCATGCCCGGTGCCACGGAAGAAGAAATTGTCACCCTTGAGTCCCTCGTGGCTTCCATGCCCGGCATCGGCGAGGCTTTCTCCCGAAAAGAAAAAGCCGAAGATATGATTATGAACACCTTCGCCGCCCTGAACCCCAAAATCATTGACCAGAGACGGGTGGAATTTTTCTGCCGTTGCAGTGCGGATCAGCTGGGCCTGTACCTGAAGGGCCTGCCCGAAGAAGACAGAAAGGATATTCTGGCAAAGGGGCCTTTCCCTTTGGAAATCACCTGCCATAACTGCGGTTCCATGTATGCCTTCTCCCAGACAGATTTGAGCGGGCTTTTATCCTGACAAACACCGCCGGAATCAGTCCATTGACATTCCCACTGCTGCCGGAAAAGCCCCTGCGGTTTTTACCGGCAGGCGGATATTCACGGAAAACCCTCCTTCATGGTTGACGGCACGAATACTTCCCCCATGGCGGCGTATGGCCTGTCCTGTGATGGCAAGGCCAAGCCCCACCCCGCCTGTTCGCCTGTCCCTGTCATCGTGGACCCTGTAAAAGGGCTCAAAAATCCGGGGAAGATCCTTTTCCGGCACACCCGGCCCGGGGTCCGAAACCCGGAGCAGAGCCTCGTTTTCTTCCTCAAGGCTCAGAGACACTTCTACTTCCCCTTCCTCCGGTGTATGGCGCAGGGCATTGCGGATCACATTTTCCACGGCCCTGTGCAGAAGGGTGGGCGATCCCTCCAGAATGATCTCTCCTTCTCCGGAAAAGACCACTGACCGGCTCTGGCCCTGGGCCTCAAAATCCGCATCCGCAACCACATCCATGACAAGGCTGGAAAAATTCACTTTTTCAAAAGGAACATCCTCCCCGCTTCCTGAGCTCAGGCGGGCAAGGGTCAGAATTTCTCCGATCATGGTATTGAGACGCTCCATTTCCATTTCCATGCGCCCCAGAGCCCCCACATCCCCGCCTCCCTTGCGGGCCAGTTCCAGTGCCACGGCCATACGGGCAAGGGGGGAACGCAGTTCATGGGAAATATCCCTCAGCAGCCTGTCCCTTGCATTCAATAAGTCTGCCATACGGCCTGTCATGGTATCAAAATCTCTGGCAAGAAGTCCCAGCTCGTCCTTTCGGTTCCCCATATCCGGCGCCACCCGGACGGAAAGATTGCCCGCAGCCACATTCCGGGTGGCGAAACGCAGCCTTGCGATGGGGCCCGTAATATGCCTGGCAATGGCCCAGCAGAGAATGACCGCAAGAAAGATGGAGCTCCAGAAGCGAATCCCCAGATCTTTGGGAAAACGGAACATGAGACGCTCGGCATGGGGGGGGAGGGGAACAAGGGCCACCATGATCCAGCGCTCTTCCCTGTGGGAAAATTCTGTAAGTACGAGAAGTTCATTCTCCAGAACCGCCACCCTTGATGTCTTTTCTCCGGGTAGTTTCTGTAAAATATTCTGCACCTGATCCGGCAGGGGATCGCCGGATACGGTAAGATGATCCGGATAAAGAAGCCAGGTTCTGGTACGCATCCTTTCCAGAAAGTGCTGCCTGTAGGTAAGATAGCCACCCAACCCCTCATCCTTCAGTACGGCGGCGGCACCGTATCCATAAAGTTCAACGGAGAGCCGGAACATTTCCTGCCGTTCATGGCGCACCCGCTGCCGGTGCTCACTCCAGGGTCCCTTGGATGCGGTGAAAGCCAGAATGACGGAGAGAGCCATGCTGGCAAGGGTAAAGGCGAGAAATCCGAAGAAAAGCTTAATGAAAAGCCGGTGCATAACAGCTCCTGAAGGTTATTCCGTGTAAAGATACCCCACCCCCCGTATGGCCCGGATACGCTCCACGCCGTCGGATCTGGGGCCCAGCTTGCGCCGCAGGCTGCTGACATGGACATCCACACTGCGGTCGTAGGCACCAAGGGGCCTTCCCAGCACTTCGGCGGAAAGCTGTTCCCGCTCCATGGTTTCTCCCGCATGGGTGAGAAAAAGGGTCAGAAAGTCAAATTCCACCATGGTAAGACTGACGGGCTCTCCTCCCCGAACTACCCGCCTGCTGCCCGGATACAGGCGGACATCTCCCAGTTCAAGGGGGCGGCTTTCTTCCACTATACCTGCTCCTTCGGATTCACGATCGCTACGGCGCAGCACCGCCCGGATTCTTGCCACAAGCTCTCTGGGGTTGAAGGGTTTTCCCAGATAGTCATCCGCACCGATTTCAAGACCTATGATGCGATCCACCTCTTCTCCCCTGGCCGTAAGCATGATCACGGGCATAAGGCTTTTTGCCCTGAGCCTGCGCAACACCTCCAGGCCTCCCATGCCCGGCATCATCACATCCAGCACCACAAGATCCGCCTTGCCGCCCAAAGCTTTTTCCAGCCCTTCGGCACCATCCTGCACCCCTTCCACGGAAAAACCCTCCGGCTCCATAAATTCGGCCAGAAGTGCCGTCAGCTCCCTGTCATCATCAATTACCAGAACATGCAGCATTCTTCCCTCCTTTTTCACTATCATGCCAGAGCTTTGGCAATGTGGCCGTAAAAATTTGTAAAGATCCTGTGTTTCACCATGCAGCCCGATGAACGGACATCATCTGCTCAAAAAAAGAAAAAAACAGCCCAGCGCATTTTATCCATAAAAATTAAACCCTTAATTTCAGCAGTCTGGCACTGCTCCAGGACAGTCCGGCCATTTGCAAGTGCCATTGCAAGCCTTTCGGATTCCGGCACGCAAGCCATACATCTATGGAGCAAAGAATACAGCTTTTAAGGCGTAAGTACCGGAGTGCGAATAGAAAGCGGCAAACTGCCCGACCCGAAGGGGAAGAGATGATGCCCTTCAAAAATTGTAATCCGCCTCTGTGTGTGTTAATTTTTTTAAGCTCTGCCCCTAGTCGGCTGTCTTTCCATTCAACCCTGAAATCACCGAGGCAAAAATGACCACCCATACAATAATCTATACCGAAACAGATGAAGCTCCGGCCCTTGCCACATATTCCCTGCTTCCCATTCTGCAAGCCTGCACAGCCATGTCAGGTGTGACCATCAAGAAAAAGGATATTTCCCTTGCGGGCCGCATCATCGCAGCTTTCCCGGAAAAACTGCTGCCTGAACAGCGCCAGCCCGATGATCTGGCCGAGCTGGGCCAGCTCTGCCTTCTCCCCCAGACCAATATCATCAAACTCCCCAACATCAGCGCATCCATTCCCCAGCTCAAAGATGCCATCGCCGAGTTGCAGAGCCAGGGCTATGATATCCCGGAGTATCCGGATGAAGCAGCCAGCGAGGCAGACAAGGAAATTCAGGCCCGCTACGCAAAGGTTCTGGGCAGTGCCGTAAACCCGGTACTTCGGGAGGGCAACTCGGACCGCAGGGCACCGGCGGCGGTGAAGCGTTTCGGCCAGCAAAACCCCCACCGCCTCATGAAGCCCTGGCCTGCCGACTCAAAATCACGGGTGGCCCACATGGAGGAGGGCGACTTCTATGGCAGCGAAAAATCCATGACCTTTGACAAAGACTGCCGGGTACGGATTGAATTTGCGGGTGCGGAGGGCCAGATACAGGTACTGAAAAAGGAGATGTCCTTTCAGGCCGGTGAGGTGGTGGATACCGCTGTAATGAATGTGGCAAAACTGAGAGCCTTTTTTTCAGCCCAGATGGCTGCGGCAAAAAAGGAAGGGCTGCTTTTTTCCCTCCATCTCAAGGCCACCATGATGAAAATATCTGACCCCATCATGTTCGGTCACTGTGTTTCCGTCTATTATGAGGATGTTCTGGCCCGTCACGCTGAGATTCTGAAAGGGCTTGGCATCAATGTCAACAACGGTTTTGCCGACATTGAAGCCCGTCTGGAAAAGCTGCCCGAAGCGCAGAAGGAAGCCATCAGGGGAGATATCAAAGCCTGCTACGAAAAAAACTGCGGGCTCGCCATGGTGGATTCCCGCCATGGGATCACCAACCTCCATGTTCCCAACAACATCATTGTGGATGCTTCCATGCCGGTCTTTATCCGGGACGGCGGCCGCATGTGGGGAGCAGATGATGAACTCCATGATGCCATTGCCGCCATTCCTGACCGCAGCTATGCCACCATTTATCAGAAAGTGGTGGAAGACTGCCAGAAAAACGGTGCCTTTGATCCGGCCACCATGGGATCTGTGGCCAACGTGGGACTGATGGCCCAGAAGGCCGAGGAGTACGGCTCCCATGATAAAACCTTTGTGGCTCCGGGGCCGGGCAGCATCCGCCTTGTGGACGAAGATGGTGCCATCCTGCTGGAGCAGGCGGTTCAGACCGGAGATATCTTCCGCAGTTGCCAGACCAAGGACGCCCCCATTCAGGACTGGGTGAAACTGGCCGTTACCCGTGCCCGCGAAGCCGGAACCCCCGCCATTTTCTGGCTGGATGAAAAGCGTGCCCATGACAGGGAACTGATCACCAAGGTGGAAAAATATCTTGGGAATCAGGATACCACGGGTCTTGATATCCGCATCATGAATCCTGTGGCTGCCATGGGCTTCAGTCTGGAACGTATCCGTAAGGGCGAGGACACCATTTCCGTCACCGGCAATGTGCTGAGGGATTATCTCACCGATCTTTTCCCCATCCTTGAAATCGGCACCAGCGCCAAGATGCTCTCCATCGTACCGCTGATGAACGGGGGCGGACTCTTTGAAACCGGTGCCGGTGGCTCTGCGCCCAAGCATGTGGAACAGTTCCTCCGGGAAGGGCATCTGCGCTGGGATTCTCTGGGGGAATTCTGTGCCCTTGTGCCCTCCTTTGAGCATATTTACAAAAACTCTGGCAACGAAAAGGCCCGCCTGATTGCAAAAACCCTGGATCAGGCCATCGGAAAGTTTCTGGAAAAGGGCAAATCCCCCTCCCGCAAGGTGGGCGAGCTGGACACAAGGGGCAGCCATTTTTATCTGGCCCTCTACTGGGCCGAAAGCCTTGGGGCACAGACGGAAGACCAAGAGCTGGCTGACCGTTTTGCAGGTGTTGCCAAGGATCTTCAGGACAATGAAGAAAAGATTGTTGCTGAACTGCAGGCGGCCCAGGGAAGCCCCATGGACATTGGCGGTTATTTCCATCCGGACAAAGAAAAAACCGCTGCAGCCATGCGGCCCAGCGCCACCTTAAACGCCATTATCGACGCCATCTGATATTTTTCGTGGATGTAAAAAGCTGCGGACGGGTCGCTTCCGGCCCGTCCGCAGCTTTTTTTATCTGATGTAACTTCAAAAGTTACTTTATGATAAAACGCCGTAACACGACGTGGGTTGCTGTTCAGCACAGTTTTCCAGGCACCATACCTGCAAGGCAGATGCACAGGCCCCAGGCTATTTGCCCGTGACGCAATCTTATTCGGGAGCTTCTTGCCCTGTGCGGAAGCGGCAAAAACTCCCCGCCACAGGCAGGATAAGCTTTTTGATTACCATGGCAGGCTTGAGCACGCTGCCTTTGTGGCGGCTCAGACAGTTTGCCGCTTCTTTCGCACAGGCCTTCAAAGCTCTGATCCGAAACGATTGCAATGTCACTTGCAAATAGCCACGGAGCCTTGCAACAGTACGAAGCTACTGCAACTACAGTATTGGCAGTTCGGAATAAACTGTGCTGAATACTTACTATCTGATTACTGCCCTGACTCAGTCAGGGGTAATCAGATTTTTTTATGATACAGCACAAGGGTAAAAAACTCCGCTCATTGGCCTTGAAAACGCCCTACAACAGTCCTGCCTCCCGAACCCATGCGGCACAGCTCTGGGCAATGCAGACCTGACCTGCGGTGTTGGGATGAACATCCAGAGCCAGATTGTCATAAAAACGCCCGCCCCTGGCATTCCACGAGGGGTCTTGCAGCATGTCTTCAATAAAAAAGCGGGTGTCCATGATGGAGTCAGAACAAAAGGACGCAATTTTTTCGGAAAGATCCCGGGGAATTTTCTGCTCTGCACCGCAGGCCTCAAAGGGCGGAAGGCCCAGCCAGACCGCCCGGCCACCTGCCCCCTTAAGGTCAGAAAACAGTTTTTTATAAAGAACAAAAAGCTCTTTTTCTTCCATACCATAGGGCCAGCTCAGGGTTCCGTCGCCATCATAATGATTGGCTCCGGCACATACAAAAATCAGATCCGGCCGATAGCGTGCCACAAGCCGGGGTGTCCGGGTAACCAGATCCGGCAGCGTCCCCCCGGGCAGGGCCATGGGGTTGAAGCCTCCTTCCGATACCACATCAAAACCGGTGAGTGTCTGAAAAACCCGCCAGCATGCAGCTTCCGGTGCCACGGCCCAGCCGTACAGAATGGAATCCCCCACAAAAGCCGTACGTATTTTTTTATCCTGCTGCATATTTTCTCCCAAAGGTCTTCTGTCCCGCCGTCTTTTTCCGCCAGCAGCCAGTCTTCTGTAAGACCATCCATACAAATGATACCTTTATCCCAGAGACCTTCTTTAGGCAATAAAGCCTTAATTTTTCTTTCCTGCATCGCTTTTGCCTGTTATCTTTCCGGCGGTGTTTATTTTATAGGAATGCATATCGTGTATGCAACAGAGAAGGCATGGGGATTTTACGATACAGCACGGGCTGAATACCTGCACAGGCCTTGAAGGATGGATAGAAAATGGATCGTTACGGAATCGGCATGGACACCGGCGGAACCTTTACGGATGCCGCACTGATGGATCTGGATACGGGCAAGGTGCTGGCCACGGCAAAGACACCGACCACGCATCAGGATCTTCAGCTCTGCCTGGACAGGGCTTTGCAGCTTCTCGGACAGAATAAAAACTTCGATGCAAAAAAAGTAAGCCTTGTTGCGGTTTCATCAACCCTTGCCACCAACAGTATTGTGGAAGGACAGGGAGCGGATGTGGGGCTTTTTGTCATTGGTCTGGATAAACATCTGGAGCTGCCCGTTGCGGGCATCCGTCAGGTGACGGGCGGACACACGGTGACAGGAGAAGAAGAAACGCCGCTGGATGTGGAAGGGCTGCTGGAAGGCGTGCTCTTTTTCCGGGGCAATGTGGATGCCTACGCCGTCATCTCCGCCATGAGTTTTGCCAACCCCACCCACGAGAAAGTGGCTGCCAAAGCCATTCAGCTGGTGGACCCCAAACCCGTTTTCTGCTCCCACGAAGTCAGTGCCAGACCCGGCTTTGATGCCCGTGCCGCCACCACCGTACTGAATGCCCGTCTGATGCCGAAAATGCAGGCTTTTCTTGAAGGGGTTTCCCTTACCCTTGCAAAACACGGACTGGAAAAAGGACTGCGTGTGGTATGCGGTGATGGCCGGTGCATGGATGCGGAAGAAGCCGTGCATCAGGCAGCCAGCACCGTGGCCAGCGGTCCTGCGGCCACGGCCTGGTTCGGTGCCGGATTTTCAGAAAAGGGTCAGGCACTGGTGGTGGACGTGGGAGGAACCACAACGGACATTACCCGCATCCGCAATGGCAGCCCCCTTGTCAACACGGAAGGCAGCCGCATTGGAAACTGGGACACCCATGTGCCTGCGGTTTCCATGTATACGGCGGGCGCAGGCGGGGATTCCTTTGTGCGCACAGGCAGAAAAGGCATGCTGACAGGCCCGGAAAGGGTTGTACCCCTCTGCATGGCCGTCGAAATCCCGCCGCCTTCGGAGTGGATGGATGGAAAGGATAATGCTTCCTGTCTCCGGGCCGTAGCAGGAAACAGAGAAAGCAATGCCATTTATCAGCTCCTTCTCAGCCATGGCCCCATGGGCCGGGGGAAACTGTCAGACCTTGCAGGACTGCCGGATATGGTTCTGAAAGACCGCATGGCTGCAGCCCTTCAGAAGGGACACATAGAAAGCGTGGGCTTTACGCCTACGGATGCCCTGCATGTGCTGGGGCTTCTGGATTTTGGCCTGAAAGAGGCCTCCCTTGAGGGTGCCCGCATCCTTGCCCGTGTTCTGGATATGAAAGTGGAGGATTTCTGCAGAGAAGTGCTGAGCCGGGTGGCAGCAGATATAGAAGATGCCATCATTGACTTTCTTGTGCGGCTGGAAACGGGAAAAAGTTTCTCTGCTTTCTGGCCCGACCGCAGAAAACATGAAATCCTTGAAGCAGGTTTTCGTCTGAAGGGACCTCTGGTGGGAATCGGAGCGGCGGCATCTTTCCTTTTACCGGAAGTGGCCCGATCCCTGGGAACGGAGCTGATTCTTCCTGAACACCATGGGGTGGGCAATGCCATCGGCGCCCTTCGCATCGCCCTTGCGGCCGGGGAAATGCGCTCAAACCACACAGCCTGAAAACAGCCAATTGTTGTAGAAAAATCAGGAAGACCATAATGAGCCATCAGTCTATGGATGATATTTTATATTCGAAGGAAAACCTTTCCCGTGTTCTCGATAATCTGGACACGGGTATTGTCGCCCATGACACAGACCGCAGAATTTTTGTGTTCAACCGGGAAGCGGAGCGGATGACGGGCTTTCTGAGGGATGAGGTCATCGGAAAAGACTGCCATGAGGTTTTTGGTGCCCCCCTCTGTGGCAGCCGCTGTTCCTTCTGCGATGGCAGTTCCTTTGAGGGAGATCACAAGGGCTATCCCCTGAATCTGGTTTCCCGTTCCGGCGAGGTTTTGCAGGTGGAGATGCGTGTGACTGCCATGAAGCGGTCCGACGGCTCCCTCTGGGGGGTTCTTGCCTCCATGCGGGATGTGACGGATCTTTTCAATCTGCGCATACGGGCAGAGGATATGGGGCGCTTTGCCGGTATTATCGGAAATGACCCCAAAATGCTTCAGATTTTCCAGCAGATCCGGGACGTATCCCAGTACGACTTTCCCGTACATATCACAGGGGATACGGGAACAGGAAAGGAGCTTGTGGCTGCAGCCATCCACAATGAAAGCCCCAGATCCGCAAAGCCCTTTGTTCCCATCAACTGTGGTGCCCTGCCCGAGGGTCTCATTGAGTCGGAGCTGTTCGGCCATGTGAAAGGCTCCTTCACCGGTGCTGTGAAGGATAAAAAAGGACGTTTTGAGCTGGCCGACGGTGGAACGGTTTTTCTGGATGAGGTGGCTGAGCTTTCCAAATACATGCAGGTGAAACTCCTGCGCTTTCTGCAGGAAGGCACCTTTGAGCGGGTGGGAGGAGAACAGACCTTGAGGGTAAACACCCGGATTGTATCCGCAACCAACAGGGATCTGAAAAAGGAAGTGGCAAAGGGGGATTTCAGGGATGATCTTTACTATCGCCTGAATGTGGTCCCCATACAACTGCCCCCCCTCAAGGAAAGGCGCAATGACATTGCCCTTCTGGCCCACCATTTTATGGCGGAGGCAGCCCGGCAGTATCCCCACACATCACCAAGAATTTCAAGGGAAGCCTTGGGCATGCTCATGGATTATTCCTGGCCCGGCAATGTCCGCGAGTTGCAGAATACCGTCCGCTTTGCCATAGTAAAATCCGGCGGTGGAGAAATCAAACCTGCGGACCTGCCCCATGAAATCCGGGGCGAGGTGGAACTGAAATCCAGAAGGGGACCTGCCCGCAAGCTGGAACCGGACACGGTGGCTCAGGTGCTTCTCCGTACCGATGGAAACAAGGCCAAGGCAGCCAAGCTTCTTGGGGTAGGCAGGGCAACCCTGTACCGCTTTCTTAAGGATTATCCGGATCTGTACACGGGCTGACAAAAAAAGCCTGCATGAAAGGAGATGTCCATGGGATTTTTTTCAGGATGGATAAAGAAACTTTCCGGAAAAACCGCTGCTGAACCGGGGCTTTCGGGCAGCAGCCGGGGCAATAAAACATCCGCTGCGTCTTCTGCTGCGCCTTCATCAGACACCCGGACAAAAGGAGCTTTTACCATGAAGGGGACGGACCAGAATAAATCAGACCAGAACAAATCAGACACAGTAACCCTTTACTCCCTCAGTACCTGCAGCCACTGCAAATCCACCAAACAGCTTCTTAATGAATGCAGTGTGGCATATTCCTTTACGGATGTGGATATGCTGGATCAGGAAGAACGGGCACTGATTCTCAAGGAACTCCGGGAACTCAACCCCCGCTGCTCCTTTCCCACCATCGTAATCAATGACAGGGTCATCGTGGGGTTCCGTGAAAATGAAATCAGGGAGGCACTGGGATTATGACAATGACACCCGAAAAACTCTATGAAATGCTGAAGAAAACCCAGGAAGCAAAGGGTTATTTCTTTTCAAGGCATAAAGAGAGGGTCATGGAGCTTCTGGAGGCCCTGCTGCACAACAAAGAGCGTTATGGTTATATGGCCTGCCCCTGCAGGCTGGCTTCCGGAGACAGGGAAAAGGATGGGGATATTCTCTGCCCCTGTGTTTACAGAGAGCCGGATGTGGCAGAGTTTGGCAGCTGCTACTGCAACCTTTATGTTTCTTCGGACTGGAATGAAGGTAAAATTGCCGAAAGCTATGTTCCCGAACGCAGGCCTGTGGAAAAAATGTTCTGACTTAAACAATTTTTAAGCTATTCAAAAAACTGTACCGCATACCTTTCCCGTTATTGGAGGTGTGCGGTTTTTTTTATCTTTTTTGCCTTGCTTCCGGAAAGGAGGAGGCGTAGAATTACACCATATAAAAAAAATAAATCAAAAAAGCTGAGCCGGGATTTAAAAAAACACATTTTTGTTTTGCCGTAATTCAAAACAGAAAGGTTCAGCAACCCACCCGGAGCAATGGAGCACCAGTCCCAAAAGAATAACTGGCAATAAGCATGCCTGTTGCTATTTACGAAAGGAGGCCTCTGTACCGGATACGGAAGCCTTCAATCATAAGACAGTGTTTATTATGACTTCTTTGGAAGGAGGTGCCTTATGCTAAAATTCTGGAAAGTGTTGTGTGTTCTCAGTCTTACTTTTCTTATTACAATACCGGCATCGTCAGCAAATGATGAGGTATGGCAGTCTATCTTCAACAACATTCCTTCTGAAAAAGAAATAAGGCAGGGGGTCTGGCAGAAGGGTTCCCTCTACAATGCCAACGTGGAGTACATGATCACCAACGGTGTGGACGGTAAGCTGAGCGACACAGATACCATTACCATGACGGTGGAAGGCCGGGGGATTACTCCCATCTCTTTTACCGGCAACAAGACGCAGCTGACCGAATGGGCAAAGGAAAACAAGAACGATCTTTTCAAAGCTGTGTTCGGCAATGCCCCGGATACGGCCACCAGCGGCAGGACCAGCTCCCAGTCCCTGGCCCAGTCTGCCTTCATGTCCTCCATTTACATGGCACCCAATGTCAGCACTGAACCTGCTGGCGCTGGTGTTGATTCTCACGCACAAATCCACAAAAATTCTCACAAACAAATACCCGACAAAAATGTGACCGAAAGGGGCTATCCCCTTCCGGCCTTTCATTGTAGACAGCAGTCTACCGCACCGAGTTATCCCTTGGCAAAGGAGTCCCCTCGCAGTCGCCTCTGTTTCACTCGGATCTGTTGAACCAGTCGGCACAGTAAAAAAGCTCCGCCGAGATGGTTTTTTCTTCCCGCATATAAGCCTCCTCCAGGGCCATGGTAGCCATATTCATTACAGCCCTGCGATTGCCCCTTGTACTGGCTGCAATAAGATCCACAGCGTCTGAGGCAAAAAGATCCGGAGGTGCGCCTGCACTCTCAAGGCGTTTTTGGATAAAATAGCGTGTGTCCTTTTCATTCATCGGCTGCAAACGCATAATGCCTGTGAGCCGTGAACGGATAGGCAGCATGGAAGAAAGCTCCAGATTTTTTGCAAGCTTTTCATCCCCCACCAGGATAAGAGATGCCGCCGCAGCCTGCTTTGAGGTCTGGAACAAAAAAGCACTGAGATCCCAGAAAGAGTCCGTTTCCATGCGCTGGGCGTCATCCATGATGATGACCGGGTGAAGGGGCCTTGCGGCTGTGACCATGGCTTCTATATGCTGCTGTATCCTTGCCACCATGGGCAGCCCCCTTGCACGGATATCCACCCCCAGGGCCTCGGCAATGATTCTTGCAAGGCCGTTTCTGGGGTATCCTGCATAGGGGATGAAGATGGTTCTGTAGCTGTTTTTATCCAGTGAGTTCAAAAGGGCATGGGCAAGGGTTGTCTTGCCCGATCCCGAAGGTCCGCAGAGGGCAAGGCTCTTTCCTGTGTTCAGAAGCCGCAGGATTGTTTCCATCTGCTGTTGATCTTTTTCGGGCATAAAGGGTTTTTTATGGGCATCCGTATCGGCAAAGGGATGCCTTTTCCATTGGAAAAAATCCTGAATGGGAAGTTTTGCCGGTGGGTTTATGTATGTCATTTTATCTCCTTGTCGTTTGGGCGTTGTGGGCTGCATCCACTTTTCTGGCGGGTATCATGTCCGGGCCATACCAGACCATTTCAAGATCCCATGGCATGAACCAGACCTCCACACGGCTTCCGGGCGAAGCTTTGGGAACATCGTAGCTTCGCTTTTTCAGACGGATGGTGTTGTTCAGATAGACCCTGCACTGACGGCTCATTCGGAACATGGATTCAATTTCTATCGTTTCGGGAATGGGGGTGCAGGCACTGGCGGAGCTTAGTTTTTTGTTTAAGGGAGTCGTTTGCAGTGAAGCATGGGGCTGTCGGTTATAGTTGCTCAGCCAGGCACTGAAGGCCTGGTTCAGGCCTTCTAAGGTATGGGCTGGCGGGGTTTCTCCATCAAGAAAGCCATCCCGGACGGTCCGGAAGAAACGCTCCACCTTCCCCCTTCCTCTGGGTTTGCCCGGAGGCGTGTGGATGAGATGAATCCCCATTCTGGCACAGACGGTTTTCAGGTGGATACTCGCATAACAGGCCCCATTGTCCGTATAAAAACGAATGGGTTTACCATGCCTTCGAATGGCCTCCATTAAGGACATCATCATGATCTCGGTGTCTTCCGATGTGAAAAATCCGGCATGGACCACAAATCGGCTGGCATCATCAATAATGGCGTGCAGATAGGTTTTTCGTTTTTTACCCTGGATATTTATCTTTGGACCATGCAGGAAGTCCGCCATCCAGAGCTGGCCGAAGATTTCATATTCAAAGGCTTTGGCGGGAAGGGGCGTAATATGGGGATCCCGCTGAAGATTGGCGGTTTGGGCAAAACGGTAAAGACTTGCCCTGGAAGGATTTTTTGTATCCCAGATTTTTTCCTGGATCAGCTGATCTAAAAGGCGGGAGAAGACCCATCTGGGGTGCTTTTCCCGAAGCTCAAAAAGCCTGTCTTCTATCTTTTTGGGGACAGACGTGTGGGTTCCCTTGTTTTTGCGCTCACTGTTCTCAAGGGCTGGCAGACCGCCTTTACGGTAGCGGTAAAGCCATTTTTTGAGGGTTTCCGGAGAAAAGGAAACAGTCTTCCCGTCCGGCTGGCGGAAGCTCTGATCCGCAAGCCGTAAAAGGGCATTTTCAAGGGATTCATCCAGCTCATTTCTGTGCAGAAGCGGGCTGATGATGCCAAAACGCCAGACTCCGATATCCATTTGATCCCAGTTTTTCATCAAGACCTCCATGTGAAAGATTGATCATGGGGGTCTAATATAAAAAAACCTTAAAAAACAAAATATTAGAATTGTGTTGGTGGCTGTTCCGGCCAGCGTTCCGGGTAAAAGCAGTGCGAAAAATCCCGGGTAAAATGCCGCCAGAGGTGGGGTGGAGCCTTGTCTGGAGAAGGACCCCAACCAAGGGTACTCCCTTCTTTTTTCAGCCATGGTATGAATGTCTGTACAAAAGAACAAAGCTTGCGTGCAGATGGCCATTTAATATTCAATTCTTTGGCAATGGCAGCAAAAGTGCTTCCCCTTATGTAAAGCTCACTGCAACGCATGATCGTGTCCCAGGAGTGGCGGATGATGGGGATCAGCGGGAAGGACGGAAAAGAAAAGGTTTTTTGCGGACAAGGATGGTTTTTGCAGTAATAACAATGGATTTTAATGGTTGCATTTGAATCGAAAGGAGAGTTTCTTTCGTAGGTGCCATACCGGATGACAAGGGTGGTGTGGCAGCGGCGACAATGAACGGTATTTTCAAGGACAAATTCTATATTGGCGCTGGGGGCTGTTTCTGATAGTGTCATTTTTTAAATAAGAGGGGTTGGGGGTTATGGTTTTTTTTGGTCGAAAAACTCATAACACACCCCCCCCCTCTTATCCCCCCCAAAGGGGGGGAGGAGGATAAAAAGGCATAGGGCGGTTCCTGCTGTCCGGATGCCTTTTTCATTTTGAACTTCCGATTTTCTCAAAAAGGCTTAAATTGTGATTCTCACGGAATGTAAGCAAGCTTGAGAATTTTGGGCTGAAAAGCTGGATATTTAAGAGAGAATCTACACTGGGGCTGGAGATTCCGGATCCTTTTCCTTTGTTCCCGTATCCAATAAGGATATCATCATTTCCGGCCAGCATGACCGCATGGAGATCGGCTCAGACAGTGCCAAGGGTAACAGTGGCATCATAGCCTATGAATGGCGTTTCGGAGACTCCCTTGCCCATTCCGGCGGAATCACCATTCCCTACAGGCAGCTTGAAATTGATGACAATATGAATACGGAATACCGCCATGCGGCCTTCATGCCCTTTTTCAAAAAACGCTGGTACCAGTCCAGTGGCGTTGTGGAATGGATGGTGAATGCCACCCTTGGGGTGACCTATCTGAAATCAAATGTATTCACCGATGGTGGCGGATATTTTGAATATGGCTGGGGAACCGGGGTGAGATATTCCCATGCCCTGACACCCAATGCCATTGTCAATGCAGGACTCATGTATCAGGGGCTGCAGAAGGAAATTCCCAGCGACTTTGTACCCGATGAGGCCCGCTGGGTTTCCGATGCCCTGAATGATCTGCCATGGGAGCATAATATTATTCCATCCGTGGGCGGTATCATGAATCTCATGGATGGCAGACTGACCCTGAAGGGTGAGATTTTCCGGGTGCATCAGGTGCAGGATGATGTGATGGAGGGCTATGAAAACCAGACTGTTGTCTTTGGTATGGGCACCTGGCAGTTGAGTTCATGGTTCAGTTTTTCACTGGGATATAAAGAATCCTTTGAACTGAAGGATATTACGGACAGATCCTATCTCATCGATTTCAAGATCACCTGGTAAAAAACGGGGCTGATCAAAGAAAAAAAACGTACGCTGTTTCTTTGCTCTGCCCCGAAAAATTTTTATGGAGTATCCGTAAAAACAGAAACCAGCTCAAAACGATCCACATCCACAAGGCCCCTGTCCGTGAGTTTCAGGGAAGGAATCACGGGCAGGGAAAGAAAGCCCAGGGTCATGAAGGGATCGGCAAGGGGGCAGCCCAGAACCTTTGCCTCACGGATCAGGGCATTCATCTGCTCTTCAATGGTTTCCATGGGGGCTGTGGACATCAGCCCTGCAATGGCAAGGGGGAGGGATGCCATGACACGCCCCCTGCTGACAACGGCCATGCCGCCCTTCATTTCAATGACAGCCGCTGCCGCTGTTTTCATATCTTCGTCGCTGTCTCCGGCCACAATGAGGTTGTGGGAATCATGCCCCACGGTGGAAGCCAAAGCCCCGTCCCGGATACCCAGTCCACGGACAAAGGCAATGCCACATCCTGCCTTTCCCGTGTACCGCTCCACAACGGCGAGCTTGACAAGATCCCTCGCCGCATCCGCCACAGCCATACCCTGTTCCATGGCAGCGGCCATGACAAGACTGCCCGTCACCACCTGCCCCGGAACCACATCAATGACACGGATACTCTCTCCTTCTGCCTTCAGGGAAAAATCAAGCTGTTCGGGCTTTATTTTCATGGATTCCGGTGGTGCCGGTGTTTCGGGCAAAAGCAGATCAGCAAGCAGCCTTCCCCTTTCTGCCACACGCTTTCCTTTAACGTACACGGCCTCAATGTGAAGGGCTTCCAGATCCCCGATGACCACAAAATCCGCCCGTTTTCCCGGTGCAATGGCTCCCCTGTCCTTCAGGGAAAAATATTCCGCAGGATTCAGGGTTGCCATCTGTATGGCCATCACCGGGTCAATGCCTTCGGCAATGGCCCTGCGGATAATGTCATCCATGTGACCTTCATGGATGAGGTCATGGGGATGGCGGTCATCGGTACACCACATCATTCTTCGGGAAGTCTGCTCATTCAGGGCGGGCAGCAGGGCATCAAGGTTCTGGGCGCAGGTACCTTCCCGCACCATGATGTGCATGCCGCCCCGCATTTTTTCCATGGCTTCTTCCGCTGTGGTGCATTCATGATCCGAAGAGATACCTGCTGAAAGATAGGCGTTCAGGGCCTTGCCGGAAAGTCCCGGAGCATGGCCGTCCACAGGCTTTGCCCTACGGTGCGCTTCCCTTATTTTTTCAAGCACGCCTTTATCCCCGAAAATAACACCGGGATAATTCATCATTTCAGCAAGCGCCAGAATACGGGGATGATATAAAAAAGGAGCCAGATCAGCAGCCTCCAGTCTGGCTCCGGCCGTCTCCATGTGGGTGGCAGGAACACAGGATGGCAGGGTGAAAAGCAGATCCATGGGCTGATTTTCACTGGCTTTCAGCATATACTGTATACCTTCAGTTCCCAGCACATTGGCAATTTCATGGGGATCTGCGGCCACGCTTGTGGTGCCTCTGGGCAGGACGGCTTTCACAAATTCCGAAGGAGAGGCCATGCTGCTTTCAAGGTGGACATGGGCATCAATGAAACCGGGGGCAATGTGGCGGCCCGCCAGTTCAAGGGTGTTGATGGCCTCATAATCCCCGAATCCCACAAAACGCCCCTGATGAACGGCAAGGGATGTTTCAAGGATTTCTCCCGTATAGACATTGATGATGCGGGCGCCCGTGATAAGCAGATCCGCAGGGGCTTCACCCCTCGCCACACGCATCCATTCCTGATATTTTTCCATAGCTTCCACCTTTTTATGATGCTGCCTTCCGTATCCATTTTTCCACCATGGCCTGCAGACCCTCGGGCTTGGCCGGCTTGGTCAGCACGTCATCCATGCCAGCCTCCAGACAGGCCTGTCTGTCCTGGGAAGAAGCATGGGCTGTAAAGGCCACAATGGGTGTAAGGGCGGCTTCTTTTCCACAATGGCCTTCCCTAATTTTGCGGGTGGCTGTGAGTCCGTCCATTTCCGGCATCTGCACATCCATCAGAACCAGATCATAGCTCTGGTTTTCAAGTTTTTCCAACGCCTGAAACCCGTTCTCCGCAAGATCAGGGATATAGGCATTGTTTTCAAGAAGTTTCATGGTGATTTTCTGATTGATGAGATTATCTTCCACCAGAAGAATAAGGGGCTGCCTTCTTTCATTCTGTTCTGCATGAATCTGGCTTTGTCCCCTTCTTTTTTCTTCCACAGACCGGACTTCCCTGACCGGAATTTCACAGATGATCCGTGTTCCTTTTTCCGGAAGGCTCCGGATACGCAGATTCCCTTCCAACTGTTCCGTCATCAGATGGATAAAGGCCAGCCCCAGCCCCATGGTTCCCTGATTCTCCTGCCCCCCCTTCAAACTGTGGGGGGATTCAAAGGCATGGGCAAGCTTTGTTTCATCCATACCGCAGCCCGTATCCGCTACCTCCATGACAAGCCAGAGCATGCCTGCGATGTTTCTGCATCCCAGAAAAACATCGATGCCCCCTTTTTCCGTAAACCTGAGGGCATTGTCCAGAAACTTATTGAGAATGCGCTTGAAAAAACGGGCATCTCCCTGAAGATAATCCGGAAGGTTGCTGGTTTCAAAATGAAATTCAAGGCCCCGGTCTTCTGCCCAGACCCGGTAGGATGCACAGATTTCAGAGGCTGCATCCTTAGGTGAAAAAATATCCTCCTGGGATATCCACTGGCCTTCTGCCAGCTGTATATAGTCCTGAATATCCTCCAGAACGCCCTGCATGCGGCCGCTGGCCTCTCCCAGGCTTACGGAAGCCCCGTTTTTTTCCTTCAGCAGATGCAGGCCGCCCAATATGGCATTCATGGGTGTTCTCAGGCTGTGGGCCATATGACGCAGAAATTTTAAGTGGTGACTTTCCGAAAGACTCTTGTGCTGCCGGGCCGTATTCAACTCCGTCTTCAGCCTTGCCTCCCGGCTGGTATCCCTGGCCACGCAGCGGAATCCAGAAATACGGCTCTGGCCGTCTTCTATGGGAGCAAGACTCAAACGCACAGACACCATATCATCATCGGGTTTCTGCAGGTTCAGGGAAAGGATGGCAGTGCCTCCCACATGGGCTTTATTTTCCATCTCTTTTCTGAGCTGCGCGGCATCATCCACGTTCAGCCAGCAAAAAAAACGATTGGCTCTGATTTCTGAAGGATGCCTTCCGGTAATACGGCAGAGGGCCGTGTTGAAATACTGGATCCGGCCTTCAAGGTCCAGTTCAAAACAGGCATCCTCCACGATTTCCAGAAGATCCCTGTGTTGTTTTTCCGTCATGCGCAGGGTTCTTTCCACCACCTGCTGCTGCTCCAGAAGCCTCTGGGCCTCCTTTACTTTTTCATTATAGACACGGGTTCTTTCCTCTACCCGCAATTCCAGATCCGCATTCAGGCTGTCCACCTTTTTCCGCTGTGCCTCCATCTCTTCTGTGGAAAGATAATCCCTGTAGGATGCCGTTTCCATGACATAGGCACCGATCATGCTGGCCACAAAACCGCAGAAAAGCTGGAGGGTATAGGCCGTAACCAGTGCCTTTTCCATGGGCATCCATGGCGTGGAAGCCACAAAGGCAATAAGAATCAGCGATCCCGTGATGCCTGCCCAGAAAAAAAAGAGCCGGAAGAGACTGTATCCCACAAAAATAACCAGCAGAACGCCGAACATGTAATGGGATAAGGCGTGGGCATCTTTGGCAAAGGTAACCATGAGAATCATGCTCAGGGAACAGAGAAGAATAAGGAAAGCAACAATGGGTTCAAAATAGTGCTGCACCCATTTTACCCTGAAACTGCAGCCAAGAACCAGAAAAGCCAGAGGAATGATGACAAGGTAGCGGATGGAAAGGATAATGAAGAGTTCTTTTTTTTCTAGAATAGCAACATCGAGAAGGCCAAAGATCCCATAAAAAAAGATACCAAAGACAAGACCCATGCGGCGGGCAGGCAGAACCTTTTCATTAAAAAAGGACAGAAATGCCTTTGCTTCAAGGCATTTGTCCTGTTGATTGACGTTTTTTGAAGCCAGAGAAGGGATCACAAAAAACCTCCGGTATCTTTAGGGGCAGGGCTGTTTCGGCCAGAGAAAAACGGAGGGCTCTTTTTTGACCACAGCAGCAGAAAGTGAGCAGGGAGAAGTTTCTTGTATTTCAGTGCGACTAAATAAATTTATCTTGGGGTGGAAAAAAAATCAAGAAAATCTGAAGAGACATCACTTCTGGGAGCAGATTATCCCTTAAGTTCCTCCGAGGAAGGTCTTCATTTCAGCCCAAGTTCGCCAAAGTAGTGACCATGCTCCTGAAGGCTTAATGTAAAGGGCTGAAAAATGGATATGTAGCACCCATAAAAAATCACTTTGTTTGATTTCATTGGGTTTGCATAAAAAAATTACGAACTTGGGTCAGAAAGAATCCAGAATACGGGGATAATAGTAAAAAGAGAGGGAAGCAGGATCAGAAACCTTCAGACCGACTCCTGTAAAAAAGAATCTTTCGGGGCATCTCGGGTCACACGCATCGTTTTTTGATGTTTTCCATCAGGTTCCGACTTTTTATGATTCTTTCTGCCGTATCCATTTTTCAACCATGGCCTGCAAACCCTTGGGCTTGGCCGGTTTGGTCAGTACGTCATCCATGCCAGCCTCCAGACAGGCCTGTCTGTCCTGGGAAGAAGCATGGGCTGTAAAGGCCACAATGGGTGTAAGGGCGGCTTCTTTTCCACAATGGCCTTCCCTAATTTTGCGGGTGGCTGTGAGTCCGTCCATTTCCGGCATCTGCACATCCATCAGAACCAGATCATAGCTCTGGTTTTCAAGTTTTTCCAACGCCTGAAACCCGTTCTCCGCAAGATCAGGGATATAGGCATTGTTTTCAAGAAGTTTCATGGTGATTTTCTGATTGATGAGATTATCTTCCACCAGAAGAATAAGGGGCTGTTTTCTTTCATTCTGTTCTGAATGGATCCGCCTTTGTTCCTTCCTTTTTTCTTCCACAGGCCCTGCTTGCGGTCGTCCTTCGGCCAGATCTAAATAGTCCTGAAGGTCCTCCAGCACTTCCTGTATACGGCCTGATGCTTCCCCAAGGATAAGGGAAGCCCCGTTTTTTTCCTTCAGCAGATGCAGGCCACCCAGTATGGCATTCATCGGGGTTCTCAGGCTGTGGGCCATATGGCGCAGAAAGGTTAGGTGCTGACTTTCAGAAAGACTCTGGTGCTGCCGGGCCGTATTCAACTCCGTCTTCAGCTTTACCTCCCGGCTGGTATCCCTGGCCACGCAGCGGAATCCAGAAATACGGCTCTGGCCGTCTTCTATGGGAGCAAGACTCAAACGCACAGACACCCTACCGTCATCGGGTTTCTGCAGGTTCAGGGAAAAAATGGCTGTACCGCCAATGTGGGATTTGCTTTCCATCTGTTTTCTGAGAAGTTTGGCATCCTCTGAATTGAGCCAGCAGAAAAAAACGCCTGGCCCTGATTTCGGAAGAAGGTCTTTCTGTAATGCGACAGAGAGCCGTGTTGAAGTACTGAATCCGGTCTTCAAGGTCAAGTTCAAAACAGGCATCCTACACGATTTCCAGAAGATCCCTGTGCTGTTTTTCCGTCATGCTTATGGAAGAAAGGGGAATTGCTGTGGACAGGGAAAAGAGCTTCACCACCACCCTTTTTGGCCGCATCAAAATGGCCATGGTTCAGATGGATACGGCTTTAAAGGATCATTTCATGCAGACCCAGATGCTCCTGACCGTACATGATGAACTGGTTTTTGAAGTGCCGGAAGATGAAACACAAAAAGCGGCCCCCCTTCGGGGAACCGCTTTTTGTGTTTCATCTTCCGGTTGTAGCTCTTTTTATCATTGTGGGTCTGGGTTGGGGGGCTGATGGGTTTTCGGATCTTTGAATGATCCACCTCAATCACCAGTGTGATCTTCGGTTTTTTACGTCTGGCCATGGGGCCTCCTTTTGCTTTTGTATCGGGTTGCACAAAATTGCAAAACCGGAGGACGGGTAGCATACCTTAGGTTTTTGTACAAGAAAAAATATCTGAGACCAAAAGAAAAAAAGGGCCTCACAACAACATGAAACCCCTTGAATCTTTGTAAAAAAACATGTTTACGAATGGGCATCTTCATGAAGTATTTCCTGCTGCAGCAAGGCGATTGCCCGGTCTTTTTCAGAATGATTTTTCAGTGTTTCAGACAATTCCATGACCTCTCTAAAAACCTGCTCTCCCAAAAGTTTCTTGTTTGTTTCAAGAAAACTGTTTCTGTTCTTAATTCTGCTCTGGTTTCTCTGCCATGATTTTGACCATATAATACTTAAATTATCAGAAAGATTGTTTTCTGCTATTCGAAGCCACTCACCGTTATCAAACCAGATTCCACCGCACGCCGTACATCTTTCCAGATAAAAAGGCTCATCAATATCTACTTTCGCTCTGATCATAAGGCCATGACCAGACGGACACAGGCCCGTTTTACTATCATTATCGGCCACCGTATCATTATCAATCGTTTCAATTGAAATATCTGTCAAGCTTGAGCTTTTCATTTTTACTAACCACATACCCTTGCATTGATCACAAAAATACTGAGAATTATAAGCTGATTTTTTCAATACTGCTGTTTTACATTTTGGACACTTCATTTACACCTCCATTTTTCTGTCATAAAAGGACTCGCCCGATCTTGTGGCAACGGACATCGTTAACACCGCTTACCACCTGATTCCAATACCCTCTGTCTTCTTCTGGCGGTGTTCCGTTATCTGTTTCCGTATCCGTCATTGCAGCAATTCCCGAAGCTTAAACTGAGGCATGGCTAAAATGGGCCATGGAGAACATGGAAAAAAGAGCAGATATTCCCTTGATTAACGCTCCTTTTTTTCACCCTGAAGAGAGTTTTCCTCCACGGCCTCGCATACGGTTCTGTACACATTTTTAAAAATATCCTCAAAGGTGGTGGGTGAAACCCGGCCCACCTCTATGAATTTCACCACCATTTCCTTGGTGGTGCGCAGTATCTGCTCATCCATGGATCCCATACCAACTCCTTTCAGACAAAAGGGATGATTATTTTTCCAAAAAAGCCACCCTCCAAACAAGGCAATGGACAAAGAACCTCAGCTTCGCTATGGTAGAAAAAACGCAGCGATTCAGATGGATCACCCTGACTTTGGCAGCCTTTTAAATCTTTAAGAAAAAGCCAGTGGGATAAGGTGCCTTTTACAGCGCTCTTCCCTCCCCCCGGTACTCAGGCCAATAAGCTTCAGCACATTGAAAAGATCAGGTTGGTGACCTGTTTGCCGGGCAGGCCTGACCCCCTCCCGGAGGGAGGGGGGAAAATCCGATGAATAGTTACGAAAAACACTGTTTTTATCAAACAAAATCTCCGGGACGCCATGAATTCCCCTCATTTTTTCCACTCAAAAACCGCCCGCATTTTAGCAGAAACGGCTGCCAGAGCCGGTATCGGTATAGTGCTTATCCAGGACAGCCCCGAAATAACTGGGGAAATCCTTTATATGAACAGTCATATGAAAGCACTCTGCCTGCACAGCGGTCAAGAAGCGCTCGCAGGAAAAACCATACAGGAAATACTGCTTGCGGGCAGCGAGGGCAGAGGCCTGCTTCTTTTACCTGAATCCGGAGAGAGTATCCCTGTGGAGGTGGTGCACTGCCCAAGACCCCTTGAAGACACTCCCGTGGATATATACTATATCCGGGATATCAGTGACCAGATCCAAAAGGAAAAACAGCTCATAGAATACAGCCACAATCTTGAGCGCATGGTCGAAAAAAGCACCAGAGATCTGCAGAACACCCTGAAAAATTTAAAGGAAACCCAGTCCCAGCTCATCCAGTCAGAAAAAATGGCTTCCCTTGGACAACTGGCCGCAGGCGTTGCCCATGAAATCAACAATCCCGTTGGCTTTGTCAAAAGCAATCTTGGCACCGTACGGGATTATTTTAAAGATATTTTTGAACTTTTCGATGCCTTTGACAGTCTGGAAGAAAATCTGGAGAATGGAAAAAACACAGCAGAAACCAGAGAAGAAATAAAAAAAATCCGTGCCCGGATTGATCTGGACTTTATCCGTGAAGACCATCAGGCCGTTATTACGGAATCCCTGGAAGGCATGGAGCGGGTTGCCCGCATTGTCTCAGACCTCAAGGATTTTTCCCACACGGGAAAAATGGATGCCGAAGTGACGGACATCCACCAGTGTCTGGAATCCACCCTGAACATTGTATGGAACGAGATTAAATACAAGGCAGAAATCATCAGAGAATTCCAGCCCCTTCCGCTGGTTCTCTGCGTTCCCCAGAAACTCAGTCAGGTTTTCATGAACATTCTGGTCAATGCGGCCCAGGCCATTGAAAAACAGGGAACCATCACCCTGAAAACACAGATCCAAAACAGTTTTATTCTTGTGGATATCACAGATTCGGGTAAAGGGATTCCCGAGGACATTCTGCCTAAAATATTCGACCCCTTTTTCACCACCAAACCCGTGGGAAAGGGAACGGGCCTTGGCCTCAACATCTCCTACAACATCATGCATCAGCTCGGCGGCGACATCAGCGCACACAGCACACCGGGCAAAGGCAGCACCTTCAGCATCCGTATTCCCTTAAGAGAACCATGAACAGACCATCCTTATAGCAAAGAGGGGTGCTCCATGGATATCCTTGTTGCCGAAGACCATCCTGTTTCCGCAAAACTTCTTGAAAAAATCCTGCTCCGGGCCGGGCACAGGGTCCATCTGGCAGCAGACGGAGAAGAAGCCTGGGATCTTCTCCTGAAAAAGGACGTCCGTATCCTTCTTACGGACTGGATGATGCCCCGCCTTGACGGACTGAGCCTCTGCCGAAGAGTGCGCGAAACCCTTTCCGGCTCCTATGTGTACATCATCCTTCTCACGGCAAGGGATGCCACAGAGGACCTCCTTTCCGGATTTGAGGCCGGAGCCGATGACTATATTGCCAAACCCGTGAATCCCGACGAACTCATGGCCCGCATCCGGGTAGGCCTGCGCCATCTGGCCATGGAAGACCGCCATGAAAAAACCCTGCGCAAGCTCCTGAATACGGAAAAAATGGCATCCCTTGGCCATCTGGCTGCGGGCATGGCCCACGAAATCAATAACCCCTTAAGCTTTCTTGCCAGCAACATCAGAACCCTTGGAAAATACGCAAAAGAAGTGCAGGCCTTTTTTGCAGCGTATCAGGCTCTGGCAGGGGCGATTGAACCCAAAGATACAAAAACAGAGCAGATCCTTCAGAAAATGCAGGCCCTTGAAGCCAGCGCAGAGATTGCCTACATCCTTGAAGATGTCCCAGCCCTTGTCAGCGAGTCGGGCGAAGGCATTGAACGCATCGGGAACATTGTGGAAGACATGCGCATTTTCACCCATCCGGGCAGCCTGACTCCCCATATGGCGGATATCGGACAGTGCATCACAGAGGGCCTTTCCCTTGCAGAAAAAAAACACGGAAAAACAGCACCTGTTCAAAAGGATCTGGCAGACCTGCCTCCCCTTTTCTGTTATCCGGGGCAGCTCCGGCAGGCGCTTTTCAATATCTGCATCAACGCCCTGCAGTCCCTGAATGAAGGGGGAGAAATTCATATCCGTACCTGCAGAAGCGATAACCAGCATATTGTTATCCAGATACGGGATACGGGGTGTGGCATTGAACCTGACCTGCTTCCGAAAATCTTCGATCCCTTTTTCACCACAAGGCCTGCTGGCAGGGGAACAGGGCTGGGACTCCATGTGGCCTATACCCTGATCCAGCAGCATGGGGGACATATTGAGGTTCACAGTGAGCCGGGCAAAGGCAGCACCTTCCGCATTCATCTGCCGACGGAAGGAATCAAGGTTCAGAAAATCAGCCAGCATACCCCTCAAAAACCACAGGATCTCCCATGAGCACAAAAGAAAATTTAAAATATACCCACCATGTTCTGCTTGTGGATGATGAACCTTCCATACTCAAAGCCCTTACCCGAACCCTCCGCAGGCTGCCCTGCACCCTGCACACGGCATCGGGTGGCCCGGAAGCCCTCTGTCTTCTCGAAGAAAGCAGACATGCCTTTTCCCTGATCCTTTCGGATCAGCGCATGCCCGAAATGGACGGGGCCACCTTTCTGGAAAAAAGCCGTAAGTTCTACCCCTATGCCTCCCGTATTCTCCTCACAGGATACTCGGATCTGGAAGCCCTTACCCGGGCCATCAATCTTGGGGGCATTCACCGCTTTTTATCCAAACCCTGGGAAGACGACACCCTGATTCAGGCCGTCACGGAAACCCTGCAGCAGTATGAAGTGATTCTCGAGAATAAAAAACTTCAGATCATGCTCTCCCGCCAGAATCAGGAACTGGAAGCAAAAATTCAGCAGAGAACCGCAGATATCCAGAAACAGAACGAAAGCCTTTCCCGTGTCAATCAGATGCTGGAAGACAGTTTCTACAGTACGGTCCGGCTGCTGGCCTCCCTTGTGGACAGGAGTGCTCCTGAGCTTTCCGGCCATGGCCGCAGGGTCAGTGAAATGGCGGCCATGCTTGCCCGGCACATGGAACTGGATGCGGAAGAAATTCTGCATATAGAAGTGGCAGGACTTCTGCACGACATCGGCAAGGTGGGCGGTACACCGGGGATTCTCAGGGGCAACCCGCAGCAGATGAGCAAAGAGGATTTTCAGCATTACAGGAAACACCCCGAAGAAGGCCAGAGCCTGCTCCAGCTCATCCCCCGGCTGGACCACGTGGGCATTCTCATCCGCTGCCACCATGAGCGCTACGACGGCCAGGGGTTTCCCAACGGCCTTTCCGAACAGGAAATTCCCATGGGAGCCCGCATCCTTTCCGTGGCGGACGCCTATGACAGATACCTCCATATTCCCGAACTGTCCGCAGAGGCCGTCCGCCTGCTCTCCCGTCAGGAAGACAGTACCCTGGATCACATCAACAGCCAGACCCTCAAACGTCAGGCTGCCGCAGCAAAGGTCAAGCAGGATGCCTTTTCCCGCCATGATCCCGATGTGGTGAAGGCCCTGCTGGACCTTCTGAAAAATCAGGGACTCGGTGTAAAACGGGAAAAAAGCCTGATCCTGGAACAGATGGAGCCGGGAATGAAACTGGCAAGACCACTCTATACTGTTCAGGGACGCTTCCTTCTGCCCTACAATACCATCATCACAAAAGAAATCATGCAGCGGCTGAACCAGATACACAAAAATGAAGCCATACAGGAACCCATACAGATTCTGCCAGCTTGAGGTAGCCATGCCCAATTCAGCCCCTGAGACTCCTTTAAAAACACTTCTGGATGCTGCGGACAAACTGCCTTCCCTGCCCAAGGTCATCCTCACGGTCAATGCCATGCTCCAGGATCCGGAGACCCGGACCAAAGATCTCAGCCGGATCATTGAAAAGGATATTTCGCTGGTTACACGGATTTTAAAACTTGTCAATTCAGCCTTTTTCGGGCTACGCTCCACCGTGGGCAATATTCCGGACGCCGTTTCCCTTCTGGGTTTTGATACCCTGCACCGCCTTACCCTTTCCCTTTCCATACTGGATATTCTGGGGCCATCAAAAAAAATGCCCGGCGACTGGCTCTGGCCCCATTCCATCCGTACGGCGGTGTTCTGTGAATATCTGGCCATGGAAACACAGCTCTGCAGGCCGGATGATGCCTTTGTGGCGGGGCTGCTCCACGACATCGGCCTGATTGTTCTGGCCCGCTGCATGCCGGAAACCTTTATGGACCTTGAAAAAAAAAGCAGGGAAAGCGGAAAGCCATTTTTCCTTATGGAAACATCGCTTATTCCGGACTTTTCCCATGCAGACATGGGCGCAGCCATGGCATTGAAGTGGCAGCTGCCCCCTGCCCTGAAACAGGCCATTGCCCAGCATCACCGCCTGCCAAAGGGTACAATCGCTCCCCTTTCCCTGCTGGTGCACACGGCAAACATGCTGGACAGCCAGAGGGATCTGGTACGCAATGAACTGCCCGCAGGTATGCTGCATCCTCTGGCCATAAAAAAAATGCGGGCGGTTCTTAAAAATCCACATATCTGGTTTCCCCCCCTGCATGAAAAGGGAAGGGAAGCCTGCCACCTTTTTCTGGGGAGTTCCCATGGATGATGCCTGCATTCTCTGCGTAGATGATGAAACCGGCATTCTTCAGGCCCTTAAACGACTTCTCCGCCGGGAGCCGTACCGGACCCTCACCGCAAACAGCGCAGATGAAGCCCTGAATATCCTTGAAAAAGAAAAAATCCATGTCATCATCAGCGATCAGCGCATGCCCGGCATGGATGGTACGGAGCTTTTTTCACGGGTCCGGAAAAAATGGCCACAGATCATCCGTATCATCCTTTCCGGATACACGGACATCGACACCATTGCCGAAGCCGTCAACAGGGGACACATCTACAAGTTTATTCTCAAGCCCTGGAATGATCAGAATCTGCGGCTTGAAATCCGTCAGGCCCTGGACCAGTACGCCCTGGCCGAAACCAACCGCAGGCTGCAGGAAACCATTGTTGAACAGAACGAAGCCTTGAAAAACAGCAATGAAGGCCTTGAAAAGGCCGTTGCGGAACGCACCCATGAGCTGAAAGTGCAGAATCATGCCCTGGAACTGTCCCGGGCCGTGCTGGAAACCCTGCCCTTTCCCGTGCTGGGTATCAGCAGCGAAGGTCTTGTGGCCGTAGCCAACCAGAGTGCCATGGATGTTTTCAATAAAAAAAACGGCTTCGGACCCGGTGCAGAAGCCTCGGACTTTTTTGACAAAAACGTCCTTGAAGCCATCGGTATGGTTATGAAAAAAAATGAAACCCGCAGACTGACAATCCTGCCGGAACAGATATCCCTCACCATCACCCCCCTTACAGGCCGCTTTCAGGGTGCCGGTGCCGTTCTGGTCTTCAGCCCTCAGGCCTCAGGGAAATAAGGAGCTTTTTATGCGCATTCTTATTGTTGAAGATGACCCCATCAGCCGGATGGTTATGCAGAAAAACCTGAAAACCTTCGGTATCTGTGATCTGGTGGAAAACGGCAGGGAGGCCCTGGAAGCCTTTGAAAAAGCCCATCAGGAAAACAGCCCCTATGGCCTCATCGCCCTGGATATCATGATGCCGGAAATGGACGGACAGACGGCCTTGCAGGAAATCCGCAGAATGGAAGAGGAAAGGGGAATCCATGGACTTTCCGGCGTCAAGGTCATCATGACCACGGCGCTGGATGATAAGGATAATATCATGCGGGCCTTTAAATCCCAGTGCGAGGGATATCTCACCAAGCCCATACAGAGGCAGAAGCTCTTCCAGCTCATGGATGAACTGGGGCTTTCGGGTGGTCCTGATCAAAAATAAAGGATTAACTTATCTGAGTTACTACCCTGACTCAGCCACAGCCTGCTGGTCAGATTATTGTCAGGCCCATGGTGAGAGCTTGCATACGGGCAGGCGCAAGGCCTGCCCCTGCGAATGTTTTTTACGGCCCCAACACGACGTGCGTTGCCTATGAATAACGTAATTATTCAGCAGCTTCGTACTGCTGCAAGGCTCCGTGGCTATTTGCAAGTGATATTGCAATCGTTTCGGATCAGAGCTTTGCAGGCCTGTGCGAAAGAAGCGGCAAACTGTCTGAGCCGCCACAAGGCAGCGTACCAAGGCCTGCTATGGTAATAAAAAAACGTATCCTGCCTGTGGCGGGGAGTTTTTGCCGCTTCCGTACAGGCCAAGAAGCTCCCGAATAAGATTGCGTCACGGGCAAATAGCCTGGGGCCTGTGCATATGCCTTGCAGCTATGGTACCTGGAAAACTGTGCTGAACAGTTACTGAATAACTTCACAAGTTACTCATAAGATACTGTAGAGGCAGAAATTACCTGCGCTCAAAAGGAAATAACCTTATCTGCCACCCCGCAACCCGTCACAATATCCAGCATGTTGGTTGTGCTGCCAACGGCCTTTTTTTCCGTAAGCCCGTAATGCTCCAGACAGGTGCCGCAGACAAGGACATCCACGCCCTCATCTTCCAGCTCCCGAAGGGCAGGAAGTACGGGAGAGTCCTTAAGGGCCAGCCTTACCCCGCCGTTGAGACAGACAAGCCGCCAGAGATCCTCCCCCAGCTCCTTCAAGGTAAGGATGAAATTTTTCATCAGTGCGGCTCCCAGTACGGCATCCCCCTCACCGATGCGGTCTGTGGTCAGCATCACAAGGATTTTTCTTTTCCCGCCGTCCTGCTTTTCAGGCATCTTTTCCTGCGGCAGGCCCTCTGGCATGCCGCTTCTGGAAACAATGAGGAAGTCTGACCCAGCCTCCTCCAGCACACAGCCGAATCCGGAATTTTCCAGAAATCGTTTCACATTTTCCGCTGCGGCCCGGTTATCCACACGGATGCAAAAATCCCCGGCATCTTTATGGTCCACCAGAAAACTCCGGGTAATCAGTACGGGCTGGGGACATGCCTGCCCCCTGCAATCCAGCTCTTTCATGTTTTATCTCCCTTCCATGACATGGATATTTTATACGCTGCGTGGTCATTCTTCACAGCCAGCCCTGGTTCTGGCACCCACAGGGGGTGCCCCTACACAAAAACCCATGGGCAATTGATGATCGGTGTTATTGTAGGGGCAGGCCCCTGTGCCTGCCCTGATTTTGGGCAACCACGGGGGGTTGCCCCTACACAAAACCCATGGGCAATTGATGATCGGTATTATTGTAGGGGCAGCCCCCTGTGCCTGCCCTTTCAAAAAGAGTACCGAGTGCCAGCGAAAAAATCTTTTGTCAAAGACCTCCCTTTGATACAAGATAAAAAATTCTGAAACGATGCTCAGGATAAAGGGAATTTTATAATACCAGCCCACACTTTCTTCCGCCATCCAGACAGCAAAGGAAGTAAAATGAAAAAATACAGCCTGATCCCCCTCGCCCTCCTTGCTTTTATTATCCTTCTGCCATCCTGCGGCGGCAAAAAGGAAATGCCGGTCATCCCGGAATGGGAGCAGCAGGCCCACCGCTCCCTTCGCCACGGCAATGCCGCCTATCATAAAGGCTGCTACCTCCTTGCATCCCGTTACTATCAGGCAGCCCTTGAAGGATTCACCACGGCAGACAACACCTATGGCACAGCCCTTGCCCTGAACAATCTGGGCAATACCTTCCGCATGCGCCATCAGTATGACGACGCCCTTGCCTGCTATGAAGAAGCCGGACAGCGGGCCAGCCGCAGGGGTGAAAAGAACCTTGAAATGCTCAGTACTGCCAACCGGATTTCCCTGCTTCTCGATATGAACCGGGCCGATGAAGCAGCATCCATACTGGAAAAGATTGCAGACAGGGAAACTTTTCCTGTATTCAGAAGACCGGAAGCCAGACTGCTGGATCTTTCCGCCCGGCAAAAAGAAGCTGAAGAGCTGCTTAAAACCGCACTTCATGGGGCAGGCCCTGTTGAAAAAGCAGGACTGTATTTCACCCTCGGAAATATCCTCCTTGAACAGAACCGGGCTGAGGAGGCCAGAGAAGCTTTCATAAAAGCCCTTGGGCTGGACAAAGCCGCAGGCCGCTTCGGTGCCACGGCATCGGATCTCATGGCCCTTGCCCGCTGTGACTTCCTGATGGAAAATTATACTGAAGCCTATGATTCGGCCCGCAGGGCCATGGAAATCTGGTCTTTGACCGGAGCTGCCCATGAAGTGGCAGAACACAAAGCTTTTTTTATGGAACTTTCTGAAAAAAGCGGTGCAGACACAAGCCTGTCCCTGCACTTCATTAAAATCTGGCTGGCCGGCAGAGCCATCGCCGGTCCCTGTGACTGATTGCAAAATCCTGAGTTTTTTATTTTAAGAGATTTCCGGGACTGAGCATACCATAAACCGATCCCTCACCCCGGCCCTCTCCCAGAGGGAGAGGGGGGATAAAAGATCTTTTTTTGTAATTATTCAGCACAATTTATTTCGAACTGCCAATGCTGTCATTGCAGCAGCTTCGTACTGTTGCAAGGCTCCGAGGCTATTTGAAAGTGACATTGCAATCGTTTCGGATCAGAGCTTTGCAGGCCTGGGCGAAAGAAGCGGCAAACTGTCTGAGCCGCCACAAAGGCAGCGTACTTAAGCCTGGCATGGTAATCAAAAAGCTTATCCTGCCTGTGGCGGGGGGGTTTTTCCGCTTCCGCACAGGGCAAGAAGCTCCCGAATAAGATTGCGTCACGGGCAAATAGCCTGGAGCCTGTGCATCTGTCTTGCAGGTATGATATGAAAAACTCTGCTGAACAGTTACCTTTTTTTTACGTAAAACCACATGAAATACTGGAAAAAAACATGAACGCTGCTGAACCTGCACAGGATACATACGAAAGCGAAAATCTCACCTTTCTCCGCCACGGAGAAAAAAGCATCTGCCTCATCGGTACGGCCCATGTTTCAAGGCAGAGTGCCGAAGAAGTTGAAGAGGCCATACAAAAATACAGACCGGATACGGTGGCCGTGGAACTCTGCGCATCCAGATATGAATCCATCCGTTCTCCGGACCGCTGGCAGAACATGGATATCCTTCAGGTGATCCGTGAAAAAAAAGCCTTTCTGCTGCTCTCCAACCTCATGCTTGCGGCCTTTCAGAAACGCATAGCCGACCGTATGGACATCCGGCCCGGCGAAGAAATGCTCCGGGCCATTGAGGGTGCTGAAAAAACCGGCGCTGCCATTCATCTGGCAGACCGGGAAGTGCGCATTACCCTTGCCCGGATCTGGGGAAAAATGGGTTTTTTTGCCAAAAGCAAACTGATTTTTCAACTCTTAGGCTCCGGCTTTGAGGCGGATACCATTCAGGAAGAAGAAATTGAACGCCTGAAAAACAAGGATGCCATGGCCTCTCTCATGGAAGAAATGGCCGGTGCCCACCCCGTTCTTCAGCAGGTGCTCATTGATGAGAGGGATCAGTATCTTGCGGAAAAAATCCGCACGGCTCCGGGAAAAAACATTGTGGCCGTGGTCGGTGCCGGGCATGTGCCGGGGATTCTTGACTACTGGGAAAAAGCCATAGACACAGCCCCCCTTGAAACCACCCCCCCGCCGGGCAAAACCGGAAAAATCCTCAAATGGCTGCTTCCCGCCATTATTATACTGATCTTTGCCGCTGGATTTTTTTTCGGCGGAAAGGATACGGGCATTGAAATGCTTGTCTTCTGGGTCATTGCCAACGGCGTTTTCGCCGGCATCGGAGCTGCCGTATCCATGGCCCATCCCCTGACCATACTCACAGCCGTTGTGGCAGCACCCCTGACTTCCCTCAACCCCATGGTGGCAGCGGGATGGGTGGCCGGACTCACGGAAGTCTTTCTCAGAAAACCCTGCGTGGCAGATATGCAGAACCTGAACAAAGACATCACAAACCTCAGGGGCTTCTGGAAGAATAAAGCCACAAGGATCCTTCTGGTGGTGGTCTTCACCAACCTTGGCAGCTCCGTGGGCACCTTTGTGGCCCTGCCCCTTATGATCCGGCTGCTGGGCTAGGAAAGCACCCGCACCACCCTGCGGACGGCCCCGCTGCGCTGGGGCCGGTTTTCCAGAACCAGACGGCCTTCGGCATACAGCTGTATGCAGGAAGGGTAGAGCTTCCACTCTTCCTCAAGGCCCCTGCGCTTCACATCCTCAAGGCTGTCTCCGGGCAGAATGGGAAAGGCTGCCTGCCCCACAATGGGGCCGGAATCTTCACCGTAATCCACAAAATGCACCGTACATCCCCCCACCCTGCATCCATGCCTGAAGGTATCTCCGTACCCGTCCGTACCGGGAAAGGCAGGCAGCAGGGCCGGATGGATATTCATGATCTTCGGCAGCTCTCCGGGCTGCTGCATCCTGTCGATGAAATAGGGGGAAAGGGTTCGCATAAAACCTGCCAGAACAATGAGGTCCGGCTCAAAGGGCAGGAGGGCATCCAGCAGCATCCTTTCCGCAGCGGCCCTGCGCATGAAAAAATGCCGGACCTTTTCAGACACACAGCCTTCTTCAGACGCCCTGTCTTCGGGGAAAAGATGCTGTTTTTTCAAAACATCCCCAAGGTCCAGATCCGGGGGCGGAGGGTATACGGAAGAGGCTTCCGTATCCTGCAGTATGCCCTTATAATCCACCACAAAATGGTCCACCCCCATGGCCGCAGCCCGGTCGAGGCCCCCCGCACTCAGCCGGTCTGCCCCCACAATGCGGACTTTTGCATCCAGGGCACCGCTTCTGCAGGCGTCCATGATGGCCTGGGCATTGCTGCCACCGCCGGACAGCAAAATGGCAAGGGCCAGTTTTTTTTTCATCCTTACACCTTTCAGCAACAATCCCAAGAAGCAGATGACAAAAAGAAGCCATACTGCTATATGTTTACAATGCATGATGTATGCGGTTACGGATCACAGCCAGAAGCCATATCCGATTTTCAGGTTTTTTTCCAGACAGCGGGACAAAAAATCCCTCCTATGACGAGGCAGCCATGGAAACCTTTGTAGCAAGACAACCCATATTCAATACAAAAAAACAGATTGTGGCCTTTGAGCTGCTTTTCCGCAACGGCATGAACAATGCCATGCCGGAAATGGACGGAGATCTGGCCTCCTATCAGCTCATTGCCAACAGTTTTATGGATATTGGCATGCAGACCCTGACCGAAGGGAAAAAGGCCTTTATCAATTTTACGGAAAACCTGCTGATTCAAAAGGTTCCCCTCATGCTGCCATCAAAGGATACGGTGGTGGAAATCCTTGAAACCGTGCATCCTACGGTGGAAGTCATTCAGGCGTGCAGGGAAATGGCGGGAAAAGGCTATGTGCTGGCACTGGATGATTTCATCTATACACCGGAATGGAAAGAACTGACTGAAATTGCCCGGATTATCAAAATCGATTTTATGAACACCTCTCCGGAAAAGATCAGAGAATCCATGGCCATGGAAACAAAAAGAAAGCCCGTTTTCCTTGCGGAAAAGGTGGAAACCCATGAGCAGTTTGCCATGGCGGTCGCCATGGGTTTTTCCCTTTTTCAGGGGTATTTTTTCTGCAGGCCGGAAATCATCCGGGGTCGTCAGATTCAGGGACAATACCTCAACCTCCTTCAGATTACTGCGGAAAGCGCCATGCCGGATATGGATTTTGACCGCATTGAAGCCCTGATCCACAGGGATGTGGGCATTGCTTACACCCTTCTGCGCTACATCAATTCCGCCTTTTTCAAGCGCATACGGGAAATCACCTCCATCCGTCAGGCCCTTGTGCTGCTGGGAACCGATGAAATCCGTCGCTTCATCGCCATCATTACCCTGACTAAAATATGCGGCAACAAGCCCGAGGCCCTGATGAAGGCCTCCTGTATCAGGGCAAGATTCTGTGAACGTCTGGGAGTGGCAACGGAAAAACCCGGTCTCTCCAGCCAGCTCTTTACCTTGGGCATGTTTTCCCTCCTTGATGCCATCCTTGATGAACCCATGGATAAAATTCTTGGCCAGCTCTCCCTTTCCAGGGATATTGAAAGGGCCCTTTTGGAAAAAAACGGCCCCCTTTACCCTTTCCTCAGTCTGGCCGAGGCCTATGAGAAGGGTGAGTGGGATCAGGTACCCAAAGCCCTTGCCGCCATCAAGCTTTCCGAAACCCTTGTTCCGGGACTTTATCTGGAAGCCTGTGAGTGGAGCAGGAATCTGACCGCAGCTTAAAACCATCAGGCAAGGATCTCTCTTCGGTTTTTTAAATGGCCTGTGTAACCTTCCGGAAAATCGATGCTCTGTGAAGGAAACTGCCAGCACCACCCTGCTGCTCTGGCGGGCTTCATTGACAAGGTGCTGGTCGGCCCCTATAGTAGCCTGTAATTTAAAAACGGGCTGTTTTTCAGTCCGTTGTTTCCCGACAAATTAAAGATATCAGTAAAGGAGAAACTCCATGGCAGACGGTGTTCTTGAAATTGGTGATGCGGATTTTGAAAAAGAAGTTCTTCAGTCAGACAAACCGGTCCTCATTGACTTCTGGGCTCCCTGGTGCGGTCCCTGCAGAGCCATGACCCCGATTATCGAAGAAATGGCAAAAAAATTTGAAGGCAAGGCTAAAATTGCCAAGTGCAATGTGGATGACAACCCCATTACCCCGGGAAAGTTTGATGTCAAAGCCATTCCTACCCTGATTTTCTTCAAAGACGGCAAAATGGTGGAGCAGGTCACTGGCATGATGGCCAAACCCAAAATTGAAGAGCTTCTGAATCAGATGATCGGATAGAACATCCATGGATGCAAACATATACGACCTTATCATCATCGGAGGCGGTCCCGCAGGCCTGACAGCCGGTCTTTATGCCTGCAGGGCCCGCATGAAAACCCTGCTCATAGAAAAAATGATTCCCGGCGGGCAGATCATGATCACGGACTGGGTGGAAAACTACCCCGGTTTTCCCGAAGGCATTGCCGGAGCAGAGCTGGCCGAACGCATCACCGCCCAGGCCAATGCCTTTGGTCTTGAAACGGCCTATGAGGAAGTTGTGGCCATCCGTCCGGAAGGGGATGTTAAGGAAGTGGTACTGACAGACAAAAGCCTTTATGCAAAAACCCTGATCATTGCCACAGGTGCCTTTGCAAAAAAACTGGGCATTCCCGGAGAAGATGATTATTACGGTAGAGGCGTTTCCTTCTGCGCCACCTGTGATGCTCCCTTTTTCAAGGAAAAAACCGTTGTGGCCATTGGCGGAGGCGATACGGCTGTCCAGGAATCCCTTTATCTGACCCGCTTTGTGGACCGGGTCTTTCTTGTCCACCGCAGGGATCAGCTCAGGGCCACCCGGATTCTTCAGGAAAGGGCCCTTTCCAACCCGAAAATTACCATGGTCTGGGATTCTGTTCCGGAAGCCATACTCGGGGGAGACCGGGGGCTGGAAGGCGTACGCATACGCAATGTCAAAACCGGAGAAATCAGCAAACTGCCTGCGGATGGCTGCTTTATCTGGATTGGCATCACGCCCCACACCTCATTTGTTAAAAACACCCTCGCCACGGATGAATACGGCTTTATCATTGCCAATGAGCGTATGGAAACCTCGGTACCGGGGGTCTTTGCCTGCGGAGACGTGCGTAACACCCCCCTAAGGCAGGTAGCCACCGCCGTAGGAGATGCCGCCATTGCCGCTGTGGCGGCAGAGCATTACATCACAGCCTGAAAACAAATGGCTGAAAGACAGATTCCGCGGCCCTGATTTTCCGGGGCAGCTTAACGGGCAGGTTGAAAAACCGCAGGACACCCTGCCGGGTACCCCAAATTTTTTTCAGGGAACCATGAAATCAAAAATTTTTTCCACCCTTTTACTCCTTTTCCTGTGCGCCCTGATTGGAGGATGTGGCCTTCTCGGTAAAAAACCGGAAAAAACGGCTCCGGAACTTCTCGTTGAAGGCAGGGAAGCCTTTGAAAATGAAAAATACCGCCGTGCCCTGGAAAGCTTCCAGCGTCTGCGGGACTGGTATCCCTTCAGCCAGCACGTAACAGAAGCCACCATCCGCATTGCAGACTCCCATTACGCCCTGAAGGAATATGCAGAAGCAGCCATTGTTTACGCAGAGTTTGAACGCCTGCATCCAAACAATGCGGAAACACCCAGGGCGGTTTTCCAATTGGCCATGTGCCATTTTGAACGCATGGACAGTGTGGACAGGGATCAGACAGCCGCCAGAAATGCCCTCTATGTCTTTCTGAGACTCCAGGAAGATTACCCGGCCTCTCCCTATGCGGAAAAAGCCCGAGAAAAAATCAGGGCGTGTCGGGAAAGCCTTGCCGGTGCGGAACTCTATGTTGCACGCTATTATTTCAGAACCAAGGCATTTACAGCAGCGCAAGCCCGGCTGCAAACCCTGATCAATGGCTATCCTGAAACACCTCAGGCCAAAGAGGGCAAGATTCTTTTGGAGAAAATCCGGCAGATTCTGGAAAAAGAGGATAAAAAGTAACTTTACTTTAAAGACCACACAGGTCTTTACTTCCATCCCGCCTTGGTGTATTGGGTTATGGTTTTGGTATATATCCGGCCTCTGCTCCGCCTGGTACCGGAATCCGGAAAATTTAAAATCAAAAGCGGATAAACGGCTGCATGTTTCCATGCATCCTTATTCGTATTTTCTATCAGCAGGGAGAATGCATCATGTCCAGAGAATGTGATATCTGTGGAAAAAAACCCATGGTCGGAAACAACATCAGCCATGCCCACAATGTGAACAAGCGCCGATTCAATCCCAACCTTCAGAACGTACGTGCCTTGCACAATGGCGGCCTCAAGCGTATGAAGGTCTGCACCCAGTGCATCAAGTCAGGCCGGGTCGTCAAAAAAGGGTGATCTCAGGGGCTGACAGGCTGACTGGCCATGCCGGTGAACAATCAAAAAAGGGTCTTCTGGAAACCACTTCCTGAAGACCCTTTTTAGTAATTATTCAGCACAGTATATTCTGAACTGCCAATGCTGCAAGGCTCCGTGGCAATTTGCAAGTGACATTGCAATCGTTTCGGATTCCGGCACTCAAGATCCTTGAAGCACTTTTGCTCCCGTAAAGGGCTTGAGCTTTTCAGCTTGAGTGTCGGATTACGTCACAGGCAAATAGCCTGGGGCCTGTGCATCTGTCTTGCAGGTATGGACTTGGAAAACTGTGCTGAACTGATATTCTTTTTTTTACATATGATACCCTAAGACTCCCTGCTACAGATCCATCCGCCGCACATCCGTCACTTCACGAATACGCAGCAGGGCACCCATCACCTTTTCCAGCAGCTCCCTGCCCGTCACGCCCACGGTAAAAAAAGTCGTCACATCCATGTTTTCTCCTGTTTCCGTATGGGCAGAAAGGATGTTGGCCCCTGTTTTGGTAACGGCCGATGCCAGATCCGCCAGCAGCCCCATCCTGTCATTGGAAAGAACCTGTATGCGGACGGGATAATATTCCGCACGTTCTCCGGCCCAGTCCACATCCACATAGCGATCCGGATTCAGCGTTTTGATGCTGGGACAGTTTTTGTGGTGCACACTGACCCCCTGCCCCTGGGTAATATACCCCATGACAGGATCTCCGGGGACGGGCTGACAGCACTTGCCAAAGCGCACAAGAATATCATCCAGTCCCTTGACCACAACCCCTTCTCCACGGGGCTTGCGACGACTGCGTCCCGTAATGAGCTTCTGAAGAAAAGAAGACGTTGTCTTTTTTTCCGGCTCTTCCGAAGGCGCATACCTTCTCAGCACCTGCAGGGGCGTTATTTTCCCGTAGCCCACATTGGCGATGAGATCCTCCACCGTTTTAAAATTAAAAAACTGCGCCACCTCCAGCATGGTGTCCGTGTTAACCAGAGAGTTAAAATTCAGCTTCTGCTTTCTGAAGGTTTTTTCACAAAGCTCCCGGCCCAGGGAAAGGGAACGCTCCTTTTCCTGACTTTTCACCCACTGACGGATACGGTTTTTCGCCCGAACGGTCTTGACAAAATTCAGCCAGTCCTTGCTGGGCGTGTGGTCCTTGGCCGTAATGATCTCAACAATATCACCGTTCCGCATTTCATAGCTCAGGGGCACCATGCGGCCATTGATCTTTGCGCCTGCGCACTGCTCCCCCACCTCCGTATGGATCATGTAGGCAAAATCCACAGGGGTAGCCCCCTTGGGCAGATTCTTCACTTCTCCACGGGGGGTGAAGACATAGACCTCGTCCGGGAAAAGGTCAATGCGCACATTTTCCATAAACTCATCGGGATCCCTGTAATCCTCCTGATTTTCCACAAGATTCTGGAGCCATGTAAATGCCCGTGAAATATTGGGATCCGCACTCTTTCCTTCCTTGTAGCTCCAATGGGCGGCAATGCCGCTTTTGGCCACCCGGTCCATGTCCCAGGTTCGGATCTGCACTTCCATGCGCTCCCCATAGGGCCCAATGACTGTGGTGTGCAGACTCTGGTACATATTGGGCTTGGGCATACCAATGTAGTCCTTGAACTTCTTTGGCAAAGGACGCCAAAGGGAATGGACCACGCCCAGAGCCTCGTAACACTGGGGCACGGTGTTCAGGATAATCCTGAATGCCGTGAGATCATAAATTTCATCAAGACTCAGCCTCTGCTGCACCATCTTCTGATAGATACTGGGGATCTGCTTGTAGCGGCCCGTTATATCCGCAGGGAGACCCGCTTCATCCATGCGCTTACGAATAATCTCCTGCACCTCACCGACATAATTTGCCCGCTCTTCCCTGTCTTTGGCAATGCCTGCCTCAATTTCGGCGTAGGCCTCGGGCTTCAGATAACGGAAAGCCAGATCATCCAGCTCATTTTTGAGCTGGTACATCCCCAGCCGGGCGGCAATGGGAGAATAGATATCCCATGTTTCCTGGGATATCTTCATGGCCTTGTCTTTTTTCTTATGGAAGTGCAGGGTCCGCATATTGTGCAGACGGTCCGTGAGCTTGATCAGGATCACCCGGATATCATCGGCCATGGCCAGAATCATCTTGCGGATACTTTCCGCCTGCCTGTGCTCCGAGGTCTGGAAGGGCAGCTTGCTGATTTTTGTAACTCCCGCCACAATATGCCCCACTTCAGCACCGAACATCTGCCGGATTTCCTCTTCCGTGGCATGGGTGTCCTCCACCACATCATGGAGAAGACCTGCTGCCACACTGACCACATCCAGCCGGAGATCCGCCAGAATGCCAGCAACCTCAAGGGGATGCGTCAGATATGGCTCACCGGAAAGCCGTACCTGACCATCATGGACCCGGGCTGAATAAATATAGGCCCTTTCCACCAGATCAATGTCCGCATCCGGATCATAATCGAGAATACTGTCGATGATATCGTTAATACGAATCATGGCGTTCCGTCTCTTTCTATCCCCCGTTCCGTTCAGGCAACCCTTTTTACAAGTAACTGTTCAGCACAGTTTTTCAGGTACCATACCTGCAAGGAAGATGCACAGGCCCCAGGCTATTTGCCCGTGACGAAACGATTGCAATGTCACTTTCAAATAGCCTCGGAGCCTTGCAACAGTAAGACGCTGCTACAACTACAGCATTGGCAGTTTGGAATAAACCGTGCTGAATACTTACTTTTACAATATATGCAGCATCAGTAGGATTTGGAAAAAACCACCCGACCCATGCTTTTTTCTCCACAGAAAATACAGCCTCCCTCCTCTTTCGGGGCATCCAGGGGAATACAGCGGATGGTAACGGAAAGATCCTTTTTAATGGCTTCTTCGCAGGCCCCGTCTCCGCACCAGTGGGCCATGGCAAAGCCCCCGTGGATTTCAGGCTTTTCAGGATTTTTTGCCGTAAAGAAGTCGTAAAAGACGGCTTTATCATCCATATTGCAGGTGTGGGTCTTCTGGAAGGCCAGTGCCCTGTCATAAAGATTCTTCTGAATGGCATCCAGCGTTTCTGTCACAACCTTTGCAAGATCCGCCCTTTTTACGGCACAACGCTCGCCCGTATCCCTGCGGAACATGAACACCGCATCTTCGGCCATATCCCTCGGCCCCATTTCCAGACGCAGGGGAACCCCCTTTTTGATCCAGTCCCAGTTTCTGCCCGGCATATCCCGGCTGTCAATCTCCACCTCAAGGGGTCTGCCTCCATAATTTTCAAGGCGAAGAAGATCCGCCGTCTCCCGTGTATAGGCAAGAATGGCTTCAGGATCTGCATTTTTGGGAAAAACGGGCAAAAGCACCACATGGGCAGGCGCCACCTTCGGCGGCATGATCACCCCGTCATCATCCCCGTGGGTCATGATGAGACCACCGACCATACGGGTGGAAGCCCCCCATGAAGTGGTCCATGCAAAGGATTCCACACCATCTGAACCCTGAAAGCGGATATCCGAAGCCTTTGCAAAATTCTGGCCCAGAAAATGGGATGTACCGGCCTGCAGGGCCTTTCTGTCCTGCATCATGGCTTCAATGCAAAAGGTTTCCACGGCACCGGGGAATCGCTCGGAAGGTGTTTTTACTCCGCGGATCACAGGCACGGCCAGCCAGTTTTCCACAAAATCCGCATAAATATCCAGCATGATCCGGGTGCGCTCCAGCGCTTCTTCGGCTGTTGCATGGGCCGTATGCCCTTCCTGCCAGAGAAATTCACTGGTACGCAGAAAGGTGCGGGTACGCATTTCCCAACGCACCACATTGGCCCACTGATTGATCAGCAAAGGCAGATCCCTGTAGCTTGTCACCCAGCGGGAGAAGGAGTCTCCGATGATGGTTTCCGATGTGGGACGCACAATGAGCGGCTCCGTCAGAGGCCCCGCCGGAACAAGCCCTCCCCCAGGCCCGGCCTCCAGACGGTGATGGGTCACAACGGCGCATTCCTTGGCAAAACCATCCACATGCTCCGCTTCCTTTTCCAGAAAACTCAAAGGAATAAAGAGGGGAAAATAGGCATTCTTCACGCCCGTTTTTTTAAACATGCCATCAAGGACCGCCACCATCCGCTCCCAGAGGCTGTAGCCCCAGGGCTTGATCACCATGCAGCCCCGTACCGGAGAATTTTCCGCCATGTCCGAGGCTTTCACCACCTGCTGATACCATTCCGGATAATCTTCCATACGTGTCGGCGTGATCGCCGTTTTTTTATTCTGGCCCATACTTTATCCTGTTTTTAAGGTTTTACGCCATTCTTCTTCCAGAACCGCCACTTCCGCCATCAGCACATCCACCAGCTCTTCCTCACGGCACTTTCTGACAACCTCACCTTTACGGAAGAGAATGCCCTTACCCATGCCTCCGGCAATGCCCACATCCGCTTCCCGGGCTTCTCCCGGCCCGTTGACCACACAGCCCATGATGGCCACCTTTATCGGTGCCATAACTCCCATCAGCCGCTTTTCCACGGCATCCAGAATGGAAAACAGATCAATGCGGGTGCGGCCACAGGTGGGGCAAGAGATGATATCCGGTCCCCGCTGCCGCAGTCCCAGGCTTTTAAGAATCTCATATCCCACGCGCACTTCTTCCACAGGATCACGGGTAAGGGAAACCCGCAGGGTGTCTCCGATACCCTCGGCCAGCAGCATACCAATACCAAGGGCACTTTTCACCACCCCCGGAAAAAGCCCCCCCGCCTCCGTGACTCCCACATGCAGAGGATAGTCACAGCGTTTTGACAAAAGCCGGTAAGCAGCTACGGTTCTCGGTACATCCGAAGCCTTCAGGGAAATTTTAATGTCCCCGAAGCCCTGCTTCTCAAGGATGGCCACATGCCCCAGGGCACTTTCCACCATGGCCACCGGACTCGCCCCTCCATAACGGACCATCAGATCCTTCTCAAGGGAACCGCCATTGACGCCGATACGGATGGGAAGTCCTTTGTCCCTTGCCGCAGCCACCACTTCCTGCACATGGGCTTCAGCTCCGATATTGCCGGGGTTGATGCGCAGGCCATCACACCCCGCATCTGCGGCTGCCAAGGCAAGCCGGTGGTCAAAGTGAATATCCGCCACCAGGGGAAGATCCGTCTGTTTTCTGATTTCAGCAATGGCTCTGGCGGCCTCCATATGGGGAACCGCCACCCGTACAATCTCACAACCGGCTTCCCCAAGTCTTTTGATCTGTGCGACGGTGGCAGCCACGTCTTCTGTGAGGGTATTGGTCATGGACTGCACACAGATGGGGGCATCTCCACCCAAATCAACAGATCCCAGCCTCAGCCTGCGGGTCTGCCTGCGTGGGGCAGGAATGGTCCAGGTGCCGGGAAATTGCATGTTTTCCAAAAAAAACTCCCTGTGCTAATACCGCTTTTTACATATTTAAAGGTGTCATACCCAAAAAACTTTTTCTGCATTACAGCAATTTCTGGTAATAACAGAGGCATCGGTGAAGTGCAAGAAGCCGCAGTGGTCATATTCTTTCACCCTGCAATAAAACATCATCCCCTCCCTGCATAAGGGTGACCTCCCAGAGAGGATACAAGTGCATTTTTTCCTATTTTTTCTCCGCTGCATCCTGGAACTGCTGATTCTTTTCAGCCTCTGCTTCTGCCTGCGCTTTGTCCACCATTTGCAGAATCTGCCCCAGGAGCCGGAACTCAGCCTTGCACGGATACTGGAAACCGGTGTTCTTCCCGTGGTTACACGCAATACCCTGCACACCTATTATATTTATGATGAAAAGGAGACGGGTTTTGAATATGAGCTGGTAAAAACCCTGGCAGACAAACTTGACCTGCGCCTTGAAATCCAGATGGCCGATACCATGGAAGAAATGGAAGAGGCTCTGACTCAGGGCAGGGCAGCCATTGCCATACCGGGAAGTCCTGCCCTGCCAGCAGAATCCCTCCGCACAACCCGTCCCTATATGTATATGGAGCTCGAACTGGTCGTTCATCGCAGCAAAATGCAGATCCGCTCACCGAAGGATATCGCAGGCATGCGTATCCATGTACCGACAGGTTCCGACAGCTACACCCTGCTGCGGCATCTACAGGCCGATGGGCTGGATATAGAGCTTGTGGAAGAAAGCCTCTGCGGTGAGGCACTTTTTTCAAAGGTTGCTTCAAGGATAATTGAGGGAACCGTTATCCCCGGCCATATGGCACGCCGTTACCAGCGCTACTATCCCCAGGCCCTGCCAGCCTTTGCCCTGGGCAGACCTGCGCCCTTTGTCTGGCTGGTACATCCGGAAGCCCACAGACTCCATTACACCATCAATCGTTTCTTAGACCAAATTCTTGCGAACGGCACCTTTGAGACCCTTTACAACCACCACTACAGAAATCTTGATCTCTTTGACTACGTGGATCTCATGCGCTTTCACCAGAGGTTGGAGTCAAGGCTTCCCAGATACCAGCACCTTTTTGAAAAATATGCTGACCTCCATGGTTTTGACTGGCGGCTCATTGCGGCCCAGTCCTATCAGGAATCCCATTTCAACCCCTGGGCCCGCAGCCATGCCAATGCCAGAGGGCTGATGCAGCTGATGCCAAGGACAGCCCGCAGTCTGGGGGTCACCAACGTCCATGATCCCGAACAGAGCATAGAGGCCGGTGTCCGCTACCTTAAAAATCTCCACAATATTTTTTACCAGGCCGAAGAACCTCACCGCACCTACAAGGCCCTGGGTTCCTACAATGTGGGTCAGGGCCACATGTACGATGCCCGCGCCCTGGCCCGGCGTTTCGGACTGGACCCCAACCGCTGGTACAACATGGAAAAAATGCTGCCCCTGCTAGAAAAAAAAGAATACTATAAAGATGCCACCTATGGATACTGCAGGGGCTCAGAACCTGTGACATACGTCAAAAGAATTTTGCTTTACTATGATATTATCCGCCACAAAAGTCTGCTGGAATCCCGCACACTGCCACCGGAATAAAAAAAGCAGGGGAAAAGCACTTCCCCTGCCCATACATCTCTTTTTGCCCCTCGCAGCATCATGTCACGACGGCATATGTCCGATAAAAAATCAAACGCCACCCACAAAGGGATTAAAACGCTTTTCACTGGCGATGGTGGTATCCGGGCCATGGCCGCAGCAGACCCGCATTTTGTCACCCAGAGGAAAGAGACGCTCCCTGATACTGGAAATCAAGGTGTTATAGTCTCCACCCGGCAGATCCGTCCGGCCGATGGACCCTGCAAAAAGGGTATCCCCCACAAAAACCACATCTTTTCCTGCAAAGGAAAGTCCGCCCCTTGAATGGCCCGGCGTATGGATCACCTTCAGAACCTCTTCACCGAAACGGATTTCCTCGCCACCTTTCAGGGGCAGGTCACAGGGCGGTGAGTTCTCCGCCCGGAGACCAAAGGACATGGCCATGGTAGAAAGCTGGCCCAGCATGGGAGCATCTTCAGGATGAATACAGATTTCAGCCCCGGTCACCTCTTTCAGCCTGCGGTTGGCAGCCACATGATCAAAGTGACCATGGGTATTGAGAATATATTTTACCGTAAGCTTTTCATTGGCCAGAGCCATGAGGATGCGATCCCCCTCATCCCCCGGATCGATGACCACAGCTTCCCGTGTTTTCTCACAGGCAGCGATAAAACAATTGGCCATAATAGGACCTACAGCCAGGGATTTGATCATCATAACTTGCCTCCCCTTCCTTTTTCCGTTTGCCAGCCCACGGCCTGCACCTGACCTTAAGGCTTTTTATGGATTTTCCAGTATCCCTTCCCTGCCGGTTTCCCTGTGTTTGCGGATACTGTCCAGAATACCGTTGACAAAACCACCGGAATCCCTTGTACCGTACTTTTTGGCAAGGTCAATGGCCTCATTGATGGATACCTTATCCGGTATATCCGGAAGATAGAACATTTCAAAAACAGCCATACGAAGTACATTCCGGTCCACCCTGCCCATACGGGGAATGCGCCAGTTACTGGAAAACTGTTCTATGGTACGGTCCAGCACTTCCCGGTGGTCCAGAATACCCTGCACCAGAGTCTCAAACAGGGTAATGGTGGCATCTTCAGGGATAAATGCATGGCAGAAAAGATTTTTCATCTGCCCTGAATAATCTCCCCGAAGATCCATGGAGAACAGCAACTGCAAGGCCTGTTCCCTCGCCCTACGCCGGTATCCCATCAGGCTTTATCCACCACATCCATAAGGTTTGCCATCTCAAGGGCAGCCACTGCCGCATCAAAGCCCTTATTTCCTGCTTTGGTTCCGGCCCGCTCTATGGCCTGCTCAATCGTATCCGTTGTAAGAATACCGAAAATTACGGGCACACCCGTTTCCAGCATTACCTGAGCAATTCCCTTGGCCGCCTCGCCTGCCACATAATCAAAGTGGGGTGTGGCTCCACGGATCACAGCGCCCAGACAAATCACCGCATCATAACAGCCTTTGGCGGCAATCTTTTTTGCCACCAGCGGCACCTCATAGGCGCCGGGGGTTTTTACAATATCAATGGCCTCTTCCGAAGCCCCATGCCGCACCAGTGCGTCCACGGCACCCCCCACAAGGCGCTCTGTGATGAAATCATTGAAACGGGTACTGATAATGGCAAAACGCTTGCCATCGGCCCTGAGCTGGGCCTCCAGAATTCTTGGCATCTTTTTTCTCCTTATATGTCCAGAGGACCTCAGGCATCCTTATCCATCAGGGTAAGCAAATGGCCCATTTTCAACTTTTTACACTCAAGGTAGCAGCGGTTCACATCGTTGGATTCAATTTCAATGGGAACCTGCTCCACAATACGCAGGCCATATCCTTCAAGGCCCACCATTTTTTTGGGATTGTTGGTGATCAGCCGCATTTCCCGGATTCCCAGATCCACAAGAATCTGGGCACCAATGCCGTAGTCCCGCATATCCGGTTTAAAACCAAGCTTCACATTGGCATCCACCGTATCCAGCCCCTCATCCTGCAGGTTATAGGCCTTCAGTTTGTTCACAAGACCAATACCCCGGCCCTCCTGACGGATATAGAGCAGAACACCGCAGCCGTCCTCTTCCATCATCATCATGGCCTTACGGAGCTGATCACCGCAGTCACAGCGCAGGGAACCGAAAATATCTCCGGTGAGACATTCCGAGTGTACCCGCACCAGAACCGGCTTTTCCGGATCAATATCCCCCTTGATAAAGGCGATATGCTGGAAATCATCAATGGCATTTTCATAGACAACGGTACGGAACTCACCGGCAAAGGCCGTGGGAATTCTGGCTTCCACCTGACGCTTGACAAAACTCTCCGTACGAAGACGGTAGGCAATGAGATCCGCCACCGTGCAGATACCTATGCCGTGCTCTTCACTGAACTTCTCCAAAGACGGCATACGGGCCATGGTTCCGTCATCATCCATGATCTCGCAGATCACACCCGCTGGCTTAAGACCCGCAAGGCGGGCAAGATCCATGGAACCTTCGGTCTGGCCGGAACGGACAATGACTCCGCCATCCTTGGCCCGCAGGGGGAAAATATGCCCCGGCCGCACAAGATCCCTTGGCCTGGCACCGTCCTTTACCGCCGCCAGAATGGTGGTTGCCCGGTCTGCCGCAGAAATACCCGTGGTCACCCCTTCTCTGGCTTCTATGGAAACCGTGAAACCCGTGCCAAAGGGAGAGGTATTGTTGCCCACCATCATGGGCAGATCCAGGGCATCGCACTGCTCCCCCGTCAGGGAAAGACAGATCAGCCCACGACCATATTTAGCCATGAAGTTAATCACTTCCGGCGTTACCTTTTCTGCGGCAATGGTCAGATCACCCTCATTTTCCCTGTCTTCATCATCGGCCAGAATAACCATTTTTCCGGCCCGGATATCCTCAATGGCCTCTTCTATCGATATTTTCGGCATGAAACCCTTGCCTCCCTCTTGGTGCTTGCTTAAAGCCCTTGTAAGAATCCGGGTATCTTTCTACAGAAACCCGTTTTTTGCCAGAAAAGAAAGATCAATACCGGAAGATGCCGGCTGTTTCTCCCCTGCACCACCGGGCATTGTGATAAAACGCTCTATATATTTTCCCACAATATCCGTTTCTATATTCACGCTTTCCCCCACCTCCCTGACAGCCACAGTGGAAAGCCCTGCGGTGTGGGGAATGATGGAAACGGAAAAGCGGTCTTTTTCGCATGTGTTTACCGTGAGGCTGGTGCCGTCCACAGCCACGGAACCCTTGGGTATCAGATAACGTGCCAGGGAAGCCGCAACCCCTATGGTAATAATAATGGCATTGCTCCGGCTTTCTTTATGGAGAATCCGGCCTTCACCGTCCACATGCCCGGTCACGATATGCCCGTCCAGACGGGAGGAAAGGGTCAGTGCCCTTTCCAGATTCACCCGCTCACCCACTCTGGCAATTTTAAAACGGGAGCGCATGACGGTTTCGGGGGCCACATCCACAACAAAACGCCTGCCCGCCAGATGCACGGCCGTCAGGCAGGCACCGTTCACGGCAATGCTGTCTCCGATGCGGGTGCCCGTAAGGTCAAAATCCGCCTCCACGGTCATCCGCCGGCCTTCTCCGGCCGCCGTAAGCTCCCGGATGGTGCCCATTCCTTCAATGATTCCCGTAAACATCCATGCTCCTTAAAGAAAACGTAACTTCTGTTCAGCACAGTTTTCCAGGTCCATACCTGCAAGACAGATGCACAGGCCCCAGGCTGTTTGCCCGTGACGCAATCTTATTCGGGAGCTTCTTGCCCTGTGCGGTAGCGGCAAAAACTCCCCGCCACAGGCAGGATAAGCTTTTTGATTACCATAGCAGGCCTTGGTACGCTGCCTTTGTGGCGGCTCAGACAGTTTGCCGCTTCTTTCGCACAGGCCTGCGAAACTCTGATCCGAAACGATTGCAATGTCACTTGCAAATAGCCACGGAGCCTTGCAACAGTACGAAGCTGCTAGAACTACAGCATTAGCAGTTCGGGATAAACTTTGTCGGGATACCCTTCCACACGGATATCATCTCCACAGGAAAAAACTTCCATACCCGAAAGGCGCATGCACTGGGCCATACGCTCGGGGCCGGGGCCGTCCAGCACGGGAATCCCGTCTCCGCCAAGGATTTTTGGGGCATAGAAAAAAACAACCTTATCCACAACACCGCTTTTAAGGGCCGATGCTGCCACACGCCCCCCCCCCTCAATAAGAAGACTCTGAATCCCCTGTTCTGCCAGAAGGGGCATCAGAGCCTTGAAATCCAGCCTGCCATCACTGCCCGAAGGGGCCTCAAGAATCCGGGCACCCATGTCATAAAAAGGCTGTTTCCGGGATTCTGGCACTCCCCCCGCGCAGACAAGCAAGGTAGCAGAATCGCTTTTCTGGCGCAACACACTGGCCTCGGTGGGGAGATCCAGATTCGACGCCAGTACGATACGCAAAGGATCCCTTCCGCCACCCTCGGGCAGTCTGCACGTGAGACTGGGATCATCCGCCCGGACAGTGGCACTGCCCACCAGAATGGCATCCAGCCGCTGACGCAGGTGCCTGTGGCACCATTGCCTTGACTCGGGACCCGTCACCCACTTTGAATCGCCACTCCGGGTAGCCACACGACCGTCAAGGGTCATGGCACACTTCAGTACCACCCAGGGCAGACCCGTTTCCAGCTTTTTAATGAAAGGGGCATTGAGTTTTCTGGCCTTGTCTTCACATCCCCCCGTATCCACCGCCACACCCGCTGAGCGCAGGCGATCCATACCCCCTGCGGCCTTGGGATTGGGATCTTCCATGGCAATGACCACACGCCGGATTCCGGCATCCAGAACGGCCTGGGTACAGGGTGGTGTTTTTCCATAATGATTACATGGCTCCAGAGTGACATATATGGTGGCTCCCTCAGCCGCAGCTCCGGCGGCTTTCAGGGCATGGACTTCCGCATGGGGACCACCGTAGGCCATATGCCAGCCTTCCCCCACAATCTCACCGTTCCGGACCACCACAGCGCCCACCAGCGGGTTGGGAGATGTCCGGCCACTGCCCTTTAAGGCCAGCTCCAGAGCCCTTTCCATGAAAAAAACATCATCACTCATGCTTCTTTTTCCCGGATGAGAAGGGATTTCAACTCTTCCACAAAATCATTCACATCTTTGAATTCCCGGTAAACGGAAGCAAAGCGCACATAGGCGATGGCATCAAGGTCATGGAGTTTCTGCATCACCCTTTCCCCGAGAATACGGGAAGAAATTTCCTTTTCTCCGGCCTCCCTCAGATCCCTTTCCAGCTCATCGATGAAGCCTTCAATGGTATGCATGCTCACATTGCGCTTTTCACAGGCCCGGAGAATACCGCTGCGCAGCTTTTCCTTGCTGAACTGTTCCCTGCGACCGTCTTTTTTGACAATCATCATGGGAATTTCCTCAATCTGCTCATAGGTGGTAAAACGGCGGGTACAGCTCAGGCACTCCCGCCGCCTGCGGATCATGGTACCATCCTTGCTCAGACGGGAATCAATGACCTTGTTATCCCCTTCTCCACAAAACGGACACTTCATAAAGCCTCCATGGATACGGGGCTCCCCTTACCCTGAATTTTTTCCAGAGGAATCCCCGCTTCCGCCAGCATCTCCTCGCTTAAGGGGTCTGCATACCCTTCGAGATAATAAATTTTTTCAATTCCCGCATTGATCAGCATGCGTGCACAGATGGAACAGGGCCGGGTGGTGCAGTAAAGGGTGGCACCTGAAATAGAAACCCCGTGCCGGGCAGCCTGAATGATGGCATTCTGTTCCGCATGGATGCCCCGGCAAAGCTCATGCCGCTGGCCCGAAGGCACCTGCATCTGCTCCCTGAGGCATCCTGTCTCGGCACAGTGACGTACACCGCCGGGAGCACCATTATAGCCCGTTGAAAGCACACGCTTATCCTTCACCAGAATGGCACCCACGGCCCTGCGCAGGCAGGTGGATCTTCGGGCAACAAGGGTGGTGATGTCCATAAAATACGCATCCCAGGACGGCCGGTCTTCTGTCATCACACCCCCCTATTGTCTAAACATCAGATAAGTATTCAGCACAGTTTATTCCGAACTGCCAATGCTGTAGTTGCAGCAGCTTCGTACTGCTGCAAGGCTCCGTGGCTATTTGCAAGTGACATTGCAATCGTTTCGGATCAGAGCTTTGCAGGCCTGTGCGAAAGAAGCGGCAAACTGTCTGAGCCGCCACAAAGGCAGCGTACCAAGGCCTGCTATGGTAATCAAAAAGCTTATCCTGCCTGTGGCGGTGAGTTTTTTCCGCTTCCGCACAGGGCAAGAAGCTCCCGAATAAGATTGCGTCACGGGCAAATAGCCTGGGGCCTGTGCATCGGCCTTGCAGGTATGGTACCTGGAAAACTGTGCTGAACAGTTACAACATCAGTACTGAAACAAAGGAAACCCATCCGTAAGGGCTGCCACTTCCCTGCGTATGGAAGCAATTTTTGCCTCATCAGAAGAATTTTTTACGCAATCGGCAATCCAGGAAGCAATGGTCTGCATTTCCTTAACACCCATCCCACGGGTGGTGAGGGCTGCCGTACCAATGCGGATGCCCGAAGTGACAAAGGGACTGCGGGTTTCAAAGGGTACGGTATTTTTGTTAACCGTAATGCCCGCCTGCCCCAGCACGGCTTCGGCCTCTTTGCCCGTAATACCGATATTGGTGAGATCCACCAGCATCAGATGGTTGTCCGTGCCGCCGGACACCAGATTCAGCCCCGCATCCATCAGGGAAGCAGCCATGGCAGCAGCATTTTCCACCACGCGCATCTGATAGGCTTTAAAATCACTGGACAAAGCTTCTTTGAAGGCCACAGCCTTGGCTGCAATCACATGCATCAGCGGCCCCCCCTGAATACCGGGGAAAATCTGCTTGTTGAAAACAGCCGTCTTGTCTTCACCCGCCAGAATCAGTCCGCCACGGGGGCCCCTCAGGGTTTTATGGGTGGTGCTGGTCACAACCGTGGCATGGGGAATGGGAGAAGGATGCACGCCTGCGGCCACAAGGCCTGCGATATGGGCCATATCCACCATAAGGAAGGCATCCACGGATGCGGCAATGGCGGCAAAGCGCTCAAAATCCAGAATGCGGGGGTAAGCGCTGGCTCCGGCAACGATCATGCGGGGCCGGAACTCTTCCGCCTGTTTCTGCAGGGCGTCATAGTCAATGCGTCCCGTTTCCCTGGCAACCCCGTAATGGCTGAAATTGTAGAGTCTTCCGGAAAAATTTACAGGAGATCCGTGGGTAAGATGCCCGCCATGGGAAAGATCCATGCCCAGAATTTTATCCCCCGGCTCCAGAAGACCGAAGTAGCAGGCCATGTTCGCCTGGGAACCGGAATGGGGCTGCACATTGGCATACACGGCACCAAAGAGCTCCTTTGCCCTTTCAAGGGCAAGATTTTCCGCCTCATCCACAAACTCACACCCGCCGTAATACCGCTTGGCAGGATAACCCTCGGCATACTTGTTGGTCATGATGCTGCCCTGGGCAGCCATGACCGCGGGGCTGACAATATTTTCAGAGGCAATCAGCTCCAGACTGCCCTGCTGACGCCCAAGCTCCCTTGCCATGGAATCGGCAATTTCCGGATCCACCGCACGAATGGTGTCCATATCCACTTTTTTCTCCATCACTTGAAGGGTTTACAGAATCCCTGATTAAAATGGTCCAGCCGCAGCTGATGACGCCCGCCCTCAAAGGGTGTATCCAGCCATGTATCCACAATGGCACAGGCCAGATCCTTGCCCAGTACACGGCCCCCCAGCACAAGGATATTGGCATCGTTATGGCGACGGCACATGCCAGCGGAAAAAAGATCATTGCAGAGGGCTGCCCGCACACCGGGAAAACGGTTGGCCACCATGCTCATGCCAAGGCCGGTGCCACAAAGAAGAATCCCCCGTTCGGCCCGGCCTTCGGAAACCGCTTCCGCCACCTGCATTCCATAATGGGTATAATCCACGGAGTCCAGGCCATGGGTTCCCATATCTTCAGCATCCAGCCCCCGGGATTTCAGATGGGCCAGCACGATGGCCTTGAGGTCCACTGCGGCATGATCGCTGCCCAGCAGAATGGCCTTTCTCTCTGTCATGGATTGCCTCTTTCGCTGCCGGAACCTGAAACCATGCACAGACAGGCGTTGGTGCCACCAAAACCAAAGGCATTGGTCAATGCCGCTGCCACTGCCTGTTTTCTGGCCAGATTCGGGATATAGTCAAGGTCGCATTCCGGATCCGGATTTTCCAGATTCCTTGTGGGGGGAAGAACACCATGGAAAAGTGCCATGGCACTCACTCCTGCGGCAAAGGCACCCGCCGCCCCCAGAAGATGGCCGGTCATGCTTTTCACGGCACTGATGGAAAGCCTGTCCCCATGGATTCCGAAAACCTGACGAATGGCCCTTGTTTCACACACATCGTTCAGGGGCGTTCCCGTACCATGGGCATTCACCCAGCCAATTCTTTCCGGAGCAAGACCGGCGTCCTTCAAGGCCGCCTCCATGCAGGCGGCCATGCCCTGACCTTCCGGCTCCGGAGCCGTAATGTGATAGGCATCACACCCGGCACCATAGCCCTCTATACAGGCATAGATACGGGCACCCCTCGCTTCTGCCTTCTCCAGATTCTCCAGCACAAGAAAACAGGCTCCTTCTCCCACCACAAAACCATCCCTGTCCCTGTCAAAGGGACGGCAGGCACTTTCCGGAGCGTCATTGCGGGTGGAAAGGGCCTTCATGGCGGAAAAACCGGCAAGGCAGACAGGGCTGATCACCGCCTCACTGCCTCCGGCCAGCATCACATCCGCATAGCCGTCCCGGATTCTGCGGAAGGCCTCACCCACGGCATGGGCTCCGGCGGCGCAGGCCGTGGCATAGGTCAGGTTGGGCCCCTTGAGCCCCAGATGCATGGCCACCATGCCCCCGGCCATATTGCCGATGAAATGGGGAATCAGAAAGGGGCTGACCCTCCCCGGTCCCCTTTCCGCAAGGATGCGGAAATTCTCATCCATCACTTCCAGCCCGCCGATACCACAACCCGCATACACACCGGCTCTGGCGTCACGGGTCCAGCCTTCCGGCATGGCGGCATCCTCCACGGCCATACGGGATGCGGCAAGGGCATAGGCCATAAAAAGGGGGGTCCGCCGGGCTTCCTTTCTGGAAAGATAATCGGCGGCGGAAAACCCCTTCACCTCTCCGGCAATGGTCACGCTCTGGCCCTTTGTGTCAAAACGGCTTATCTGCCCGATACCGGAGCTGCCCTGTACAAGGCCCTCCCAGCTTTCAGAAAGATTCAGTCCCAGAGGAGAAACCATGCCGATGCCCGTCACCGCAACCTTCTGCAGGGTACGGATATTTCCGGCTTCCATTACAGGGCTTCCAGAAATTCAATCACGTCTTTTACCTTGCGCAGCTTTTCCGCCTGCTCGTCGGAGATATCCACATCAAAGATATCTTCCATGCTCATCATCAGCTCCACAAGATCCAGAGAGTCTGCCCCCAGATCCTCCACAAGGGAAGCCTCGGGAACCACCTCATCAATATCCACATCCAGCTTTTCCGCAATCACCTTACGAACCTTATCCTCAACGGACATGATACCCTTCCTTTCCTCTTCATCAAAAAAGAGAGCGGCAAAAAAATGTTCCCCGACCCACAAGCATCCCCGGAAAAAGAAAAGGGGTGAAGTATTCCCCTTGGTACACGGGAAAAAACACTCCGGACCCCCTCCTTTCCCTGCCTTTTTTCCGATTCAAAAAAACCGGATCAGGCCTCCATATCCGCCAGAACACTGCGTCCTTTATAGGTACCACAGCTTCTGCAGGCAGCATGGGACTGTTTTGCTTCGCCGCACTCGGGACAGGCAGAAACATTGACTCCAGCCGTTTTTTTATGGGTCCGGCCCTTGTCTCTTCTTGACTTGGATACTTTTCTCTTAGGTACAGCCATATCAATCTCCTGAAATAATTTACATTTTTTAATAAACAGCCTGCAACACCCACAAAACCGCGACATGATAGCCGTTTTCCTATGAGAATTCAACGGATGCTGTCAAGTTTTTTCCTCTTCCCCCTTGTCCAGCAAGGACAGCCTGTGCTAATTCTCTTTTTTCATGCGCCTCTCTGGCGCATTCCGGGCCTTTCAGGCAAAACCAAAAAAACCGAGGTTCATCGTGACAGATACCATTATTACCCGCTTTCCGCCAAGCCCTACGGGATACCTCCATGTGGGAGGTGCCAGAACAGCCCTTTTCAACTGGCTCTATGCCCGGAAAACCGGAGGGAAATTCATCCTGCGCATTGAAGATACGGATATCCTGCGCTCCACCGAAGAATCCGTCAGGGCGATTTTCGAAGGACTGGAATGGCTGGGCATCGACTGGGACGAAGGTCCTTTTTACCAGACGAAACGTTTTGACATCTATAAAAAATATCTGGACCAGCTCCTTGCCGAAGAAAAGGCCTACTGCTGCACCTGCTCCGCCGAAGAGGTGGAAACCATGCGGGAAAAAGCCCGGGCTGAGGGCCGCAACCCCATGTATGACGGCACCTGCCGCCATAAAAAGCTTCCCCCACAGCCCGGTGCCGTGGTCCGCCTCCTCACTCCGGATACGGGCAGCACCCGCATTGACGATGTGGTCAAGGGTCCCATCGCCATCCCCAACACGGAGATCGATGATTTCATTCTCTGCCGCAGCGACGGTGTGTACACCTATAATTTTGCTGTAGTCATTGATGACCTGACCATGCACATCAGCCATGTCATCCGGGGGGATGACCACGTCAGCAACACACCCAAACAGATTCTCATCTATGAAGCCCTGAATGCCCCTGTGCCGAAATTCGGCCATGTACCCATGGTGCTGGGCCCGGACCGCACCCGCCTTTCCAAGCGCCATGGTGCCTTGGGCGTCATGGAATACAAAAAAATGGGGTTTCTGCCGGAAGCCCTGCTCAACTACCTTGTCCGCCTGGGCTGGTCCCATGGGGATCAGGAATTTTTCACCATAGAAGATATGAAAGAGCTTTTCACCCTGGAGGCCATCGGCCGCTCTCCCGGAGTTTTTGACGTGGACAAGCTGACGGCACTCAATGCCGAACACATGCAGAAAAAAAGCCCTGCCGAACTTCTCCCTCTGCTTCTGGAGCAGATGACAGCCCTTGGCATCCCCCATGGGCCGGAAGATCCGAGGCTGCCTGCCATCATTGCCCTGCTGCAGCCAAGAAGCAAGACCCTTGTGGAAATGGCACAGCAGGCGGAAAGCTTTTTTGTGGATCCGACCAGCTATTGCGAGGTTGCCGCCAAAAAGAATTTTAAAGGCGGCAGTGTCGATGTCCTTAAAAAAATAGAAGAAAAACTCATGACAGCGGAAGAAGACTCTCTGGAAGCCATGGAAGCCCTGCTGCAAAGCGTCTGTGATGAAATGGATCTCAAGCTTGGCAAAGTCGGCGGCCCGCTCAGGGTGGCCCTTACTGGCAAAGGGCAAAGCCCCGGCATGGGAGAAACCCTTGCCCTGCTCGGAAAGGAGCGCAGCCTTCCCAGAATAAGGGCAGCCATTGCGCATCTGGAAACATTCTGAAAAAATAAGGGGCCGTATTTTTTTCTTGACACAGACCCTCTTTTTTTCTAGTTTACTCCTCGTTTGCAGAGGGGTCGTCTAATGGTAAGACTACGGACTCTGACTCCGTCTATCGGGGTTCGAATCCCTGCCCCTCTGCCATTTAAAAAATTAAGGACTTACAGCACAATGCTGTGAGTCCTTTTTTTATTGTTTTAAAATCATCCCAGTTTTATCCCAGTTTTGAAACTGACGCTGAGGAAAAATGTGGGATTATTTTTGGCATTGCAAATGGAATCGTATTGTCTTCGCTAAACCAAAAGCATACTTTTTTAAAAGCACCCCATCGGTCCCTCCCATTGCCTTCACCATATAAAAATTGTATTTGATCATCATATGCACAGCTCCTGCCTCCTACACCCACTTCTTTAACAGGGGCCGCCTATTACCACACAGTCCTCGCAAGGCCAAGCACATGGCCCCGAGTCCACCACAACCACCTTAGACCAGCACAGGGAAAATCAGAGTTTCGAAAAATGAAAATAAAAAAAGAAAATATTTTCAAAGCTGTGGTAAGGGATGAAAAGGTTTATATTCCCTTGTTCACAGAATCCGTCAGTGCTGGCTTTCCTTCTCCCGCCCAGGATTATGTTGAACGAAGCCTTGATCTGAATGATCTTTGTATCCATAACCCAGCCGCTACATTTTTTGTAAGGGTGTCCGGGGATTCCATGGAAGATGGCGGTATCCGATCCGGGGATATTCTGATTGTGGACAGATCCTAGTAACAGTTACATTTTTTTAAGGCTTTTCCCCCTTCAGAAAAGCCGCCCTGTGTGAAGGGCTGGCGAGGTTGAGGGAAAAGGAGCGGAACTGTCCGAAACGGTAAACTGCGGCGGATACAACCCCTGTGGCGGATGGCGGATATTCCCATAAAATCAGGTCGCCCTGGGGATTGGTAAAGCCCTCATCTCTGGTGTGGAAGATGCCCCTTACCTGCTCCCAGAGGGAAAGGCGCAGGTGCAGAAGAACTTCCCATCCTTTGTGGGACTGAACCTCTTCCATGGGATGGATTTCATAGAGCGTGGTGATTTTTCTGAAATATTTTTCAAGCCAGCGGGCCCCGGAAAGGGGGCGGCCGTAGCGGATTTCTTCTTTCAGTTTTTCTTTTCTGGCTTCGGCCAGGGGGCTGTCCGTCAGGGGGATGCGGCACAAAAGGGCCAGATCCCTGTTTTCGGGATCACGGACAAGGATCTGCTCCCAAGGGTACTGGCCGGGATTTTCCGGAATCAGGGGAATGGCGGGGAATACCGTACTCATTTCCTGCTGGAGCTGTGGAATGGAAGGAACCCTTTTTTCCGTTGTGAAAAGGCGCAGGGTGTAGGTCATGGGGGTTCTCCTTAAGTTATGCGCAGGATCAACAGTTTTTGCCTGATTCTTTTTTATGTTCAGCATTTTTAGGCTCTGGCAAGGTAAATGTTATTTCTGTGACTTTATGCGAAGATTGAATGGACTGCAAAGGCTTCCGGGAGGGTTTTTGATATTTTCAGAGGTTGTGGTATGGATCGGAGTGTGCCAGAATTTTTTTAAGATAAAAACGATAATCCGGTCGAAGTGACAGGTTCAGGAGAGACTGCATGATCAATACAATCTTTTGAAAATAATACAAAAATTTATTGTGTCCGGCAAGGTGGAAACGGAAATGGTGGCCCCATGTATCTGAAGAATCTCAAACTTAAAAACTGGCGTAACTTCCGTGAGGCGGAAATATTCCCTGCACAGATATCCTACCTGATAGGTCCCAATGCTTCCGGAAAATCCAATCTTATGGATGTATTCCGGTTTATGCGGGATATATGCAGACCCGATGGGGGGGGGCTTCAGAAGGCGGTAAAAGATCGCGGTGGCATACAGAAACTCCGTTGCCTTCATCACAGGCGGGATACGGAGGTGAGCATAGAGGTGGGGTTTTCCGAAAAACAGGATAGCGATTTTATCGACTGGAAATATCTGCTTGCCTTCAGGCCTGAGGGCAAAGGAGCCCAACGGCTTCTTGTCAGTCGGGAAGAGGTATGGTGTAAAAATCGGCTGATACTCCAAAGGCCCAATACAGATGATGGTGAAGACAGCCTTCTGCTCACCGAAACCCATCTGGAACAGACCCTTGCCAACCGTGAATTTCGAATCATATCCGATTTTTTTTCGGAGATTACATACCTGCACCTGATTCCTCAGCTTTTGAGATATGGTGATCAGATTGGCGGTAACCGCCTTGAGGAAGATCCCTTTGGGCAGGGTTTTCTGGAACGCCTTGCCACTTGCCAGAAAAGAACACGGGATGTCAGGCTTCGTAAAATTAAAGAAGTGCTTTCCCTTGCCGTTCCCCAGTTCAGGGATCTTCGTTTTACAAAGGATCATCAGGGGCATCCCCATCTGGAAGCCTTGTATGCACACCATCGCCCCAATGCGGGCTGGCAGTCCGAAGAACATTTTTCCGACGGCACCCTGCGTTTGATTGGCATCCTGTGGGTATTGCTGGAGGGAAGGGGGCTTTTGCTTCTGGAGGAGCCGGAGCTGTCGCTGCATGAGGCCATTGTGGAACAGATTCCCCTTTTTCTGGATCGTGCACAGAGGGATCGATCCGGAAAAAAACGTCAAATACTCATCAGTACCCACAGTGAAGCTCTGCTGAGAAATCCGGGCGTTGATGCCGGGGGGATCATGGTTCTGGAGCCGGGGACGGAAGGCAGTACGATCCGGAAGGTCAGTGAGAACGAAGACAAGGCTTTGGATGCAGGCCTGACCATTGCCGATGTGGTGTTTCCCAAGACCCGGCCAAAGGGTATGGAGCAGATGGTGCTATGGGAGTGATGCCCTTTTATCTGGCAACGGAAGATCCCATCAGTCAGGCACTTGCAATACAGGTGGTGGAACAGACCGGGGCAGGACCTTTTGTCTTTGAGGCCTTGAAAACTTCGGGATTTGGTCATCTGAAGAAAAACCTTCCGGCTCTGCTACGACTTGCCGCCCATTGTCCGGTTTTTCTTCTTACGGATCTGGATCAGAAGCCATGTGCTCCTTTTTTGATGCAGCAATGGCTGGGAGAGAACCCTTTGCCGGAAAGATTTCTGTTCCGGGTGGCTGTTCGGGAAGTTGAAAGCTGGCTGCTTGCAGACAGAAAGGGGATGGCAGATTTTATGGGTGCCCCCCTTGAGCAGATTCCTGCCAACCCGGATTTTCTTGCTGATCCCAAAGAGACCGTTTTAAAAATTGCCAGACGCTATGCCTCCAGAGCTGTCCGTCGGGATATTGTTCCGGCAAAGGGTGTGCGGGCAAAGGTAGGCGTGGGTTATAATCAGCGCTTGATGGCTTTTGTTAAGGAAAGCTGGTGCCTTGAGAGGGCTGTTCTCCATTCGGAAAGCCTTGGGCGTGCACATCATCGTCTGCGGGTAATATTGCAGAATCTGGAAGGATGAGAATGTTTACTCATCCATACCGTATGGGAATAAAGTCTTTGGGAGGAAGGAATGATTTCTGAAAAATACGCCCTGATGATCATTGATATGCAAAAGGATTTTGTGCTGCCGAATGCACCTTTATGCATTGGCGGTGCCGCAGAAACCCTGCCCCGCATAGGGGAGCTTCTGGAGGCTTTCCGTGTCAGGGGGCTTCCGGTAATCCATGTGATCCGCCACCACAGGGCCGATGGCGTGGACGTGGAAGGCATCCGGGAGAAGTATTTCACCGGGGGGCCGGGCTTTGCCGTACCGGGAACGGAAGGGGCGGAGATAGTGGATGAACTTACTCCCCTTGCAAATGAATATGTGCTGGTGAAGCGCCGTTTCAGCGCCTTCATGCAGACGGAACTGGATTTTATTCTGCGCCGCCTTGGCGTGAATCATCTTGTGATCTGTGGAACCCAGTGGCCCGTATGCATCCGCACCACGATTTTTGATGCTCTGGCCTTTGATTATCGCGTCACCAGTATTGTGGATGCTACGTCCGCCCGGAGCAGCGATGTGGCTGAAGCCAATATCCGGGACATTGCGGCCATGGGTGTCTCCTGTGTTGAAGCGGGCCGCTTTATCCGGGAGTGCCTTTGATTGAAACAATCCTGCTGCAGGAGAAGGCTTTTTATTTCCTCCGGCTTCATGCTATGCTCCCCTTCATGATGTTTCCCGCACAGGAGCGGCTTTGCATAACCCCAACTCTGGAGGATAATATGGTACAGGGCACCAAGGAAGAAAGACGGGCAAAGGTGATTGAGGTTCTGAATCAGGCTCGGGGCATGGAGCTGCAGGCCATTCACCAGTATATGAACCAGCACTACAATCTGGATGACAGGGATTTTGGCGAGCTGGCGGCTAAGCTGAAGCTCATTGCCATTGATGAGATGCGCCATGCGGAAATGTTTGCCGAACGCATCAAAGAGCTGGGTGGAGAGCCTACGGTGACACCCGCAGGCGGCGTGGAAAGGGGGCAGGAGGTTGAGGTTATTTTTGCCTTTGACGCCGATACGGAGGACGAGGCCCTTGATGCTTACAATCAGTTCCTGCTGGTCTGCCGGGAAAACGGTGATGCCATCAGCATGAAGCTTTTTGAAACCATTATCGAGGAAGAGCAGGCCCATTTCAATTATTTTGATAATGTGAATGATCACATTAAAAGGCTGGGGGCTGCCTATCTGGCACGGATTGCAGGTACACCTGCGGAAACGGGCACCATGTCCGGCGGATTTATTGCTGCACAGGGTGGCTTTGCCTGAGGTCGGGACAGAGGGATTTCAGGGAGCCCCTTTGCATCGGGGCTCCTTTGGTTTTTTATTTCCGGATATGGGTGAAGGTCTGGAAAACGACATCATCCTTTTCCGTATACCCCCGACTGCCGGAGGCCCTGTACATTTTCAGGCCTTCCAGAACTGGCGCAAGGATCTCGGATACCAGCACATGGGTGTTGCCGCCTGCAAGATTGGTTGCCTGCCACATGGCCATGGCGAGAACCGTATCCATAAGGGCTTCGGACCGGACATAGGTAACAGATTTGTTTTTTCCGCTTAAACCCTTATCCACAGACTGAAACAGCGCATCGGAAACCAGATTGTTGCCGGAACTTTCCGCCCGGACCATGTCCGCAATGCTTTCCCAGTGCAGGGCAAAAACGAAATATCTGCCCATGGTTGCCCAGCCGGGCTGAATGTCTTCCCCCATGGGAATCTGAACCTGTGTGATTTCAACATTCCCTATGCTGTGGGGCTGAAGCTGAAGAGGGATCCCAAAGGTGGCTTCTGTCTTGTTGACGAGGTTCTGCATGAGGCTTGTGAGAATGTCAGGGGACGGGCTCTCCAGCATGATGGCGAGTCGGGGCAGAGGGAATACGCTATCCTCATCAGCTTCTGTCATGATGAAAGCCATTTCATGGCCCAGGCTGTGGATGAGATCCTCAAAGAGGATGCCGGTCTGCATCTCGAAGGCCCCGCGAAAGGCCGCCTGATCTTCAGGATCTTCAAGAACGGACTGGATGGTATACTCAAGGTCAAAGCTGCCGTCCCAGAAAAAAAGCTCCGTTTCCGGAGGAGCCATCCACAGAGGCTCTGGTTTGCGTGCGGGTCTTTCCAGCAGTGCCAGAAGAGCAGGGTCCATCTCTTTTTTGTCCATGCCTGCTCTGCCAAGGGATCTTCTGACTTCTGTACCCTCATTGAATCTTGCATATCCGAAATTTTTAAACCCCTGAAGCATTTTTCTGATATCATTCCAGTCGTTCACATCATCGGCTTCGGCAAAAGAGGCGAGCTTTGCATCCACAAGGGGGAGGGCTGTGGCCAGATCCCCATAAAAGGAAAGGGTTCTTGGCCCATCGTCCAGGGCTTTTTCCATGGCGTTGAAGTTTTTATTGTTTTCCAGCGAGGCAATGCTGCCCGAAGAAGCATCCAGCATACGCTTCAGTGTTTCCAGATGAAAGGCTCCCAGCATAAGACCTTCTCTGTCGCTGGTAAAAAGCGCCATGCCGTTTGCAAGGGTGATCTGCCGTATTTTTGTATTTCCGTGGGGGGCAATTTCTGAAACATCGAGGCCGGGGGCCCAGGGGCTGATAAAGGAAGCAAGGGCAGCTCCCTGTACAGGTCGTGCTATGATGGCGATTCCCTTAAGCATATCTTCAGGTTCTGCGTAGGGCGTCATAAACGCCAGGGCTTCCGGCAGAATGGCCAGAGCCGCTTCCCTGCCGAAAATGCTGTTAAAGATTTTCTGGTTCCACTTTGAAGAAAGCCATTCCCGGTAGTTTCTCATTCCATCGGGAATCAGGTAGGGAAAGCCTGCCCTTTCAAGGCTGGCTTCCAGATCCATGCCTTCAATGGCCTTTGCCAGCGGGCTGTTTCTGAGTTCTTCCATCTGTTTTTCGGCATGATTGATGCGCAAAAGCAAAAGGGTGTCCGCAGGCAGCACAGAGGCCAGATGGGGGCCGTCCGCCGGGTCCGGTTGTTTCATGAGATACCAGGCGGCAAAGCCCGTAGCGCTGAAAATAAGAAGGATAAACAGGATCAGATTTTTTTTCATCATTCAGGCTCCATTGTTATAAAAGAGAACAGGCTTCTTCCGGGTTGTGAGTATGGCATGTATTCTTGCATTTATGGAGGGTAAAAATGAAAATTCCACCTTACTGGGTAAAAAAAAGCCATGAAATGAAAGATGCCCATGGCCAGTCCCACAGCATAACGGCTTCGGGCTGGTCCTTTGTTTCTCCGGCAGAGGCGGCAAAGGAGGCCGCAGCCAGAGCCGGACGCATCTTTAACCGTCTGCTGGGCGGTGAAAGGCCGGATCATTACGAATACCATGACATGCCCGTCAAAGAGGAGATCCTTGAGGAGATTTTTGACGGAGAGGAGCGGATAGCAGTGATCACCCGCAACCGCTACGGTGCCAGTGTTCTGAATTGTTCGCAGGTGCTCTTTGTGGATGTGGATTTTCCCAAGGCTGAGTCTGCGGGCTTTCTGGAATGGCTGCGCAGTCTTTTCTTTGGCCGGAGCATTGCTGAAAAGAAGGAAGATCCTGTCCAGAAAGCCATTGCTTCCGTAAAGGAATGGTCACGGCTGAATCCGGACTATGCTTTTCGCCTTTACAGAACAAAGGAAGGGCTGCGCCTCCTGTTTACGGGAAAACTTTTTGTCCCCGCCTCAGAGGAAACGGAAAAAATACTGAAAGACCTGAATGCCGATCCCCTGTATCAGGTGCTGACCCGAAAGCAGGCGTGTTTCCGGGCAAGGCTGACTTCCAAACCCTGGCGATGCGGCTCTCCGAAACCGCCTTCGGCCTTTCCCTGGGAAGATGAGGCAAGGGAAAGGGAATACAGAAGCTGGCAGGAAATCTACCGGCAAAAGGATGAAGGATTCAGAATCTGTGATTTTATCGGCGAGTTCGGAAAAAAAGGGGTTCTTTCTCAAGCGAAAAAAGTGATGGAAATCCATGACAGGGCCGTGCGCCTGACAGGCACGGCACCCCTTGCCTGAACCTAAAGGTAGTGGATGCTGACCTCTTTGAGGTAATGTTCCGTAAGAAGGCCCTGAATTTTTTTAACGATGTTCCTTCGTATTTCAAGCCCCACGGGCATATTGGGATCCTGGTGGGCTTCGTTGATTTTCGTGCCCACCAGAAAAACAATCCGGTCATGGTTGATGATCATTTCAATGATCCGGTCGGCCGCATTCTGCCTGCCACTGGAAGCAATGGTACCGGTGACGATGTTGGTCCGCTGTTCCAGAATTTCCGCCACCCTGCCAAGGGTGATGATTCCTTCGGTCACCAGATCGGCACCTTCCATTTCCGAGACCGGCGGAATGACAGGATCCAGATTCTTAATATCCGTCCTGCAGGTTTTGCCGAGCTGACGGGATATAATGCCTGCCGTGGTGCCGCCTGCGATAATTCTCGATCCGCTGAAGGCGGTGAACTGCCTCACCATTTCGCTGTCATGGTCCGGATTCATGGGGGGGCCTGTGACAATGAGCAGATCCCTCGGGCTGCGGATGTAGATGACACCGCAGGTGATGTCATCCTTTGCCTGATACTGATCATGAAAAAGCGCCTGCTGCACAATGGACCGGGCCAGTTCCCGCGCACTGACAGAAGGTGTTGTGCGGATTTTTTCCAGTATGAAATCCTTCACCCTCTCTTCTCCCCAGCCAAAGGGAAAGCCCTTGCTTCCCATGCCGGACTGGGTGACGCCATCGGAGAAAAAGACCAGCCGGTCTCCGGGCAGGGCCTGATAACTGGAATAAAACATGGTGGCATTCTGGGGAGGGCCGGACTTTTTATTTTTTCTTTCAATAATGATGGCGTTTTTTTCAGGGGTCATGGGCTGATTGTCCCGGATAAGAAGGTAGCCCGGATTATCAAACTCCATCATCCTTACCTGCAGCCCCGGTTCAATGTCCACAATGGTAAAGGTGGCATAACTGATTTGGCGCAGCCTGCAGACAGGCAGGGTGTTCATGATGGTCTTGGCTGCCCCTTTGATGGGGATGTTGGAGGCCACAAACTTCAGTGCCATGGTGGCCGTGAGGGTGGAAAGCACACCGGCCTTGACGCCGGAGCCAAGACCATCGGAAAGGACGGTGATCACCCTGCCGTCGCTTTCATTTTTCTGGGACAAAAAGGTGTCACCTCCGGCGCCTTCCCTGTGTTTAAAAATCTGATGATGATCCACCTCGATAAAGCTTTCACCTGCGGGCATATGGATCATAGGTCCCTGTCCTCATCCCCTGAAAAGGATTCTATCACAGAATTCAGTATGGCTTCGGTTTCAGCGGCATTTTCGCCCAGAAGGAAGGCAATTTTCTGAACTACTTTCAGGTTTTTGTTGATGACCCGCCTTGTTTCATCAATGACCCTTGATTTCTGGATCTGGGGTGCTGTCACATCCTGCAGGACACCGCAGGCGCTTTCCCCCTTTTCTATGGAAAAGATGGTCAGATGGAAGATTTTTTTTCCTTCCCGGACTTCCCTGTTCACAAGATCCAGCCCGTTGAGATCAATCACATCCTTGAAATAACGGGCAAGGTCTGTGATTTTTTCAAGGCTGGCACCTTCCATGCCGGGACGGACTTCAAACATGGAAAGCACATCTTCTCCCATCATGTTGGCAAAGTATCTGTTGCATTCAATAATCTTGAGCTGGCTGTCACAGATGACAACCCCTGCGGGTATGGCCCGGATGAGTCCGTTGGCCTTGTTCTGGGCAAGGGTTTTCATGTAGGAAAGGCACATGGTTTTTTCGGCCCGGTTCTCCAGCATGGCTGCGGCAAAGGCCTTGCAGGTATCATAGCCGCAGCTTCCGCAGTTCAGGGCATCCTGAAGGGTGCGTTTACCGATCTGTTTCAGGGCGGCCTGAATGTCGTCATCGGAATGCTCAGAGGGGACAATTCTTTCCACGGGCAGGGTACCCTGCATATCCGGCATTTTTTCGCTGAGGGTGTTTCTGGCTTTACTGGCATAATCGAGAAGCCGGATTCTCCGGAAAGCCCTCAGGGTATCGTTGCAGACGCCGGGGCCGTTGATGCAGCCACCGGGGCAGGAAAGAAGCTCCATGAAAATGGGAGCGGAAAGTGCCTCCGGGCTGAGGCCCTCAAGGGTCTTTCGTATCTCCTTGAGTCCTGTGACACTCATCATATGCGCATTCCGGATGGTGGCATATTTGCGGATGGATGCGATCATGCCGCCTTCAATGGGATAAAGGCTTCCCTTGGCTGCCTTTAGCGGGATAAAGGTGTCTTTGGCTGATTTGCGGTCAGACGGATGAATGCCTTCGTCCTCAAGCCAGCGGTTCAAGTCCGTAAAGGAAATGGCAGCGTCCAGCTCATCCCAGGTGTCGGCCTCCCTTTTTTTGGCAATACAGGGTCCGATGAAAACAATGCCTGTTTCTTCTCCGTATTTTTCCTTCAGATATCTGGCATGGGCCAGCAGGGGAGAGGCACAGTCCGTGATGCAGGGGTTGAGTTCGGGTATGTAGTGTTTGATGAATTCCACAAGTACCGGGCAGGCCGATGATAAAAAGAGTTTTTGTCGTTGAAGGGAGTTTTTTTCCCCTGCGGATTCCTGGGAGCGGAACTGCACCCGGTATCCGTAGAGCCTTTCCATGTGATCCTTTGGGCCGGCATCAGGGATGTTTGCCGCCATGGACAGGTCACAGGCGATTTTTGCGGAAACCAGATCCGCACCGATGGCGGTTTCTGAAACACCGTAAAAACCAAGGGCTTTGATGGCCGAAATGAGCTGGCCCGGTTCAAGGTCCGGATATACTGCGGCAAAGGAAGGTGCCAGGGATGCAATGACCCTTGGTTTGAGTTTCAGAATCTGCCGGGCCTGGGGCAGGTCATCCCGCACTTTTTTGGCCTGGGCGGGGCAGGCCACAACGCAGTGACCGCAAAGTACGCACTGTTCCGGGATGATGATGGCGTGTCCCTTTTCCACACGGATGGCTTTGACGGGGCATTCCCGGATACATTTATAACAGTCCTGACAGCGGGTTTTTTCCGTATAAATGGGGCTTTTTAGTCGAGTCATGGATTTTACCGCCTGATTTTATGGGCCAGAAGATCATGGAGCATTCCCGGCTGAACGCCCTGAATCAGCTCGTCACCAATTCTGATATTCGGGCCGTTTTTGCACTGCTGCTCACAGAGACAGCCCTGTATGCTGATGGTTTCTGTGAGTTCGTTTTCCCGGATAAAGTTTTCAATGGCTGCCGCATTCAGATTGTTTCCCTTGGAAAAGCAGGAACTTCCCATGCAGAGGGTGAGGGTTTGTACAGGTTTCACAGGATGGTCCATGGAAAATGCATGTCCTTTCGGGGTGCAGGGACACAAGACCCCTGCCTGAAAAACTATACCCTTTTTACGCCTGAGGGATAGGCATCCAGGGGCCAGGGTTTCGGGCCGTCCCATGGGTTAAGGGGCAGCTCTTTTTCAAGGGTATCGGCCACAAAGGCCAGCTCCAGCTCTTCCAGTTTTCTGCGGGTGGGAATTCCCGTCTCCCTGTCCTGACCGGAGGCTTCATAATAGGCCGTGAGCATGGCTTCGTGCTTTTCCTGCTCCTTTGCAGCCTCCTCTGTTCCCAGAAGATCCTTGTGCAATACCAGCCTGTCATCCTGCCTGCGGGTTCCGCACCGTATGTTAAAGGCCTTTTCCAGAAGATAGACCCGGTCTGCCGCTGCGCTCAGGCGTTCTTCCGTGTAGGGAAGGCCCGTGGCTGCGGTCATGAGCCGGGCCAGCCCTTCCATGAGGGGATACTGATTCACAAGGGGGACAGCACAGCTCCAGGAATTGACAGCCCCCTTGCAGCGGCCGATGCAGTCCGCAAGGGTACAGGCCCTTTCGGAGACGATGAGGGCGGATACGGGGTTTGTGTCCATATCTCTGGGAAGACGGCCTTCGCTTTTCAGTTTAGAAAAAAGATCGCCGTCATTTTCTCCATAGGCCCAGCTCCGTCCCCTGAGATGGTCGGCACCCCGGGTGCTGGTGGCGTGGGCAAGGGCAAACATCCCCGCTTTATAAGGGCCTCTGGAAAGGCCTTTGACGTGGTAGCAGACATCCATGGCCCTTTTTCCGAGAATCTTTGCCCCAAGGTAAAGGCCTTCTGCCACAATGTTGCCAAAACCCTGCCGCAGGGCGGTTCTGTGCAGCAGTTCCACCTGATCTTCGGCGTTTTCCCATGAGAGATCCAGCCCCCCCGTATCTTCAGGGGTGATGTCGCCCATATTGAAAAGATCCTTGACCATGGCCATGGTGTTGCCTGCGGCAATGACATCCATGCCGTAACGGTCGCAGAGGTTTTCCATTTCCATGATCACCACGGGGTCTGTGATGCCGCAGTTGGTGCCGAGGCAGAAAACGCATTCATACTCCATGGCCTCGCCCTGCTCTCCGGCTCTGGGGCCTTTGGGAATTTCAAAGCGGTTCTTGCACTGTACCGTACAGTTTCTGCAGCCCGTGCGGCGGACCTCATATTCCTTGAAGGCTTCGGGCTGGATGGCCGCAGGGATCTTGCTTCTGTCCCAGAAGTCCTCGTAATTGCGGTAGCCCGGAAACCAGTTGAGGATACCGTGGTGGGAGCCGATGCAGGAGGCAACGCCCTTTTGGAAGGGATCTGTTTTAAAGAAATTTCTGTCTTCCTTGGCAAGGGCTTTAAAGGTTTCAGGATCGGCAAGCTTCACCTTCCTGTTTCCCCGGACCACGATGCCCTTGAGATTTTTGGAGCCCATGACAGCCCCGGCACCTCTGGCGGCGGATGCGTATTTATCCACAATCACAGAGGCAAAACGCACAAGGCATTCTCCTGCCTGACCAATGCAGGCAACACTGATATCCCTGTCGTGGGTATTGCGCATGGCATCGGTGAATTCCCAGGTGTCCGTCCCCCAGTATTCCGGGCAGGGAATCAGGGAAACCTCATCTTCATGGATATACAGATAGGAGGGGCTTTCACACCGGCCTGTGATATTGATCTGATCCCATCCGGCAAGTTTCATGACATGGGCCAGCCTTTCGCCCGCATTGCCATCTCCCAGAATGCCGCTGTAGGGAGACAGGGTGCTGACTTCAACACGGCTGGTGAGTCCGAGCACCGTGCCGGAAAGGGGGCCGGGAGCAAAGCAGATGACGTTGTCCGGGCCAAGGGGATCGGTGCCCGGAGGAATGCGGTCAAAAAGGACTTTGTCGTTCAAGCCCCGGCCACCGATAAAGAGTTGGGCATCCAGAGGGTCCAGTGCCGCCGGTTCAAGACTTCCACGGCTTAAATCCACATTCAGTATACGGCCACACCAGCCTTTCATGATTTTTTCCTTTTTTATGGGTCGCTAAGGGGAAGACAGTCAGATCGTTATTTTTGCATTTTTTGTCAGCCGGATTGTTCGTTTCATGCAAGCCAGCTGGTGCATAGCTTTTTTTGTATCACAAAATCAATGTCGTATTCTAAAACACCAGCGGCCGTCTTTTTTTCTTCAACAACCTAAAATTATGGCATAAGGCATACAGGCATTCAAGAGGGAAGATAAGCATCCAGAACATTTTATTTTCTGATTACCACTGTCTTTCAGCCATACAAACCTTAACCATGGAAATTATATGACCAGATTTTACGCTTGTCAGCGGACACCCGTACAGGGGTGCCCCTACACAAAACAGGGTCGTAAAAACCATTCGTTGGGGCAGGCCTTGCGCCTGCCCGTATTAAAGTCCGCACCATAGGCCTGACAACTAGATGGCCAGCAAGCTGTGGCTGAGTCAGGGGAGTAATCAGATTTTATTTTAAAATGCCAGATCTTTTCTTAGCGATTTAAAGGTATTGGCAAGCTGGGTTGACAGCTTCTGTTTGGTTAGTTAGTCTTGCTAAGTTTTTTTGATTCTTTTTCAACCTTTAGAAATAAAGAGATCTTTATGGAGCTTTCCGACAGCTTGAAAATTTTACAATGGCATATGTGGGATCTCTGGCGTGAGGCAAGCCGCCAGAGCGGAAGCGGTGAACTCAGCAGCAGCGAACTGGACTATCTTTATGCGCTGATAAGCTCAAAAAAGGGCATGCGCCTGACGGAGCTGGCAGGGGTAATGAAGGTAAGCAAAGCTTCTGCCAGTACCATGGCGGTCAAGCTTGAAAAAAAAGGGTATATCCATAAAATACCCTGCCCGGAAGATGGCCGGGCCTCTTTGTTGCAGGCAACGGACAGAACCATGGCGCTGGCCGTGGAAGAGGACAGAATTTACAGGAAAACCGCCAAGGATATAGCTCAGATTCTGGACCCGAAAGCCCTTGCGGAACTGAGCGATATCCTGGGCAGGGTCTGTTCTGTTATTGCAGAAAAAAAGGTTGAAGGTAAATGAAATCAGGCAGTGTTTCCAGAATGTTCTGGCGCTACACCATCCCTTCGGTTACGGCTATGCTGGTCAGTGCCGCATACCAGATCGTGGATGGTATTTTTATTGGTCATGCCATGGGTGGCGAAGGACTGGCGGCCATCAATATGTCCTGGCCCTGGATCGGGGTGCTGCTGGCCATTGGGATGATGATTGGTATTGGTACGGGTGTGCAGTGCGGCATTGCCCAGGGTGAGGGAGATCTTCTCAGGGCTTCCCGCATCATGGGGCAGGGATTCTGGGCACTGATGCTGCTGGGGCTGGTTTCCGGTCTTCTGCTGGTGAATTTTTCAACCTTTTTTCTGGTCCTGCAGGGGGCAGAAGAGGGTGTTGGGTCTCTGGGTCGGGATTATCTGCGGGTAATGGGTTTTGCGGCTCCCCTTGTTCTGGCCAGCATTGCCATTCCATTCTGGGTCCGGAATCTGGGGGCACCGGGCTTTGCCACCCTTTGCATGGCAACCGGCGCTGTGGCCAATATCATACTGGATTATCTTTTCATCATGCACCTTGGGTGGGAACTGAAGGGGGCAGCCGTGGCTACGGTGCTGGCGGAAAGTTTCAGTATTGCCATGGGGCTTTTTTTCATTTTCAGTACCAGAAACCGTGTGCCGCTGAATCAGGGGTTTCTAAAACTAAGGCCCTTTTTGCTGGGAAGGGTTCTGGCAACGGGTTTTTCCAGTATGCTGATGTATATTTACATCAGTTTTGTGGTGCTTTTGCATAACCTGCTTTTCATGGCATACGGAGGTACCCTGCAGGTGGCGGCTTTCACCGTTGTGGGCTATGTACTCACACTTTACTACATGTTTGCCGAAGGTGTTTCCGGTGGTATGCAGCCTCTGGTCAGCTATTACAAGGGCGAAGAAAACCCGCGGAATATCCGTCAGGTGACAGGCCTTGCCATGGCTGTGGTTCTGGGTACCGGTGTTCTCATGACCTCTACGGTGATGCTGGTACCGGGGCTGGCTGTATGGTTTTTTGTCTCCGGTGATCCAGAGCTTTCCGCCGCAGCCTCCCTTGGGATGCGGCTACACCTTTTTGCCCTTTTTCTGGATGGTTTTATTGTTCTTACCGCCAGTTTTTTGCAGTCCATGGGCATGGCAAGAAAAGCCACCATGATCACCCTTGGCAATATGTTCATACAGCTGCCTTTTCTGTTTATTCTTCCGAAGATCATTGGGCTTCAGGGCGTATGGATAGCACTTCCCCTGTCCAATGTGGTCCTGGCCTCCATCGTTTCTGTTTTCTTTTTCCGTGAAATGAAAAAGCTGAAAAGAAAGGGGGAAAGGGAAGGATGAGGCACTGATGATTTATCTGCTGGTCTTTATTATTCTGTCTCTGTTTGCAATATATGCCTGACGGCTGTCTGTGGGGTTCTGGGGGAAGGCTTGTCTGAGCAGGCCCTCTTCCAGCAGTTCTTTCAGATGCTGCTGCCGCAGTGAGTCCGGATCTCTGTTCATCAGCTGTGCAAGACAGTTTCGGGTAATAAAATGTTCCTCACACAGGGATAGAATCACATCCCTCATGATGGATTTTGGCAGTTTTTTCTTTTTTGCTGTCAGGCTTGCCTTTGTTTTCAGCTTTGCCAGCAGTGCTGGAGACAGGAGATCCAGATTATGGATTACTGGTGCTGAAAGGGATGGGGTCAAAAGGCGTCCGTGCGTATCTCGTTTTTCAGAGGGAGCGGGTAAATCTTCGGAGCGGTATTCCAAATCTTCGGAGGAAGGCTTTAAATCTTTGGAGTGAATGTGGAATTCCGGATTGTCCTGTACCATCACACCGAAGACCTGATCCGGGGTTGGTAAATCCTGCCCCTGCAGATGATAAACAGCACCACGGCCATGGCCGTGGTGCTGTTTATCATCTGCAGCCCCTGTTTGACCAGAGCCTGTAATGCTATGGTAATATCCCTGCTGTGATCAATGCTGATATCGCTGATACGTTTGTGGGAAATGACCTGTTCCGTTGCTGCTGTTGCAAGTATCAGGCGCTCCAGCCGGGGCTGAGATCGGAATCGTTCTCCATATAAGACCTGCAGTTGTTCTATTATCCCCGTTGGCATCAGTTCCACATCCAGTACCTGAACATCTTTATCCTGAATGAGATTGCAGCTCGCAGGATTCAGCGATGGTTTCCAGCATGTGTGCAATATCAGCCATGGACTATTGCTCCATTATTTTCATGTCTTCAGTCCGCTCTGCTTTATCCGCCGGAAGGTCTGTTTGAAAAAATAAAGTTTAAAAGGGACAGTCCCTATCCGGATCATCCTCTTTATAGTCTTCGGCACAAAGGTCATCATCGTCAAGATTATTGCCTTCATAACTATAGCCATAAAATTCCGCATCACTTGCCATTTCAAAAAGGGAAGCTAAGGATTTACTCAGGTTTTTGATGATGCGGCTGTAGGCTTCTTTTTTCTGGAGATCCTTGGTCTTTGCCATGGCCTGCAATGCATCGGTCAGTTCTTTGCCCAAGCCGTTAACGATTTTTTCCGGATTCATGGGTGCTCCTTTCAGTTCTTTGCGGGTGAAGATCTGCTGCCTGTCATCCAAGACAGGGTGTCTTTTTTTACCATCCATGATGTACCCGTTGTCTTATCCCATCCCGCATCCGGTCACAAGTCTCTGCTGACGGCATTTTTCCATCAGCCAAGTTGTGTTATGGTAAAAAAACATAAAGAATCCGATGGGGAATGAACCCTTGTTGGGATTTTTTCAGCTGTGGTCTGCCCTGTAGGCAGGGGAAAGGATGGATGTTTATGATAGACAGACTCATTATGCTCGGCCAGCAGCTCCGGTCAAAACAGCCGAAGCAGTGCAGCAGGTGCGGGCTTTCCTATGAAGATTCAAAAATGAACTGCCCCCACTGTTCAGGTCTTTCGGAAAGGGAGCTTGAAGAATTGATCCAGAGAAAAAAAGCCATGATAAGGGGCAATGTGCTGCATATGCTTTTTGTTTTTGCCGCACTGGCGGTTTTTTTCATCCTTTTTTTCTGGCTTCTGGGGTAGGCGGATGCCATGGAAGGAAAGGCCCACGGGATGCAGCGGCTTTTTGTGGCTCTGGATTTTTCCGGGGAAGAAAGGCTCAGGGTGTATGAGGCAGCGGAGAGAATCCGGGTGGCGGGTGCTTTTGTCCTGAAGCGGGTCCGGCATGACAATCTGCACATTACGCTAAAATTTTTAGGGGATACGGACAGGGTAGAGGAAATCATGCAACGACTGGGGCAGATGCCTTCGGTCTCTGCTTGCAGACTGCTTCTTTCTTCCCGGCCGGAGTATTTTTACCGCAGCCGGGGGCCTGTACCTGTTTTTCTGCCCGTTCTTGACGGAGGGCCGTGGCTATGTGCCCTTCAGCGCAGACTGTGCAGCCATATGGACTGGAGCCATGACAGTTTTTATCCCCACATGACACTGGCAAGAATCCGGAGAAAGGGCAAAGGTGCTTTTCTGCCCCCTATGCCCGATCTTGGGAAAAATTTTACCATGAATCCCCTTGGGTTCAGTCTTTACAGCTCCGAGCTCAGGCCAGAGGGGCCTGTATATACCCTTTTGTTCCGGTCTGCTTTTAAGGAAGGTCGGGGTTTTTCTGCCCTGCCTGATGAGATTTGAAGATAGCGATCTGGCAGGGCAGCACCGGAATCTTAAGGGAAGGCCTGTGCCCGTTTACAATATTGAAAACCATACTTTCTGCCCCTATCCTATTGCTGAAAGCATGTGGTGATAAGGGGTCGTGTCATGGGGATGTTTATTTTTTCAAGGGAGAGATAATTACGACATGATGCTGTCGTATTTCCTTCTGTAAGGTGACAGAAAAGCCTTCCATGGCTTTTTCCATTCCATAAACCGAAAAATCAATGAGGAGGAAATGACCATGACAGACCAGACCTTTTGCCAAAGCTGCGGTATGCCCATCACGGAAGATCCTTTGAAAGGAACGGAAAAAAATGGTGCCATGACTTCAGAGTTTTGTACCTATTGCTATCAGGAGGGATCTTTTACCCAGGATGTGACCATGGAGAAGATGATAGAGGTCTGTGTACCTCACATGGTGGCATCCGGCATGGAGGAAAAGGCGGCACGGGCGCTTCTGGAAAAAACCCTCCCCAACCTTGGCCGCTGGCATGGAAAATAGATGAAGACCGACCGCCTCCTTGCCATTGTCCTTTACCTGATCAACCGGAAAAAGGCCACGGCCAGGGAACTGGCCCGGCATTTTGAGGTTTCCCACCGTACCATACAGCGGGACATGGACTCCCTCGCCCTTGCAGGGATTCCCATATATGCGGACAGGGGCAGCGAAGGCGGATACCGGATTCTTGATACCTGCACCGTAGACAGGCATTATTTCGCCCCACAGGAACTCGCATCCCTCCTGTCCCTTGTGGGGCGCCTCAATGCCCTTCTGCAGCCCGGCCACCTCAGGCATACCGAAGAAAAGCTGCGTAACCTTACACGGCCCGGGGATCCGCTGAAAACACACAGGCCTCTGATTATGGATTTCACGCCATGGGGTCTGGATGCGGCGAAAAAACAGCTTTTTCAGGATGTTTATGAGGCTGTGGAAGCCAGTCGCTTAATCCGTCTCCGCTATGCTGCCCCGGACGGGATGGTAACGGAGCGGATGATCGAGCCCTTGAGCATGATCCTGAAAGGGTCGGGCTGGTATCTCTATGCCTTCTGCCGTCTTCGCAAGGCCTTGCGTTTTTTTAAGATCACCCGGTTCATTGAGGCTGAATGTATTGGGGAATCCTTCTGCCCGGAAGCCCATCCCCCTTGGGAGGAAACACTGGAAAGGGGGGAAAATGCCCGTGCAACCACCCTTTTTGTCCTGCGCTTTGCTCCTTCGGCCCGGGGCAGGATCACGGACTACTACCATCCGGACAGTCTGCATTTTATGCCAGACGGCAGCATCATGGGTTTTTTCCCCTTTCCGGAAGATGAATGGGTTTACAGCTGGATCATGGGTTTCGGTCCACTGGTAGAAGTCCTTGAGCCTCGCCATGCCAGAGCATATATCCGGGAGATGGCTTCCCGTCTTTCTGCCACTTATGAAAAGCACTGAATTTTTCTGCCTCAGGCCTTAGGGCTTTTCAGCTTCATCAGGGAGTCCGGATTGAGGGTGAGAGAAAAAAATATGAAATCATTTTGAAATTCCGTATTTTTTTATTTTTCCCCTGAGGGTTGAGGGGTTGAGATCCAGCAGGCAGGCAGCTCCTCCCGGCCCTTCAATGCGGCCACCGCTTTTTCTGAGGGCCTTAAGAATATGCCGGATGGTTATGGATTCAAGGCTTGGAAAAGCTTCTTCCTCTCCTTCTCTTTTTTCTGACAGGGATGGTGTCGAAGGGGAAAGATTGTCGAAATGAAGGGGGCTGCCCTGGCATATGATCAGGCTGCGTTCAATGAGATTTTCCAGCTCCCGGATATTTCCGGGCCAGTGGTAGCTTTTTAAAAGATCAAAGGCACCTGCAGCAAAGACCGGTTTTTCCGATACATTCATCTCTCGGGCTTTACGTGCGGCAAAGAATTCGGCAAGGGCCGGGATATCGGCGGTTCTTTCCCTGAGGGGGGGGATATGGATGGGAAAAACATTGAGCCTGAACCAGAGATCCCTTCTGAACCTTCCTTCCTCCGCAAGGGCTGGCAGATTACGGTGTGTGGCTGCAATCACCCGTACATCCAGCGGAATGGATCTGTTACCACCCACCCGGCGGATGGCATGTTCCTGCAGAACCCTCAGCAGTTTCACCTGGGCCGCAGCTGACAGCTCCCCCACCTCGTCAAGGAAAATGGTGCCACCGTCCGCCTGCTCAAAATACCCCCGTTTTCTGCTGGAAGCGCCGGTGAAAGCACCCCTCTCGTGGCCGAACAGTTCAGAATCCATAAGGGTTTCCGGAATGGCACCGCAGTTGATACAAATCATGGGGTGATTCTTCCTTCGGGACAAGCGATGAATGGCATGGGCCACAACCTCTTTTCCAGTGCCGGTTTCTCCTGTGATGAGTACGGGCGCATTTGTGTCCGCTACCTGTTTTGCAAGGGTGATTACCCCATGGAGTCCCGTTTCCGTACCGATCACCTCGGTGGCGGCAATATGACCGAGGCGGTTCAAAAGCAGATCGTTGGTCCGGACGAGGTGTTCGTTGAGGGTCACAACCTTACGGTAATGCCAGAGATTCAGTGCGGCTCCGGTGAGGGGGCGCTCCAGCAGGTTCATCATGCGGCGGTGTTTTTCCGAGAACTGATTAAGCCCGTGGGCAAGGATATTGAAATACCCGAATCGAGGAACCCCGATTCCCACCGTGAGGGTCAGGGTGGAAAAATCTCCTGCAACATCAAAACCCGGAAAATCTTCATGGAAGAGCCTGAAATGCTCTGCAATTTCACCGGATACCTGGGTGCCCCAGGGGTGCTTGTCGATATGGGCTTTTCCTATGGCGTAGTGTTCTGTATCCCGTATGCCCTTTTCTGAAAGCTGAAGACGCTCGTCAATGAGCATGCCCCCCAGACAGGTGGCGGATGCCAGATACTGAAGCATGCCAGTGGTTGGATCAAAAATTCCTGCATTGAGACTGTCTGCGGGCATGTGCTCCCTCAAAAAGAGCAGGGTTGAATGCAGTGCTTTTTCAATCTGAAGGGTTGAATAAAGGCGCTGGGTAACTTCATGGATAAAAGCGGTGTCCTGCCTGGTGTTTTTTGAAGAGTTCATGTTTTTTGCCTCTGGTTCTTTATTGGGTTGATCGCGTGCCGTCAGATATGGCGGTCTGCTACATATGACGGAAGCGCCCACTAAAAGAAACGGTTTATTTAAGCCTGTACTTTGTTGTCCTCTCCTTGTTCTGGCTTTATATCCTTATAATTGAATCCCTTGGCTTTTCAGATGGCAGGATGTTTCTCTCTGGAACATTCTTTGAAACTTCTTCCCCTGTTCAGGCTTTTCCGGTCTTTTTCCGGACAAAGGGCTTGTCCCGGTACTTTTTTTTGTGCAGCAACTTCCCTTAAAAAAGGGTGGTCCGTTTGTACATGAAGGCAAATAAAAGGGATGAAAGGAAACATCATGGTATCTGAACTTGCGGATCGCAGAGATCAGGAGTTTATGCTTTTTGAAATGTTCAACCTTGGATTTTACTCTGAAAATGTAAAATTTTCAGGCTTCAATGAGCAGGCCTGCAGAATGCTTCTGAAGGAAGCAAGAAAGCTTGCGGTCAATGAGATTCTTCCCACAAACAAGCTTGCGGATGTGGAGAACGGGCATCCGGAAGGGGTTCTTTTTCATAAGGGTGAAATACGGGTTCCAAGGTCTTATCACCGGCCATACAGATCCTATTGCGAAGGCGGCTGGCTTGCCATGTGTGATGAGGAGGAATGGGGAGGACAGGGCATGCCTCACCTGCTGGCCGCCGCTTGTCTTGAGCTGTTTATGGGGGCAAACCCATCCTTTCTGAACTATCCGGGTCTTACCCATGGAGCCGGAGCCATTGTCCGGGAATTTGGCAATGAAAGGCTTCAAAAAAGATACCTTGCGAATCTTTTTTCGGGAAAATGGGCTGGCACCATGTGTCTTACGGAAGCCCAGGCCGGGTCGGATGTGGGAGCACTGACAACAAAGGCCATAAAAAATGATGATGGCAGCTATTCCATCGAGGGAAACAAAATCTTTATATCCGGTGCAGATTCCGACCTTGTGGAGAATGTAATCCATCCCGTGCTTGCAAGGGTGGAAGGGGCTCCTTCAGGTACCAAGGGCATTTCCCTTTTTCTTGTTCCAAAATACAGGCTGAGTGAAGACGGCAGGACGACGGATATAAGAAACGATGTGGAGATAACCGGCATAGAAGAAAAAATGGGAATGCATGGCAATGTCACCTGCACCGTGGCCTTTGGCGCAAAGGGAGCTTGCCGGGGAGAGCTGGTGGGTGAAGAAAACAAGGGCATGAAATATATGTTTCTCATGATGAATGAGGCAAGGCAGGGTGCTGCCCTTCAGGCCCTTGGTATTTCTTCGGCTTCCTATGCCAATGCCGTCCGTTACGCAAGGGAAAGGGTGCAGGGGCCAGACCTGAAGGAGGCATTCAGCTCCGATGCCAGGCCTGTTCCCATCATCCAGCACCCCGATGTGAGAAGGCAGCTTCTTTTCATGAAGGCCTTTATCGAAGGTAACCGCTTTCTGTCATACTATCTGAAATGGTGCCACGACAGGTGCATATTTGTGGATAGTGCAGGGGAAAGGGAGAAATATCAGGGGCTGATAGAACTGCTGACGCCGATTTCCAAGGCCTATACCACAGATAAGGGCATAGAGATTACTTCCGCAGGTATTCAGGTATATGGCGGGTATGGTTTTATCGAAGAGTATCCCCAGGCACAATATTACAGGGATGTGAGGATCAGCTCCCTTTATGAAGGAACCAACGGAATTCAGGCCATGGATCTTCTTGGCAGAAAGCTTGGAATGAAAAAGGGCAGGGCTTTCATGGACCTTATGGGTGAAATCAATGCAACCATAGTTTTTGTCAGGGAAAACGGGCTTGATGAAATGGCTGACGGACTTGAGAATGCCCTAAAAAAGGCGGGGGAAGCGGCGGTGTCCGTTGGCGGTGCCGCCATGGGCAGCAGGGTTCTGGATGCCTTTGCTGTGGCAAAACCTTTTCTGGATATACTGGGAGATTTGATGATGGCCTGGGGTCTTGCCTGGAGGGCTGCTCTGGCTTGCTCAAAGCTTGGATCTGCATCGGGAAAAGACAGACTTTTTTATCAGGGCCAGATTGTAACAGCTAAATATTATTATGGTATCCATCTTCCGGAGGCCCTTGGAAAGATGGATGCCGTTAAAAAAGTAACCGATGCTGTCATGGAGATGGGAGAGGATTGTTTTTGACGGACTGATGCGCTTCTTCATTTTTCGGGGCATTAAAACCAGTGCCTTTTTGTTGCCGTTTTCCTTCTGTTATATCAAATGTTTTAAAAGGCTTGACTTTCTGGAATATCAAAATTAAAAATAAGGAAATTCTACAGTATTTTTTTCTCTCATCTTCGTTTGGTAAAGGGCATACCCATACCAGTCAGGCAAGCCCATGGGCATTCAGGCTGCAAAAGCCCCCCCATTGACGGGGCTGACCTATGGAGCCGACAGCCGGTTTATCAGCCAAATGGAAGGGAAATGCTGATTCTGCCCCGCTCATTTGGAACAATAAATGATTGTTGCAATATAAGGAGGCCTATGTGAAAATTTTCCGGAGTTTCCCTTGTTTATTTTATGGACTGATTTTTGCCCTGCTGCTTTTTCTGGCCGCCTGTAGCGGAAGCAGCTCAGACAGTGCCAGCACGCATCCGGTAACACCACCGGATAACGGTGGTGATATTACCATCCCCACAAACCCCATACCCAATGATCCCCTCTTTGCCCATCAGTGGCACCTCCAAAACACCGGACAAAGCGGACGACCTGGCCATGAGGCCAAGCGTGGTGAGGATCTCAATATTCTGCCCCTGTGGGAAAACTGTCCGCACAATGGCGGTTGTCGTGGCAAAGGTGTGGTGGTGGCCATCGTTGATGACGGTCTGGATATCAACCATGAGGATCTCAAAGATAATATCCTCACGGACCTCAACTACGATTTTGTAACCCATACACCTGGGGTAGATCCCGCCCCTGTCGAAGATGACGATGCCCACGGCACGGCAGTTGCCGGTATTATTGCTGCCAGACATAACAATCATATTGGTGTGACTGGTATAGCGGGTGATGCTTCGCTGGCGGGATACAATGTTCTTGCCATTGATGCGGAAGGCTCTGATGAGGCCCTGGCCATGACCCTGAACAAAGAAGCTGTCTGGATCTCCAACAACAGCTGGGGGCCACCTGATAGCGGGCACTTCCATGTGGCATCCGGTCTTTGGGAAGAGGCGATCGAAGAGGGGCTGCGTGATGGCCGGGACGGCAAGGGGATTATTTATCTCTGGGCGGCTGGTAATGGTGCTGAAGAAGAGGATCGATCCGATTATGACGAAATGGCTACCTTTCACGGGGTGATGGCCATTGGCGCATTGAACGCCCAGGGCAAACGGGCCAGCTACTCAGAGCCGGGATCCAATGTGCTGGTCAGTGGTTTTGCAGGGGAGTACTGTAATGAGGAGAGTGATGGCCTCACCATCACCACAACGGATCTTACCGGCCCGGGTCGGGGGTACAATACCGATGCAGGGGAGAATGCCAGCTATGAGTTAGCCAATCGCAGCTACACACGATGCTTCAATGGTACCAGTGCGGCCACACCCACGGTGGCCGGTGTGGTTGCTTTGATGCTGGAGGCCAATCCCAGCCTGACCTGGCGGGATGTGCGCAAAATACTGATTACGACTGCCCGTCAAAATGATTCGACCTGCCCGGACTGGTCACAAAACGGTGCAGGATACAGGATTAATGAAAACTATGGCTTTGGAGCGGTGGATGCAGACAAAGCCGTGCGTGCTGCGGTGGCAACCCAGCAGCTGCTTCCTGCCCAGATCATTAGCGAACATCTTCAGGAGACAGGTAAGAACATTCCGGCTGGTGAATCCGCGGTCAGCAACTTAAGAGTAGATGCAAGCGGCATCAATAAAGCAGAGTTTATTGCCATCTATCTGACACTCAATGTGGAGGAAGGTGCAGATATCGGAGATATAGGACTTAGTCTTACAGGCCCGTTCGGTACAGTTAATACATTGGCAAAGCCGCGTTTCTGCTGGGATACGGAAGAGGGAGATCAAATTCCCTGCGGTGATGAAGATCTGGAGGGATTCCGTTTTGGTTCCGTGCGACATTTTGGAGAAAATCCCAATGGAGAGTGGACGCTGAGTATTGACAACTCGCTAGGCGGGACACCTGTTGTGCTTGGACCGTGGGGGCTGGAAGTCTATGGCTACTAGGCCACAACTATATTTTTAAAAGGAATCTGAGATGATCAAATATACAGGACGCCTTAGTGTTATCGTATGTCTCCTTGGCCTCCTTTCCGGTACAGGAGCCATTGCTTCCGATGAAAACCGTTACACCTGGCATGATGGTAATCGCCAGCGCGTTACATATCTGGACCCCGCTATTGTGGCTGTTTTTGGAGAGAATTATGAGCACAGCAGTGCGCGTACAGCACTGGCCAGCGACAGTTCCGATGTGGTGGCTACATATAGAGGTGTGCAGATTCTGCGTGTCCGGGAGGACAGCTCAGTAAAGCGTCAGGTCCAAAGTGCTGATACAGGACGCAAGTTATCCCCCGTATTCCGGGATGGCGGGGAAGGAGGGCCTGTTCGTGCCCTTCCCGGCGGGGTAATCATCCGGCTGAAACCGCAGATAGAGGCTGAGGACTGGTTTGCCACCGAGGGACTGACCCTTGTCCGCACAATTCCCGTAGGCGATAATACCTACCTTGTTGCTTCCGGTCCGGGGCTGGCCGCACTGAATTTAGCCAATGAGATGCATGGGCATAAAGATGTTGTCTGGGCACAGCCAAACTGGTGGCGGCCGAGGGCCAGGCGATAGGTTGGGTTCTGTCAGGCTGAGAATCTTTTTTTGTCACAAGGCAGCCTTTATGGATGTTCTGAACCAAAAGAAGCTTTTTTTATCAGAACATCGAAAAGAAACGAAGCATTTCAAAGGTATTCTTATGGAACGGGACGGCAGTGTCAGATGGAAAATGCCATCTGATACTGCATTCCCGGTAAGTTTTGTTTCTGGTTTTTCATGGCGGGATTTACAAAGCCCTGTTTTGTCCTGATCTATTGCGTACTAAGTTTAAAATTTCCCATGGTGCAGCAGGTGCCGTGGCCTTTTTACATTGGACAGGCAGGTGTTGTCATTTTATTTCCGGATCGGTGGTCGCGTTATCATTTTGAGGAATCATGGTTTATCGAGGCACCATTGAAAAAAGTATGGGATGGCGTGGTGCATGTGGAAGACTGGCCCATCTGGTGGGAGGGCTTGATAACTTCTTCTTCTCCCGATGCATTACCTGCTGGTATTCAGGGCAAGAGTTACAATACCCGGTGGAGGGGGGCCTTGTCTTACCGTCTGGATGTGGGAGCTGTGATCCGGGAAATCAAGCCGGAAGCTTTGATCCGTGCAGATATCTATGGGGATATCCAGGGGGAATGCCTGTGCTGCGTTGAAGAAGAGATGCAGGGTACCCGTGGTTTTTTTGATTTGCATGTACGTACGATGCACCCATGGATGACTCTTCTGTCCCCTTTTTTAAAAAGTTATTTCAGTGAAAACCACAAACGTATTATGGTTAAAGGAATACAGGGTTTTAGACGTCACCTCGCTGAAGGGGACAAAATTTGAAGTTTTTTTGGGTGGGCCTGTGTTTGCTTTTGTTCTCTTTTTTTTCGACTGATTTTTTTGAAGTGGCGTCAGCAGATTCTGTTGACAGAATGCTGGATCGTTTTGATTCTCTGACAAATTACACTGCTTTGCTGGATTCGGAAGGAGAAGGCGGGCGTAATCGCATTTACTATACCTATCAGAAACCTGGTTTTATGCGGATGGATTTTATTGAACCCCATAAGGGGGCCAGGTTGATTTACAATCCGGAGAGTAAAAGGGTTCATCTTCAGCCATTTTCAGGCAGCCTGATCCAGCTGCGGCTTTCTCCTGAGAACAGGTTGATTAGAGATCCAAAGGGGCATACTGTGGATCGTTCGGATATAGGTTCGTTGCTTAAGACTGTAAAAAAATATGCCGATGAGGGCATTGTGACCCTGCTTTCGCCGGAATCTGTGGATGGCCTGCTTTGTGAGGGTGTTCTGGTTGAAGCTGAGGGTACGGTCTGGTTTTTGTGGGTGCATCCGGAGCTGGGCCTGCCCGTTAAAGTAGAACGGTTTTCCGATGGCGGAGAGGGGGAAATCGTTTTTCTTCGCAGGCTGCAAGTGGATGTAGAGCTGGGGAAGGATGTTTTTTTGCCCTGATCCCCCCGAGCCCTTTCTGTATTGGGAGAGTGATAAGACAGCCTTCGTTCCGACCATTTTTTTAGAGATGCGTGTGATCAAGGGATATTTTTTCAGTCCAAAGCATCCCAGGGTAGCTCTGTTTTCAGGCGGGCTTGATTCACAATGCGGGGATGGGGATCTATGGTTTTTAGTTTCTGTTTCATTTTTATCAGCAGATTGGCAGGATCAACGGCCTGGGGAAAAAGCTTTGAGTGATTTTTTGCCTGCTCCAGATGCAGCACAATGCGGAAACCTTTTTTAGCAAGGGCAAGGGCGGCAAGTTCTTTTTCTTCCCCATTGCTGGCAGTATTTTGGGCCACGGTCAGCCCGGCCAGGGTATCCCGCACCTTGAAGGCCAGCTCATCCGCAAGGTCCAGGGCTTTGGTTCGGGTTCTTCCCCGGTAATCCTTGACCTCCATCAGCCATGTCTGGCCTTTTTCCATCAGGATAAAATCAAGGGCCTTGTTGCCGCCAAAGGCTGCGTGGAACTGTTTGCGGTAAAAGGTGCTGTCGTCGTATTTGAAAACCCTCATGCCCTCAGGGAAACGGAATGTGAGGCTGCCTTCTTTAAAGTCTCTCATGCTATGCCTCCACTTCCATGAAACGGTCGGACTGGGCCAGTTCCTCATCCAGCAGCACAAGGGTCTGGAGGGCATCCAGGCTTTCTCCCTGCTCCACGGTCACCTCATTATCCTTCAAGGAGAGGGCAAAGTAACGGTGGGGCGGAAAAAGGGTCTTTTGCTGTCTGCTGAGAACTTCCAACTCCTTTAAGAGGAAGAGGGAATGGGTGGCCACAAAAATCTGGATTCCGTTTTCCGCAAGGCTTATCATCACTTCCGCCACAAGGCGTATCAGTCTGGGGTTCAGGCTGGCTTCGGGTTCGTCCCAGAAAAGGCAGCCCTTATCCAGCAGGGTTCCCGTGGCGATGAGGCGGGAGACCATGGCAAGCTTTCGCAGGCCTTCGGCCACAAGGCTCATTTCGATGCGGCCCTGACCTGTGCGCTGAAGATAAAAACGTCCGTTCTGATCCAGCAGCACTTTGCCGTCCATGGCTTTTTCAAGGGGGGCAAGGAGTTCTGCCACCTTTTTTTCCCTTGGCCCTTTTAAGGCAAGGGCTCCAAGGAGAATACAGGTATCCCGCCAGCTTTCCTCCAGCTCCAGATAATGGTTCTCATAGACGGAAACAAAATTGGGGTAAAGGGTCATGAGTTCACGGGTGGGAAGAAAGACCGGGGCCTTGTCCTGCCAGATTTTCGGAAGCTTTGTGAGCTGCACCTCAGAACGGCTGGATGTGGAGAAATGGAAGGCGCAGTCCAGGGCCTTGTCCGCAAAGGAGAAGGAAAGTTCACAGCGTTCTTTTCCCTGTTTTCTTCGGGCGATACGGCCAAGGGACTCCGGACGCAGCACATGGATGAGTTTATCGGCAAGGATTTTTTGCAGGGTGGTCTTGGAAGGGCTTTCTCCACCCGGTTTTCTGCCTTCTTCCGCACTGGCCGCCATGACCGCATAGGCGGTTTTAAGAAGGTGGGATTTGCCGCAGCCGTTTTCTCCGATAAGGACATTCAGGCCCGGAGAAAAGTGCAGTTTTGCTTCTGAAAAAACACTCAGATTTTTAATGGAAAAGGTTCTCAGCATATGTTTTTTCCTTTGCAAGGGTTTTGCCTTGTTTCGTTACTTTCCGTATTCATAAATCCGCTTGCTTCTGAACGACCTTTACAATTTCACTACCCTTTATGCCACGGATCATGGTGCTGGTTTTGATTTTTTTAAGTTTTAGCATGATAAGAAACTTCTTTTGTCCCCTGTTGATCAGGCCTGCTGCCATGGGTGCAGCCCATATATAGTAATGGATGAAGCTCAGGGCTTTTTTTGCAGGAAAACATTTTTTCACCTTATGCACAAGCATGGGGGCAAGAACCAAGGGGGAATGGATGAGTAATTCCAGTAGTTTTAGGTAGGGATGGGGAGTTTTTTTTCGATGGTGGGAGGTGTTTTTTTTGGGGGGGGGATGCTGGAAATCTGCCTTAGGAGTGCTTTTTAAGAATTGAAGGGATGGTTGTGGTATCTGGGTATCCGTTGTGCCAGATTAAAAATCGGGATAATTTAAAAACAATATAAAGCCTCCCCCTCTGCCCGTAAAAAGGCAGAAGGGAGGCTGGTTTTGGATAATCACAAAGACCTAAAGAATCTATATTTCACAAGTGTAATATATATGTGAATTTTGCTGACAACCACTTTGGGAGGGGCTGCATGGGTACCGAGGGGTGAAAATGGGCATCTGTACGGGGAAAATAGAGGGGTATCCGGGACATGACAGGATGGAATGAATCCGGAGAACTCGAACTGAGCAAAAGACTCCCTTACCCTGCCATGGCTACCAATACAGCAACCACAGCAGAGAGAATGGATATGAAGCCGTCAGACACAGGACTAATGTTTGGTGGCATTATCGCCTATGAGCAGATCCAAGCCTTTATCCCCGGCAGCAAGGATTTCTTTGACCTTTTCAGGGGTAAGGTTTGTAATGTCCGCTATCTCTTCGGGCTTCATGTTGTATTTTTGAAGATTCATAATCGTCTGAAACTTCTCGTTGTACATGCCAAGCTCCACACCCTCATTACGGCCCATCATTATACCTTCGCTTATCAGTCTTTCCGCTGTAGTCATGGCAAGCTCCTTTCCTTTCTGGCTTACACTACCTATGGTCTCAGCCACATACTCAGGCTGAAGATCTGTGGTTTTGAAAATGTACTCAATGGCATTTTTGATGATCTTCAGACCATCTTCATCTTCAAACAATGAGGATGCCAGCTCAAAGTATTCCTTTATGTTTTCTCTGAACGTATCTGGATGAAAAACATTTTTAAAAATAAGCATACAGAACTTCATGGAAACCATGACAAATAGGCTGTCTTTGATCTCTTCGTCTTTCCAGCTTGAAAGATCCACAAAAATGTACTCTGAATCCGGGATGAAGGGCTTGATCATAGAGGGCAGGTCTTTAAAACAGTCACTGAGGAGACCGGGCTGCCACTCTCTTTCTCCATGATAGATCACTATGGGAATAATGGGGGTTCGTTCTATCTTCTGCTTACGGCAACGCTCCCAGAAACCACCCGTGTATAAATGAATCTGAAAAGGAAGATCATGGTCCACATAGCTTTTATGCTCAAACAAAAGGGCGATACGGATCAGCGCACCTTTGAACTGGCAGGTATAAAGCAGATCAGAAAAATACTCTGACAACTCTTCCCCCAAAAAGGAACCCTTTTCCTCCTCCAGGGTACTCAGATCCAGTTGCTCAAGTATAGCGGGCGGCAGGGATGACCGTATCAATTCCTCTACATGTTCTGCCGCCGCTGATTCCTTATGTTTCTTTTCATTTCCCCTTCCGTCATGCTCCCCCACGGAATAAAGGTATAAACCCCAGAGCTGTCGTAGAGATCCGCAGGGTTTTTCGTTGAAAAGGCCTGCACCACGCTGCGCCGGTTTTCCCTTCTTTTTTTCTCTTCTGCTTCCGTTATGGTTTCATTCTTATATTTTTCCCGCAGCTCAAACCAGTCTGCGGGCCAGGCATCCTGTCTCAAGCTTATTGTAATGCCTTCGAGGGTGGATTTACGGAAAAAATGGAAAATATAGTGGTCAAAGTCACCGGCGATTCCGGGGGGTGGCCAAGTGCGGTCTGCGGGATCTCCCCCCTTCAGGATGTAGTCCAGGGTATCCAGAGGGCCACCCCCTGCAAGGGTAAGGATGAGCATATCATCCAGATCCGGTGTGTCCTCACCGAAAAGGCTTTCCATGCCATAGCGGATACCGATGAAACTCATGAGGGTACCGGCACAGGAAGTATTGTAGTGTCCATAGATGTCCGTCAGGTGAATAATGCGCGCCTCACCCTTCTGCATGGCAGTGATGGGAGGCAGTTTTCTTATGCTTTCCGGATGTTTCTGCTCACTTGCCCCAAGTCCCGGAGTCAGGAACATACAGATCATACAGGAAAGTACCATAGCCTTTTTAAAACCTGATTTCATTTTTTCTCCCCTTTATATGTTTAGTACTTCTTTAAAACTTTGCAGTCTCATTATATTTAATAAACTCCTAAATCAAGCCTTTTCTTTAAACCTTTTAGCCTTTCCGTATTTTTTCTTGACACCGTAAGTTTTTCGGAATATCACATGGCCCATAATGAGCCATATCCTGTATGGGGCAAATGCAGACTGTGATGCACCCTGCATTTGCCTCTGATATTATCTTAGAAATTAAAGGCGTTATCTGGAAAGGAAAACAATGAAAAGATCCTGTTTAAGATCCGGCATCTTCTGTCTTGCCCTGTGCATGGCAGCCGGAGGAGCCCATGCCGGAGAGATGTTTAAAAACACGGAAATGGGGCAGGTGGTGGTCAGTGCCAGCCGCACGGAACAGCGGCTGGCAGACACCCCCAGACCCACCTATGTGATAACGGCAGATGAAATTGAAGCGCGTCAGCCCCAGAACATACAGGTTCTTTTAAGGGAAATTCCCGGCCTTCAGGTGGTGGAACGCACAGGCTCCTGGGGTGGCGGTGGCAGTGTCCGGCTCATGGGGCTGGATGCCCACCATACGCTGGTGCTGGTGGATGGTCAGCGTTTTATCGGTGGCAATGATGTGGTGGATATAGCCAGCATACCCGTAGAAGCCATTGAACGCATTGAAGTGGTGAAAGGACCGGCATCCTCGCTCTATGGCAGCGATGCTCTGGGCGGTGTTGTTCAGATTTTCACCAAAAAAGCCAAAGAGGGTTCTGCTCTGCGGGGAGGTATGGCCGCAGGCAGCCGTAATCGATTCCGGGGCCATGCCGGCGCGGATGTTGGTGGCGACAATTATGGTGTCCGCATGGATTATTCCTACCGCAGGGATGACGGTATTACCCAGCCCAAGGATAAAAGCCGCTGGGAAGCCATTTCCACAACCATCCATTATACACCCAGCGAGTCCGTCAATCTGACCTTTACGCCCCTTTTCACCCGTCAGGTAACAACGGATGATTCCCAAACACAGGGTGGCGGTCAGGGCAGTGGTCAAAGCGGGCAGGTTATCATTCAGGACAGAATTCAGGAAAGAAGCGGCATCAATGCCATTGCAGAGTTTAAGCCCGACGCCTTCACAAGAATCCATACCCGTGCCAGCTACATTGCCCACGATCACCGCAGGGAAGACGGATCTCTGGAGCAGTTGGCCCAGTCATGGGAATTTGAGGCCGGAGCTACGGGCATGTTCGGTATTCATACCCTGAGCGCAGGTTATGCCTACCTTGGAGAAAAGATAGAAGACAAGGCCACCCATATTCCGCAAAACAGAAAAACCCACAGTATTCCGGGAGATTCGGCGGATCAGGATACCCACAGCCTCTATATCCAGAATGAAATGGATTTTGGCCGCACCCTTGTCAGTCTTGGGGGACGGGTCAGCCACCACGACGACTGGGATACGGAGTTCAACCCCCAGGCAGGTCTTGTTTTCCGTGCCATGGACACCCTGCACCTCAGGGCATCCGTGGGAACCGCCTTTGCCGGTCCTTCCCTGCTGAAACGCTATGCGGAAATGCCCCGCCAGAGACGGCAGTTCATCGTTCAGCCCAATCCGGATCTCAAACCGGAAAAATCCCTGTCATGGCAGGCGGGTTTTGACTGGGAAGCGACCCCTGCCCTGCTGATCCGCGCATCCTTTTTCAGAAATGAGATTGATGATCTCATCGTAACGGTGCCAGTGGACCATTCCCAGACTCCCAAGCTGGAAACCTATGCCAATATTGGCGAGGCTGTTACCCAGGGGGTGGAATGGAGTGCATCGTGGCGGATTATGGAGGGACTCAGGGCAACCCTGAACCACAGCTATACGGATACGGAAGATAAGAGTACCGGGAAAAAGCTGACTGACAGGCCGGAACACAGGGCGGGTCTGGATCTGGACTATCATCTCCGTCATCCGGATATCCGTTTCCGTCTTACCGGTTCATGGATCGGGGAAAGGGATACGGTCTCCCAGAATCAAAGAAAGAGCCTTTCCTCCTATGAAACCTTTGATCTTGCCGTCACCTGGAAGGCTGCTCCCCAGATGGAAATATTCACCCGCATTGAAAACCTTACCAATGAAAAAAACATAGAGGATGAGTGGCGGCTGGACGGTACGGAATGGATGGCAGGGATGAAATTTTATTTTTGAAAAAAACGCAGGCAGACCAGAAAAGCTGTCTGATATCTCATCATGAAACCTGAAGGCAGATTAAAACTGCCTTCGGGTTTTTATCCCTCAGACTTTACCGGAGTCAGAAATGAAACGTTTCAACTGGAAAAAATGGACCAGCCTTACCCTCTTTTTTGCCTTTATCACGGCAAGTTTCAGCGGAATTGTTCTCTGTATCATGCCGCCGGGCAGGATTGCCTACTGGCTGAACTGGAAGTTTCTGGGTCTTGGCAAGGAAGGATGGGAAAGCCTTTACCTTCCCTTTGCCATCATTATTCTTGCGGTGGGAACCCTTCACCTTCTTGCCTATAACTGGAAAATTTTTATTTCTTACTTCAGGAGCAAGTCTGATAAAAGAATTTCCACAGAATTTTATGCTGCACTGATTTTTTTTGTATTGATTTTTGCTTCAGCACTCACGGACATGCCTCCTTCATCCTGGATTATGTCCGGTGTGGACAGGGCCAAGGATTCCTGGGTTTCCGAAGAAACCAGACCCCCATTCCCCATGGCTGAAATTCTCAGTATCCGGGATATCAGTCTGCGTACGGGGATACCCGAGGAGAGAGCCATCCAAAAGATCCGTGAAAGGGGCATGGAAGTAAGAAGAGCGGAGCAGTCCATCGCTTTTATCGCAAGGGACAACCGGGTCAGTGCCAGGGAAATTTATCTGATGATTACCGATGTTAGCGAGCACCCGTAAAGGGTGCCCCTACACAAAACAGGGTCGTAAAACCAAGCGTTAAGGGCAGGCCTTGCGCCTGCCCGTGTTAAAGCCCGCACCATAGGCCTGACAGCAACCTGACCAGCAAACTGTGGCTGAGTCAGGGTAGTAATCAGATTTTCTTTTGGGGAGAAAAGAATATGAAGCAGTTCAGTATAAAAAAATGGACCAGCCTTACCCTTTGTTTCACCTTTGCCATTGCCGCCTTCAGCGGCATTATTCTGGCCATCATGCCCCATGGCAGACAGATCCACTGGATGGGCTGGCAGCTTATGGGAGTGGAAAGGGAGGGCTGGCAGGCCTTGCATGTGGCCTTTTCTTTGCTCATTCTTCTGGCCGGTGTGCTTCATCTGCTGGCCTACAACTGGAAGCTTTTTGTCAGTTATTTTAAAAACAGGGAGAAGAAATGGGGGCTTTCAAGGGAATTTTACGGGGCCAGCCTTGTTACGCTGATTTTTCTCGTCTCTTCAGTGACCTTTACCCCGCCCGTTTCCTGGCTGATGAACGGTGTGGACCATGTGAAGGAGGCCTGGGTAACGGAAGATAATAAACCGCCCTTTCCAAGGGCAGACAGCATGAGCCTTGCGGATGTATGCAGAATGGAAGGGCTTTCCCTTGAGCAGGCCGTGGAAAAAATCCGGGCAAAGGGTTTGGAATTCAGGAGACCGGAGCAGACCCTTGGTTCCATTGCCAGAGCCAACGGACTCAGTGCAAGGGATGTGTACCTTGTGATCCGGCAGGATTAGGGGCTGTTTTACTCCCCTTCTGAAAAATCATGTATCCGTCCGCCGCCTGTGAAACCATAAAAAAGATTCTGGTTACTACCCTGACTCAGCCAGAGCCTGCTGGTCAGATTGTTGTCAAACCCATGGAGAGTGCTTTCATACGGGCAGGCTTGAATGCCTGCCCTGTGAACGGTTTTACGGCTTCTGTTTTGAAGGACACCCTTTACCCCAAGTTCGCCAAAGTAGTGACCACACGCCTGAAGGCTTAGTTTAAACGGCTGAGAAATGGATATGTAGTACCCATAAAAAACCACCTTGCTTGATTTCATTGGGTTTTCAGAAAAAAATGCCGAATTTGGGTGACGGGTAAGCAGGCAAAGGTAAAAATCTGACCATGTAATTATCATGGCTGAAAGAAAACGCTTAAAGCAAAAAATATAAGCATCTTTTATTTTTAGCAGATTTTTAAATTTTTTTTGGAACAACAAAAAAATATTGACAGGCAATATTCCCGATAGTATGAAAAATTCCTGCTTTTTTTAAAAGTATGGGAAGCAAAAGCTGTTTAATTTGCTGTATTTTAATTTTCGGGAGTAGTTCAGGTTGTGAAAACATCGCAAGACACCACGTCCATACAGGAACGCTGTGGGGAGGATATCCGCTGCCGCCGTTGCCGCAGACTGCTGATGAAGGGGCTGGTTGTTAAGGTGGAAGTGAAGTGTCCGAAATGCGGCTCCCTGCAGCTTTTTGGCGGTCGGCCGGAATGTGGTATGGGCGAATAAGCTTCCTTTTTTTCCGGTTTTCCCTCAGAAGACCGGCCTCCTGAGAGATGCAGAGGCTGAAGCCCTGCTGTTACTCTGAACGGAATGCTCAGTGAGCATGCGTTTCCCAGAGCGTTTCGAACGCCTTTTTTATCAATGAAGAGGATTTCAAATCCCGTAAGACCCGGCGGTTATCTGTCTGCACTCCCTGAGGCGGCAGAATGCCCGCAGATATGTGGTAAGGTCTTCGGGAAAGTTCCTTCAGTCCTCCTCTCCCCTTTTCCTTTCCCTTTCTGCCCATTCTGAAGCCCATGGCTGCATGCATGACAGCGTTTAGGGTCAGGCTGAAGGAGAAAGGAATCATCATGGGAAAAGGAAAGAAACATCTGCGCAGTGCTGCGCTGATGTCCGCTTTATTGTTTGCCTTTCAGGGCGCAAAGGCCGCCGAAGACGATCACCATATGGGGCAGATGGTTGTGACGGCATCGGGTTTTGAGCAGAAAATTACGGATGCGCCAGCCAGCATTTCCGTGATTACAAGGGAAGAGCTGTCCATGCGGCCTTATATTTCCCTGCTGGATGCGGTGCGGGACATTGAAGGCGTTGACGTGGGCGAAACAACGGACAAGACCGGTCAGGGAACCATCAGTATCCGTGGTATGGGAGCGGCTTATACCCTTGTTCTCATTGACGGAAGGCGTCAGAACAATGTGGGGGATCTTTACCCGAACAACTTTGGAGGAAACCAGTTCAACCATATTCCTCCCCTGGACATGATTGAAAGGATCGAGGTAATCCGGGGGCCCATGTCCACCCTCTACGGAGCCGATGCCCTGGGAGGGGTCATCAATATTATCACCCGCAGGGTGTCAGACCGGTGGACCGGCTCCTATACCCACACAAGAACCTTTGAGCAGGATTCGGATTTCGGGAATGACAGCACCACGGATTTTATGATGATGGGTCCCCTTGTGAAGGACAGGCTGGGGCTGAGCCTGCGGGGCAGTCTTTATGAACGGGATGCCTCCAGTCCTTCCTATGATCCGGCAACGGATCCGTCCGGAGTTGTACACGATCGAACCCTCGGTTTCGGCGGTGGGGGCCGGACCGTGGACAATACCAACTGGAATGCGGGTCTGAGGCTCACCTATACCCCCAATGAGCAGCATGACATCATTGCGGACATTGACTCCTCCCGCCAGAAGTATGCCAACAGCGAAGGGCAGCTGGGTACGCTGGATGATTACGGAACCATTCTGAGGGCGGCCAACAACGGCATTGTCCAGCCCCGGGTTGGTTATGCAGCGGATCAGCGTTTTGAACGGGATCAGTGGGCCCTTACCCACGTAGGCCGGTGGGGTACAGTTCGCAGTGAGGTATCCGTCTCATCGGTGAACACCAGCAATCTGGGTCGCTCCCTTCCCTTTACCGTTTCCGAAAGGGCTGAGCTTCAGGAACTGTGGGATGCGGCCTGTGTGGCTTCCGGCGGCAGTGGCGGGTGTTCTCCCGCCAGCATGGGGCTGAATAACAACTGGAATGAAGAGCAGAAGCTTAAGGTGATGGAAGGGCTTCTCACTGCCGATGAGATGGCAAGGCTGAAATCCTTTCTGCCCAGAGACCGGCGTACCATGGAAACCCGGCAGCGCACCCTTGATGCCAAAATGGACATGATGATGGGTAATCACATGCTTGTCTTTGGCGGTCAGTATGTGGATGCGGAAATGGAAGATGGTGTTTTTGGCATGTACGGGGATGGCTACCGTTCCGGCCAGACCCAGGATCATCGTCAGTGGGCCCTTTTTCTGGAAGACAGCTGGCGCATAGGGCGTATGTTCACGCTGGTGGGCGGTATCCGTTACGATGACCACAACATGTACGGTGGTCAGCTGAGCCCCCGCCTCTATGGAATCATGGACCTTGCTTCGAGCTGGACCCTGAAGGGCGGCGTGAGTACGGGGTATAAAACTCCCACTACGGATCAGCTTTTTTCCGGTATCACAGGCTTTACAGCGCAGGGGGTCAATCCCACCGTGGGCAATCCCGATCTGGAGCCGGAAAAAAGTGTAAACAGCGAGGTGGCCGTATATTATACCAGCCCGTTGGGGCACAGTTTTAATGTGACGGCCTTCTATAATCGTTTCAAGGATAAAATTGCAAGGGGGGATTCGGTACCCAACTGTGAGGTGGCTGCTCCGGGTGAGCACTGTGTGAATGTGGGGGAAGGCTGGGCAGATCTTGGCTATACCAGCTTTACCCAGACCCTTAACATTGACAGGGCCGATATTCAGGGCCTGGAGCTGGCCGGCCGTTATCAGATCACCGAAGACATGCTTTTGAAGGCAAACTACACCTATACGGATTCGGAGCAGAAAAGCGGTGCCGAAAAAGGCCGCCCCCTCACGGGAACGGCAGAGCATATGGTCAATGCAGGCTTTGACTGGCGCCTGCTGGCAGATCTCAACGTGTTTTTTGGCATGGAGATGCGTTCGAAGCGCTACCGTGGCTGGGATACGGAGGCGGATAAGGCCCGGTACTGGAAGGATTATGAAATCTATCATGTGGGTGGCGTTTACAAACTCAACGAATATGCCACCCTCACGGCAAGGGTCAACAACCTCTTTGACCGTGATTTCACCTCCTACGGAACGGATTTTACCCAGAATCCGGATGGCAGCTATACGGCATCCTATACGGATGATTATAATATCAAAGCAAAGGCCCGGAATCTCTGGGTAAGCCTTAACGTGATTTTCTAGGAAGGAAGGAAAGGAAGTCCGGTGCTCCCACCAGAGGAGGCACCGGACTTTTTGTTTGCACAAAAACATCTTTGCCAACACATATGATTTGTGAGACATGGAGAACTGCCATGGGTCTTAAAAAAACTTTACGCAAGTTTACTTTTCAATTGCACTGGTTTTTCGGTATTACTGCGGGTGTGATTCTTATGATCATCGGGGTCACGGGTGGCCTCCTTTCCTTTGAAAGGGAGATTCTCAGGCTCATCAATCCCGGTGTGATGCGGGTATCTCCGGTGGCAGGGATGGAAAAACTCTCGCCCGAAGCCCAGTTTGAAAAGATTCAGCAAAGGCTGCCGGACAGAAGGATCAATGCCCTGACCTTCCATGCGGACCCGGGGAGTACCCATCAGGTGACTCTTAGCAGCGCGGATCCTGCCATGCGCAGGGGAGAAACCCTTTTTGTGGATCCTTATACGGGGGCCTTTCCAGGCGAGGTCCGGGGAGAGGGTTTTTTCCGTACGGTCAAGCATCTCCACCGCTGGCTTCTGACCAATGAGCTGTTCGGGGACAGGAATATCGGAAAGCAGATTGTGGGCGCCAGTACGGTACTGCTGATTGTTCTCTGCCTCAGCGGCCTTTATCTGCGCTGGCCAAGGAAGGTGTTCAGTCTGAAGCGCTGGCTGACCTTCCGCGTGAAGCAGAAAGGCAGGAAATTTCTTTGGAACTCCCATGCGGTTCTGGGTACCTGGGCGCTTCTCTTTTTTCTTCTTGCTTCGTTTACCGGCCTTTACTGGTCCTATGACTGGTACAGGGGAATGCTTCACCGTGTGAGTGGCGTTCCCATGCCCGTGAGGATGGCGCCAGCCCCTGCTCCTGCTGAAAATACCCAGGCCATGGCCGGAGCGGAGAGGCGCAGGGGAGAAGGAAGAGGAGAGCGCAGCGGAAGTCCGGGAGAAGGCTCCGGAGGGGCAAGGGAGATGCAGGAAGTCATGCCAGAGAAAGGACTCAATGAACTATGGGCCCTTTTTCTGCAAGAGAGCGGCGGCGACTACAGTCTGGCCATGTTCCGGTTCCCCCAGAATCCGGGGCAGGCCCTTATGGTCATGTATCAGGATGCCAAACCCGCCCATGAAAGGGCCTTCAACCGCCTTGAGATACACCCTGTGACCGGAGCTGTCGTGAATCATGACCGTTACCGGGACCGTCCTTTGAATGTGCGGCTGATGAGCAGCATGCTGCCCCTGCATTCGGGCAGTTATTTCGGGCTTTTCGGTAAAGTTCTCATGTTCCTTGCCAGCGTGGGAATGCCATTTTTCAGTATAACGGGATGGATGCTCTATCTGGACCGGCGGAAGAGACGAAAAAGAAAGGAAGAACCGGCAGAAGCCTTCGGTATTCAGACACCGGAAACCCATCACGGCTGATCATATTGTAATTATTCAGCATAGTTTATTCCGAACTGCCAATGCTGAAATTGCAGCAGCTTCGTACTTTATGCAAGGCTCCGTGGCTATTTGCAAGTGACATTGCAATCGTTTCGGATCAGAGCTTTGAAGGCCTGTGCGAAAGAAGCGGCAAACTGTCTGAGCCGCCACAAAGGCAGCGTGCTTAAAGCCTGCCATGGTAATCAAAAAGCTTATCCTGCCTGTGGCGGGGGGTTTTTTCCGCTTCCGCACAGGGCAAGAAGCTCCCGAATCCGGCACTCAAGATCCATAGGCATTTCTACTCCCGTAAAGGGGCTTGCGTTTTTTAGCTTGAGTGCCGGATTGCGTCACGGGCAAATAGCCTGGGGCCTGTGCATCTGTCTGGCAGGTATAGTTTTGGAAAACTGTGCTGAACAGCAGCTCACTCCCTGCTAGGGCGTCTTGTCATAGAGTAACTTGTGCAGGATTCAAACTAATTTCGATCAGTGATGGATAATTGGTCATTTTTTAAGCTTTTGAATTAAAAGAACTAAATTTAAGTTACTCAGAAGTTACATCAGGTTTTTTTAAGAACAATCATAACGGGACAGAGCATGAAACAGGCGGAGAAAAAGGGGAAAAGAAAAAGGGGGCTGGTGGGATGGATGCTGTTTGGCTCTGTGCTTGCCCTTGTTGCCGGCAGTGTGGTCTGGCATTTTTTTTTAAGAAACGGGGGCGAAGGAATTTCCTGGACAACGGCTCCCGTTCAGCGGGGAAGCATCGAAGATCTGGTTGCGGCAACGGGTGTGCTGCAGCCCAGAAACTATGTGGATGTGGGAGCGCAGGTTTCCGGACAGCTGCAGCGCATAGGGGTTGAGGTGGGGGATTTTGTCAAAGAAGGAGAACTGCTGGCGGAGATTGATCCCACCCTCTTTGTGGCAAAGGTGGATGCCAGCCGTGCCCAGCTTCGGTATCAGAAGGCTCAGTTACAGGACAGAAAAGCCCAGCGTCAACAGGCAGCCAACCATCATGAGCGGCAGCAAAACCTTCTGGCCGAAGGAGCCACCACCCTTGAAACGGCCCAGAATGCGGAAACATCCCTTCTTTCCGCAGAGGCTCAGGTTGCCATGCTCCTTGCCCAGATTGAACAGACCGAATCCACCCTGCGGGCCGATGAAGCCAGCCTTGGGTATGCCCGGATTTATGCGCCCATGGATGGAACGGTGGTTTCCATTTCTGCCCGTCAGGGCCAGACCCTTAACGCCAGCCAGCAGGCACCCACCATTCTGCGCATTGCCGATCTTTCCACCATGACCGTGGAGACACGGGTGTCCGAAGCGGATATCGGCAGGCTGTTTATGGGAATGGATGTGTATTTTACCACCCTTGGCAGCCAGAACCGCCGCTGGAGGGGAAAACTGAAGCGCATTGAGCCTACGCCAGCCGTGGAAAACAATGTGGTGCTCTATAATGCCCTCTTTGATGTGGATAACAGTGGTGGAGAACTTTTTACCCAGATGACGGCTCAGGTCTTTTTTGTGGTGGCGGCGGCGGCCAATACCCTTGTCATTCCTCAGTCTGCCCTGATGGCAGGGGAAGCCGGACAGGAAGGCATGCCCCAGAGAGGAGAAAGGGGACGAAAACCTGTGGTTCAGGGTGAAAGGCCGGAGAGGGGGGCAAGACCGGAGGGAAAATCGGCCCGTGTCCGGGTGCTGGGAAGCAGCGGAGTGGCAGAAATCCGGGAAGTGCGGACGGGAGTCAGCAACCGGGTGCAGGTGCAGATTCTTTCCGGTCTGGATGAGGGGGAAAGGGTAATAACAGGGCCGCTTGCCGCGGGTCAGAGATCCCCTGCCCGCACGGATGGGGGGATGCCCGGAATGCCGAGGATGCGATGAACACAGCCGCCGAACCCCTTCTGGAGCTTACAGGTATTACAAGGGTATACCGCAGTGGTGACATGGATGTGGAAGTGCTCCATGGCATTGACCTGACGATCTATCCCGGCGAATTTGTGGCCATCATGGGCAGTTCCGGATCCGGTAAGTCCACCCTGATGAATATCCTCGGCTGTCTGGACCGGCCCACGCAGGGAGAATACCTCTTCATGGGGCAGGATGTGTCCCGCATGGACAACGGGGAACTGGCCCGGATGCGGCGGGAGGAATTCGGCTTTGTTTTTCAGAGCTACAACCTCATTGCCACGGCCAGTGCCAGAGACAATGTGGCGGTACCGGCCGTGTATGCGGGCATGAAGTCACGGGACAGAAAGGAAAGGGCCGCCCGTCTTCTGGAGGATCTGGGAATGGGAGACCGCCTGTTTCACAGGCCGACCCAGCTTTCCGGCGGGCAGCAGCAGCGGGTATCCATTGCCCGTGCCCTGATGAACGGGGGCCGCATTCTTCTGGCGGATGAACCCACAGGAGCACTGGACAGCCGCAACGGAGCAGAGGTCATGCGTCTGCTGGGTGAGCTTTCGGAGCGGGGGCATACCCTGATTCTCATTACCCATGAAAAGGAAGTGGCCGCCCATGCCCACCGCATCATCGAAATCCGCGACGGTCATATCCTTTCGGATCCCGGCCCCATGCCCGGAGCCTCAGCCATGCCGGAGAGGGTGGTAAAGGGTGCGGAAAGCTCTTTTCCGGCAGAACTTGCGGAAGCAACCCTCACGGCGCTGCGTTCCCTGAAAAGCAATGTGTTCCGGACCATCCTCACCCTTCTCGGTATTGTCATCGGTGTTGCTTCCGTCATTGCCCTCATGGGTATCGGTGACGGGGCGCGGCAGGCGGTGGTGGAGCGGATCAGTTCCATGGGCAGCAATCTGCTCACCGTACGGCCGGGGGCTCCCAACATGCGGGGCCGGGGGGACATCGCCACCCTGGTCTGGGAGGATGTCCGCGCCATCGGCGAGCTGGACAATGTACTGGCTGCCGTGCCGGAGCAATCCGGCTCCGTGACCCTGCGGTACGGCCGCATGGACCACAGGGCGGAAATCAACGGGACCTCATGGAACTACGGGGTGGCAAGAACCTGGCATCCATCCCGTGGTACTTTTTTTACGGCCGAAGACGAGGCGGCCTATGCCACCGTTGCCGTGCTGGGCCAGACCGTGGCGGAGGCCCTTTTCCCCGGTGCCGATCCTTTGGGAGAGTATATTCTCATCAACAGCATTCCCTTTCAGGTGATGGGTGTTATGGCGCCCATGGGGGCCGGTTTTGGTGGCAGGGATCAGGACGATGTGGTTTTTGTACCGTATACCACGGGCAGCCTGCGGATTACGGGTCAGCGTCATCTGCGGAACATCACGGTGGCCGTAAAGGATGTAAAACGGATGGATGAAACCCAGAATGCGGTTCATGCCCTTCTTCTGGCCCGCCATGGTGTGGAAGATTTCCAGATCCGGAACATGGCTTCTCTCATTGAGTCCGTTTCCGAAACCCAGAATACCCTGACCATACTGCTGGCATCCATTGCCGCCATTTCCCTTCTGGTGGGCGGCATCGGTGTGATGAACATCATGCTGGTCAGTGTGACGGAGCGGACCCGGGAAATCGGTATCCGCATGGCCACAGGGGCCAGAATGCGGAATATCATGCAGCAGTTTCTTATTGAGGCACTGGTGGTTTCCACCATGGGGGGGCTCATTGGTGTGGGCGCGGGTCTTGGCGTGGCAGCGGTCATTGCCGCTCTGGGCACGCCCGTTCAGTATACCTCCGCACCGGTGCTGCTGGCCTTTGGCTGTGCCTTTGCAACGGGTCTTGTGTTCGGATATCTTCCTGCCCGCAAGGCAGCGGGTCTGGATCCGGTTGTGGCGCTGGCTTCGGAATGATACGGGGAAATATCCATGTATAGCATGAAAAAAAATGTGTTGATGGGGTCCGGTGCCGGAGCTGTTTCCTGGGTTACAGGGACTTTGCCCTTTGGGGGATTCCGCCTGTGGAAGAGGCCTGCCCTTCTCTTGCAGATGGCGGCTCTGCTGTGTATCTGGATGGCGGGAGCAGGATGTGCGCTCAAAGACCCGGAGCCTCTGGAATATCCCCCTGCCCTGCCGGAAAGCTGGTCTGCGGACATGGCCATGGATGGGGAGCTGCCGGAGAATGACTGGTGGCGCAGTTTCCGGTCAGGGGGACTGGAAGAACTTCTGGAAGAGGCCCTTTCCGCATCTCCGGATCTGACCATGGCCGTGGAGCGGGTGATGCAGGCGGAAAGTCAGCTGCGCATTACCGGAGCTTCCCTCTTCCCTTCCCTGAATCTCAGCGGCGGAAGTTCATGGCGCAGAAACCGGGCTTCCGGAGGTAAAACGGTTTCCACAGAGTCCACGACCCTTTCCATGGGAGCCAGTTATGAGGTGGATGTATGGGGAAAGCTTGCCGCTGACATGCGTGCTTCCGGTGCCCTTCTCCATGCGGCCGAATATGACCGGGATGCGGTTCGCTTAAGCCTCATGGCCGGGGTTGCCTCCGGATATTTTCAGGTGCTGGCTCTGGAGGAGCGCCTGCAGATCAGCCGCAGCAATCTGGCCATTGCCAGAAGGGTACTGGCCTTTGTGGAATCCCGGTACAGGCACGGCAGTGCGACGGAACTGGACCTGAAGCGGCAGCAGTCTGCGGTGCTGAGTCAGGAATCCACCCTCTTGTCTCTGGAAGAGCAGTACCGCCAGCAGCGTTCCGCCCTTGCCATTCTCGTGGGGCATCCGCCCCAGTCCTTTGATCCGGGGACGGAAGCTTTCTGCGAAATTATCATTCCGCAGGTGACGGCCTACATGCCATCGGAGCTTCTTCTCCGCAGGCCGGATATCGCAAGGGCCGAGGCCCAGCTTGCGGCATCGGCGGCCAGTGTCACCGTTGCCAAAACGGCCTTTCTGCCTTCTTTTCAGCTTTCCGGTTCCGCCGGACTGGCCAGCACCGCCCTTGTCTCCCTTGCCAGCCCCGATGGCAGCCTGAGCCTTTCCGCGGCCATTGCCCAGACGCTTTTTGACGCCGGACGCCGGGAAAATCAGGTTGCCGCAGCGGAATCCCGCCTCCGGGAGCAGGTGGAAAGTTACCGGAAAAGCATTCTTACGGTTTTAAAGGAAGTGGAAGACGGACTGAACCGGGCGGATTTTTCCGGTCGTCAGATTTCTCTGCAGGAAGCCATTGTGGAAAAAGCGGCCCGGAGTCTCGTGCTGGCGGAGCTGCGCTACCGGGAAGGTGCGGATGACCTGTTGACCCTGCTGGATGCCCAGCGCAGTCTTTTTCAGGCCAGGGATCAGATGGTACAGCTCCGGCTGGCAGGTCTGGATGCGGCACTGGATCTTTATAAGGTACTGGGCGGCGGGTGGGAGAGGAGGGGCTGAACGGCAGGCTAAAGTTTTTGGCTCATCACATCCCGTAAGGCATTGAGGGATTTATCAGGAGCTTTAAAAGGCCTGTCCGATCTTGGATGAGGTAGAAGGGGCTCTTTTTCAGGAAGATAGCAAGGACAAAAATGATACCGTGGCCGGATTTTCAAAAAATCAACGGAACCAACAGATTTTTTAGCTATTTTATCAAAAATAGAGGGATTAATCTTCCCCTGAATAGATCAAAGACCAGATGTGCATTTCTTCAATCATCAGTGTCCCCCATAAATATTTTTCCGGTGGCCTATACGCAACACCATGACGGTTATTTTTTCTTCCCATAATTCTGCTATGATCCGGTAATCTCCCATTCTGAACTTCCACAATCCAGACAGATTGCTTTGAAGTGGCGCACCAAAGGCTTTCGGGTCTTGCGCCACCTTATCCCTGAGAAAAGCGATCATGCGCCTTTGAATCTGTGGCTCAGCCTTGGAAAGTTCTTTCATAGCCCTTTTGTCAAATTCAATCTGCCAAACCAAGGGCCTTCTCCACTTCTTCCAGGGTCATGGTGGAACTGTGGCCAGCCCTCAAGTCCTCAAGGCGTTTTTCCGCAAGATAGATGTCTTCCATGTCGGCTATGTATTCAGAAAGGGCCTCCCGGACATAAAAGGATTTGTTGCGCCCTGTTGCCTCTGAAAGCGTGTCCAGTCTGGCATTTAACTCCGCTGGAATCCTTACCCCAAGCATAACCGGGTTATTGATTTCTCTTACTCTTGGCATAAAAACCTCCTTTTAAAATCATTTGTTTTATATGTAAAACAAATAAATAAAAAAAACAATTTTTTTTCTGCTTACTACCCTGACTCAGCCAGAGTCTGCTGGTCAGATTATTGTCAAAACCATAGTGAGAGCTTTCATACGGGCAGGCGCAAGGCCTGCCTCTACGAATAATCTTTACGCCCCCTGTTTTGTAGGGGCACCTGAAAAGGATGCCCTCTGCATAAAAGGGCCGTAAAAATTATTCATAAGGCCCCCTTTTTTTATTAAAAGAAGTTTTATAACCGCAGCAACTCTGACAGTGATTTGCATAAAAAAATATATGAGATGAAAACAGGGCCGCAATGGATAAAGGACAGATACCGTCAGAGCCTCCTCTCCGTAAGAACCCGGCTTAGACGGATGCGAAGCTGTTCCAGCTGTTTGGATTTAAAAGATTTTCGACTTTCCTCGAGAATCTCAATGGCTTCTCGTATGGCTGCCTCCAGATGTTTTTCCCGCGTACATCTGGGGCAGACATTGAGAAAGTGCTGAAGGTGTTTTTCGTCCACCTCTCCTTCCAGTATGGAAGCCATGAGTCCGTAATGCATGGTAATATCCTGTTGCAGATCCCTGGCGCTGGCATTCAGGGCCTTGATGAGATGTTTTTTGTCTACCTGCATGGAAGGGCTTACTCCTTGTTCTGCCGATGCAAAAGCACATCAGGCGGTAACAGATTCCTCATCAGAGGCATCTTTATCCTTTTCCTTCTTGCTGCCGGAGTTCAGTTTTCTTCTGCGGTACAGGAAGAAAAACAGAATGCAGAGCAGGGGAAGACCCGCCATGGCGGCGGGCTGCACATAAAGCTGAATGAAATGAAGCCAGGAAGGTATATAGGTGAAAACCGGCCTTGCCCTGCCGTCCCCGTCCATAAAAGTCCAGACGCCGTCATTTCCCCGTACAAAGTCCATGGAATCGTTAAAACGCTGGTTTACCCGAACATCCAGCACCTCAAAGGAAACAGTGGCATGGTTCCCTTTACGTTCCACCCCATGAAAATCCATCACGTAAAACCGGCCCATGTGGGGTTGGTGAATGCCTTTGTATTTTTCCTGATTCACATAGGGCTCAATGAAATAGGCAAAGGCATCGCAGTCCGGCCGGGAGGTGTCCAGCGGGATTCTCACCCTACCTTCGGTACTGTGACTGTGGGCCGTGCAGGGGAGGAGGAGGGCTGCCAAAAACAAGCAGAGAAAAAGGGCCATTGCGGCCGGAGGAGGCCGATGCAGCATCTGTCTGAAATATATGTATGTGTTCATGCCGTATATCCTTTCATATTAACATATCAGGGCTTCTGTTCCCTTTTTTGCATCAGGAACATGAGAATATCTGGAATCGGCGGATCGGTGCAGGGCATCGGGATCCGGCCAGATCAGGCTCAGAGATTCTCTCCGGCTTTGCCGGATGAATGGGCAAAGCCGGCTGCAAAGGCGTCCGAAAGGGCTGAGTCCATGCGAATACCGTGGATTTCCCTCAGATCTTCATAGGCTTTTTTCCATGCATTGCGGTAACGGGCATAAAGGGCATCATTGCGGATGTACTCCATCCTTTCTTCCAAATCATGGAAGCGTTCTGTTTCAATGGATTCCAGTCGCAGAACGGCAAAACCATTTCCATGTTTCAGTACGGGGCTTGTGTCGCCTTCCTTCATCCCCTGCAGTGCCTCCTGCCATGGTGCGGGAAACTGCTCCAGAGGCCTTGGAGAAAGCAGGCGAAGCGAGCTGGAGTTTTCTGCTGGCTGCTGGCTGTCCATGAGTTCTCTAAGTCTATACAGCTCTTCAGTATCTTCGGACATGGCAATGCGCAGGGTATAGAGATCCGGAAGGCTGTAATGCTGTTCTTTGTGTTTTTCGAAAAAGGCCATGGTTTCTTCATTACTGATGCTTTCCCTTGGAATTTCCTTCACAAGATCAGGTTGCAGGGTATGCATGAACAGCTCTGCCTGAAACTGATGCAGGGCCTGCCGAAATTCCGGAATGTCGTGCAGCTTTCTGATTCTTGCTTCGGCTATCAGGGCCTCCATGTTCTGCACATGTTCAAGAACCTGTTCCGCCGAAAGTGAAGCGTCCCTTCCTTCCTGCATGCGTCTGGCATAGGCATCGAGAAAGGCCTGATCCATATGTTGAGAGATCTGGTTTTTGTTTTCCGGGACTTGCTGGCTCCCGCATCCTGCCAGCAGGCAGAGGAGCAGCAGGCCGCAGATGAGATAACGAAACATGGGTAAACCTCCCTTTTTTCTGGTTTGAATCTGTATGCAGGACCGGACAGACCGGTCCCTAAATCTCTTTGACACCTCACATGGAGCCGGAGTACATGGCCAGCATTCCTGAGATCAGCCCATAAACCACAAGACCCACCACTCCCCCAAGGGTGATGATGAGAAGGGGTTCTACCATGGCACTCATGCGGGCGATTTTGCTTTCCAGAAGTTTTTCATGCACCTCGGCCACGGTTCCCATGGTTTCACTCATCAGGCCGGAATGTTCGCCGATGCTGGCAAGGGATGTGGTGATGGGCGTAAAAAACCAGCTGTTTTTCATGGTGGAGGAAAGGGGCTCTCCGGCCATGACCCTTTCAATCACCTGATCCAGAAAACGGTGCACCGCCGTATTGGGCAGGGTGGCACTGGTGGCTTTAAGGGCCTCCACCATGGGAATGCGGCTTTCCAGAAGGAGACTGAAGGTCCTTGCAAAGCCCACCACTATGCCAAGCTTCATCACCGGTCCCACCACGGGAATCTTTATTTTATAACGGTCCATCCAGTAACGGGTGAGGGGCAGGGCATGGAATAAAAAAAGCATGGCAATGAAAGCCCCTGTCCCCATGAGTATGTTCAGTCCGTGATTCTGAAGAAAGGCTGTGGAATCCATGAGAAACTGGGTGACCGGAGGAAGTTTGCCCTGAATCATGCCCATGAATCTGGGAATGACAAAGAGCACCATGAACAGCACCACGCCAATGCCCATGAGCAGCACCATGCCGGGATAGAAAAAGGACATGAGCATTTTTTTCTTAAGATCCGACTTTTTCTCCAGAAAGTCGGCAATGCGGTCAAAGACGACATCCAGCATTCCTCCCATTTCACCGGCCCGGATCAGGTTCATGATCATGGGGGGAAAAACCCTTGCATGTTGGGAAAGGGCATCACTCAGGGGAGCACCTCCCTCGATGCGTATGAGGACATCCCCCAGTACCCGCTTCACGTTCATTCTGTCTGTCTGGTCATGGAGAATACGGATGGCTTCGGTGATGGTTACCTCGGATTTGATGAGGGTACTGAGCATGCGGAAGAGAAGCACCTTGTCTCCTGTGCCAACGGGCATGAACTGACTGATGGAAAAAGTTGCCGCCCCTCCCTGATTTTCCTGAACCGATATGGGAGACAGGCCCCTTGCCCGCACTTCTGCGGCGGCGGCGGCCTTGTCTTTTGCCTCAATGATCATGCGGATCGTGCGGCCTCCCGGATCCATGGCCCGGCATTCGTAGTGCAGCATTCCCTCTCCTTTACTCCATGGTAACCCGGAGAATTTCCTCCGGTGTGGTCAGCCCCATTTTCACTTTTTCTATGCCGTCTTCCAGAAGGCTCCTGTAGTTGCCCCCTGCCCTTGCCACCTTTGCAATTTCGTGGGATGTGGCACCGTGCATGGTTTTTTCCCTCAGGGCTTCATCCACAAGAAGAAGCTCATAAAGACCTGTTCTTCCGGCATACCCTTTGCCTCCGCAGAGATCGCATGGCTTTGAGGAGCGTTTCACATCAAAGCTGCCGGGAGAGAGGTGGCGAAGACCCAGCATATCCAGCTCGGCCCTTGTGACCGGCCTTGGCTCACTGCAGTGGGCGCACACCAGACGCACCAGACGCTGGGCCAGAATGGCCCTGACGGAAACCGCCACAAGAAAGGACTCTCCTCCCATGTCCATGAGCCGGGAAAAGGAGCTGGGTGCATCATTGGTGTGCAGGGTGGAAAGTACCAGATGGCCTGTGATGGCAGCGCGCAGGGAAACCTGCAGGGTTGCTGCATCCCGGATTTCTCCCACCATGATGATATCGGGATCCTGACGGAGAATGGCCCGGAGACCGGAGGCGAAATCCATGCGCTGCCCCCCGTCCACCTGGGTCTGGTTGATACCCCTCAGGGTGAGTTCCACGGGATCTTCCAGTGTGGTGATATTGGTGCGTTCCGAGCGCAGCATCTGCAAAGATCCGTAAAGGGTGGTGGATTTTCCCGACCCCGTGGGACCGGTTACCAGAATCAGGCCGTGGGGTGATTTCAGGACTTTGCTAAATTTTTCAAGGCTTTCGCTGTCCATGCCCATGGCGTTCAGCCGGATTTCTTCATCATGGGGAGGCAGAATACGGATAACGGCCTTTTCTCCATAATGAACGGGCAGAACGGATACACGCATATTTACGGCCTCCATTTCCACCTTGAGAAGACTGGGGCGAAAGACAAAAGAACCGTCCTGGGGGGCTCTTCGTTCCGCAATGTCCAGATTGGCCAGCACCTTGATTCTTGATGTAAGTTTCTGGCCCATGGCAAGGGGCAGGGATTCCACCCGCCGCAGCATGCCGTCTTCCCTGAACCGTATGGCAAAGCCGTCCATTTCCGGTTCAAAGTGAATATCCGACACATTGTTCTGACTCACGGCCCGCACCAGTATTTTTTCCAGAAGCTCCACCACAAGGTTGAGATCGTCCAGATCCATGCTCTGGTTGCGAAAATCAATGCGGGTGTCCACATCCTTTGCATAGGCCAGTTGCTGGAGTTTTCTTAGCTGGCGCTCTGTAACCAGCACCAGCCGGACCTCCCCTTTGGCAAGGCGGGATATGTTCTGCAGCATGGCCCTGGGCACGGGGCCGTTGCAGGCCAGAAGCAGCTCGTTTTTTGTATTGCGGAAAAGGGGCATAACCCCGGCCCTGCGGGCCATTTTTTCCGGAACCAGACGCAGTATTTCAGGACTGACGGAGGAAGCACCGTTGCCGTCATAGAGGGGAATGCGGGTAAATTCGGAAAGGGCCTGCATGAGCCTGTCTTCCGTGAGCAGCCCTTCCCGTACCAGAAGCTGGCCGATTTTTTCCGGAACCACCTTCTGTATGGAAAGCACCCGCTCCAGACAGGCCTGGGAAATCAGGCCCTTCTGTACGAGAAAGCCGCCGAATCTGTCCTTATACAGGGGTATCATGGTTTTCTGCCCACCCCTTCCTTTTCTATGGAGGTAGAAAAGAACCAGGATCTCGGAGGACCGCACTCTTTATCTTTTTCTTCTCCTGCTGGCATTTCACCGCAGAGCGCCATGCGGTTTTCCATGATGGCCTTGTTTTTTGCCGCTGGCAGGGCCGTTTCCATGGATATGATGTTTTGCTTCACAAGGGACAGGAGGGACTGCTCCATGGTCTGCATACCCTCCCTCTGACCCGTTTCTATGGCGGAATAGATCATATCGTCTTTTCCCAGTCGGATCAGGTTGGCAATGCCCGTTGTGGTAAACATGATTTCAACGGCAGGAGCACGGCCTGTCATATCCGCCCTGGGAAGCAGTCTCTGGGAGATGACGGCCCTGAGTGTGGAGGAAAGCTGCTGACGGATCTGGGCCTGTTCTCCGGCGGGGAAGGAACCCACCATGCGGTTTACGCTGGACATGGCATCCTTGGAGTGCAGGGTGGAAAAGACCAGATGTCCCGTTTCCGCTGCCATGATAGCCGTGCGCATGGTATCGAGATCCCGGATTTCTCCCACCAGAATCACATCCGGGTCCGCACGCAGGGAGTCCCGCAGGGCATCGGGAAAGCTCAGCACGTCCGTGTGCAGTTCCCGCTGATTCACAATGCACTTTCCGTTCTGGTGCACATACTCAATGGGGTCTTCCACGGTGATGATATTTTTGCTGTCCTTGCGGTTGATGGCATCTATGATGGCGGCAAGGGTGGTGGATTTACCGGAGCCTGTCACCCCCGTTACCAGAACCAGTCCATCCCGGAAGGTGGCCAGTCTCGCCACACTGGGGGGCAGCCCCAGACTTTCAAAGTTCGGAATGCCCTTGGCCAGCAGACGGATGGCAAGGGAAAGGGCTCCCCTCTGGTAATAGGCGGCAAAACGGAAGCGGCCGACTTCCGGGCTGCTCACGGCAAAATCCACGGATCGCCGTTCCTCCAGCACCTTGGCGTAGCGGGGGGGCATGACCTGCATGAGAAGCTCATGGATCTTGTCATGGGTGTAAGCTCCGCAGTCCATGGGAGTAAGGTCCCCCCGTATGCGGAAAACCGGCGGTTCGGAATAGGTGAGGTGAAGGTCCGATGCATCCTTTTCCACAGTCAGCCGCAAAAGATCTTCCATGTATTCGGGAGGCGCACCCGGTCCCAGATGTTTCCGTGTAAAGCGGCTCATGGAATTTCTCCCTCTGTTTCCGCATCCAGACTGCGGCTGCTCCTTTCGAGAAAACGCCGCACCTGCCCTCCCCCCTCATCGGGATGTGCCATGATATGGGGGGTTACAAGGATAAGGGTTTCATTGCGCACGGCCCTGCGCTCCACCTTTTTAAAGAGGTAACCCAGAAGGGGAATGTCTCCCAGAAAGGGAACCTTCTGTTCATAATCCTGATTTTCCTGACGGATGAACCCCCCCAGCACCACCGTATTCCCTGCAGGAACGGCAAGGATGGACCGGAACTCGTTTTTATCCACACCGTCCAGAGGAAAGACCACGGGCTGCCCTGTTCTGTCATTGATGAGGGTGATGTTGGAAACGCCATAATTGGGAGATTCAATGGCGATGGCCATTTCCATGGTGATGGTTTTGTCCGCATTGATGAAACTGCGGATATCCAGTTCCGTACCCAGCTCCCTTCTTTGTATGTCCATGGTAAATACAACCAGATCCTGTACGTCCGAACCCCGGATGGTTTCCTTGCTCACCCCTGTGCGCAGGGGGACTTCCTCCCCTACAAAAAAGCGGACGGACGCATTATCTGCGGTCATGAGAAAGGGAGAGGAAAGGGTTTTCATGCGATTTTCTCTGGCAAAAACCTGCATTCTGGCGGCGATGTGTTCATTGGAAAAAACCGAGGCGAGGGTGATTGCGGCAAGCTCTCCGGCACCGGTCAGTGTAGCTGCACCTACGCTGTAGTCTTTCCTGTTTTCGCCGTAACTGAGGTCAAAAAAGGATTCAAAACTGTCTCCCAGCTGAAGGCGCAGAATGCGTACTTCCAGCAGTACCTGCCGGATGGGTGTGTCCAGCTCCCGGATCAGGCCGCTGATGTGCTGCAAAAGGGTTGTGTCCGATGAACGCACCACAATGGCATTGTTCTTTTTAAAAACGGTGACAATGGCTGGTATGGGTTTTCCCAGAAGTCCAGCAGCTTCTTCCATGCTGAGGCTGGTATCCGGAACGCCCATACGGATGAGCTGCTTCCTTTCGTTTTCCGTAAGATTGGCCCGGGTGTCGCCGGAAGCACTGGACGCACCGCTGCTGCCTGCTTCCAGATGGCCGTAAACAGACTGGCCGCTCATATCCCTGAAATCCACATCCGGCTCCAGCAGGGTAGCCAGCAGGGCGGCCATGTCCTGGGCATTGGTGTAGCGCATGAAAAAGGCCAGTATCTTTTCCGATTGCTGGAAGATCATGTTTTCTGCAAAGGCTTCTTCACTCATCACAGCCGTTGTCAGGCCGTCCGTGCGAAACCAGAGGCCATTTTTCCGTAAAAGGGAATCCACGCTTGCGGCCACATCCACATCCTGCAGATAAAGACGAACCCTTTTGTCGCTGATATCTTCCTGAAGCATGAGGTTAATGCCGGAAAGCTCATTGAGAAGTTCGGCTGCCATGGAAAGGGGAAGATCCTGAAAAAAAAGTTCAAGGATGCGGGTATGGCCTGCAGGATGGCGGAATCCCGGTCTGAAGGTGCGGCTCCCTTCTCCCGGTTCATGCCTGCTGATGATGCGGACATCCTCTCTGGCAGGGAGTCGTATTTCCGGTGTCGTCTCCCCCTGCAGCAGAGAAGAGGGCATGGCATGAATCTCCTTTTGGGCTGGCCGCACATGGGTACACCCATGGAAGCAGGCAGCAGCCAGGAAAAAAAAGGCAAAAAAATTAAAAATATTTTTATTCACTTTCATGCACCCCGATCTCATACCACTGGCGGTCTTTACCCTGCAGCAGAACCCGGCGCTGCCCTCCGCTCCCCTGAACCCTGAACTCATGGCGCAGGCCGTCCATTTCCACCTCCACCCTGTCCAGGGGTCTCACCACATGGAAGCGGCGCTGGGATTTCACATAAATCACGGCCCTGAAACTGTCTTCCGTGACAACCAGCCCCCTGAGCTGCATCTGGGCTGCGGCTGCCGGATAATTGAATACCGCCATGGGCGGGGGCGGGTTTATGAAGGGTTCCCTTGCGGCAGCCCACCGGGGACTGGACAGGAAAATAATGATAAGGGCCAGTATGAGAAGAAAGGCCCGGAATGGTTCTCCTCCGAAAAAAAACATATGAAAAACCTTTCACTTAGTAAAAAAGTATAGCCATGACTAATATTTTGCAGAAAGTTATTTTCTGCCCCTGCCCTGTCCGGTCGTTTTTCAGCCCATGATCCAGATATCCATGGAGATGGCAAGGGGCCATCCCTTGTCCGGTCTTTTTATCTCTATGGCCTCCACCTTCAGGGGCAGGGGGGATCTTTCCAGTTGCTTCAGCAGCTCCGTAAAATCTGAAAAACTCCCCCTTGTTCCAAAGCGGTACACATGCCATGTAAAGAGTTCCTGTCTGGTTCCCGAGGGCCGGGCTTCCAGTACGGGCATTCCCCGGCCTTCCATCTGCTGGTAGATCCAGCTCAGGGAAGCCATGCGGCTTTCTTCCTTTCCTGCGTGTATATCCCTTTCAGCCAGGTTTTTTTCCAGTTTTTCCACATCTTCCCTGTAACTTTTCAGCCTCTGCTGCAACTGGAACAGGGGTGGGGCAGACTGAAGATCGTTGTAGTCTCTGATGGTTTTATTCAACTGGTCTCTGGCCCGTTGCATGGCAAGCTGCTGGGGATCATAGACCTTGTTCAGGTAAAAAAAGATCATGCCCGTTATCACGGCGGCAATGAGACCGAATTTTTCCAGCTTGGTTAACCTGCGGGCCATCTCAGCCAATCTCCATCATCAGGGTGAAGCCGTGGCTAAGGCCGCTGTTATTGCCTGCCCCCTGATACTCAAGGCGTTTTACCTCAACGGTGCGGGCGAGGTCTTTTTTACGAAGAAGCAGCACGTATTCCATTACGGAAGAGGCATTCACGGCAGAGCCTTGAATTTCAAAGCCCTTTTTCCGGCCGGGAAGCTGGCGGATTTCCGTAAACATGATATTTTCCGGAAGAAGGTGGATCAACTTTTCTTTGAATGCCACAAGCTCACGGATCTCCCTGCCCGAATCCCCCTCCATGAAGCGGAGCTGTCTTTCCATCTCCTCCTTCTTCTTCCTCGTCTCATCAATCTGAGTCTGAAGGCTGCGGCTGGTGTTCAGTTCACCCCGCCTTTCCTTGATCTGCTCCTCCATGGTCTGCCGCCGTTCCCGGAAATGATTTTCCTGATAACGCAGGAGAAGATAGTGGGACATGAGCAGGGCAAAAAGAAGGGAGGCCGCAGCAAGGGGCATGAGATAAATACTCTGGCGGATGCGGATGCCAAGGGGGATGGCATCGGAAATGCCGATGCCCTGCATGGTTTTTTTCCCAAGCTCCCGCATGGCCCCACCTGCGGCCATGGCAAAGATGGGGCTTTCCGTGGCACCGAGGGTGCTGAGACTGCCCGCACGGCGCATCAGCAGGGGCTCGGCTCCGGAAGGTGACAGCTTTTTCAGAAAATCCATCACCCTGTCATCCATGGCACCTGTGCCGGTTACGGCCACGGAATGGGGGGGCGGAGCCTGACGAAAATGATAAAAAAGGGTGTCTTCCAGATCCGGAATGCGGGCTCCCAGTATGTGTTCCCGTATTCTTGGGGTGCTGATATCCATGGCATTGATGGAAAGGGTGTCTCCGCCCCGGAGCAGGGCAAAGCCGGAAAAGGCATCCCCCACCTCCAGAACCGCCCTGTCCGTATCCCTGTGCATGTCCAGCAGAGGCACATGGAAGCAGACTTCTGCCGGATAAATGCGCATCATTCTGAGCCCTGCCAGCCGGAAGCGCTCCTTTACCGCCCTGTAAACATTCTGTTCCAGTACGGAAACCTGAACCAGCACCTCATCGCTTTCTTCCTGAATCTGGCCCGGCTCCTCCCTTTTTTTTTCCACCTCCACACCGGCAAGGGACTGGTGGCCGGGAATGCCCGTATAGGCTTCGGCTTCCCACTTTGCCGCTTCTCCCAGTGCATGGGCAGAGATTTTTTTTACCCTGTCCGGGTTCATGGGCAGAACCACCACCCTTGCTCTGGGGGTGATGAATACCGTGGGGGTTTTTGCCCTGCACCCTAAACGGTTGCGGATTTCCTGAAGCTGGGCAATGCCGGGCAGCTCTTCCCTGGCATCGTGGAGTTTCAGGGCCATAAAATCCACAATCTCAATTTTTCCGGCACGGCTGCGGACCAGAGCGGCCCTTATTTCATCGCCGGAACATTCTATGCCGAGGCAGCGTTTTTCCGGCAGGGGAAGGGCCTGCATTCCTGCTGCAAGGCGGTAAGGAGAAAGGGCGGCTGCCACAGAAGAAAGCCTTGCCCTAAAACCCCCTTTGGGCTGGGCCGGAGTTTTGGGAGGCTGGGGATGATCTGCCCCATCCCCTTCTTTTATTGTTGTCTGGTCCTGTTCACTCATTGAAAAAAAGCCTGCTTCCTGCTCAATTAAAATTGATGACCAGCTCCCTGTCCACCATGCGGCCGGGGCTGGCATATACGCTGAAAATACGGATAAGGCAGTTTTCTGAAGGGCAGGATTCCGGAGGATCATCACCACCCTTCCAGCAGACCAGATACCTTCCCCCTGAGGCAAGGCGTGAATCGTCCGTGTCGCTGAAGGAGAAGGCGGATGTGCAGGTGTCCTGGGTTCCATTTTCACCTTCTGTCCATGTCCATTCTCCCGATTCAACCCATGGGTCTTGGTTTTTATCCCCCGTGATGCCATAAATGCGGCAGCGGATTTTTTCATCACCTGAACCGGGACAGGCCGCCTCTATGTTATGGAAGCGGATTGTCAGCTTGAGAAAACCCGGTGTCCAGTCCTGCATACGAAGGATGCGGATGCGGTTATCACGGTTGAGATCGTGCTCCGGGTCATAGCAGGGGGAGTCATCGGTACAGGTGCCATTCTTTTTCAGGGAAAAGGTTTTTGTCCAGTTTTCCAGATCCGTCATATGGAGGCACTTGTTATCGCTGCCTGTGATGCAGAAGGAACCCGAAGGACCGCCGGAGAGAACCATGAGCTGATCCTTTTCGTTTTCCTTGATATTGAAGAAGTGAAGGGGCCTGCCCCAGGCATCCTGCAGTGTTTCAGCAGAACCGTGGGGTGCTGGGACATAGCCGTGTCGCCAGCCAACACCGAAACGGCTTTCCTTGAGTTCATGGCTGCCCCGCATGATTCCTTCCAGAGCTGTCTGGTCCCAGAGACCTCTGGGCTGGCCGTAGGTGAAAGGATTATTTTCCGATTCGCCATGGAACAGGTTTTGCCAGCCTTCACTATCGGCATTGTCGCCTGTGCAGGAAACCGTATGGCCCTCATCATTTTTACACGCCCGGTTCCAGAGTTGCGGCCAGTCCAGAAGATCGGCCGTATAGCCCGTGTTGGCACCGGCCGGGGCATCACCCACAATGGCTTTGACAGCGCTGTCCAGCCTGTCTTCGGTAATAAAAATGAGCCGCTGGGTAATGGTGCTGATGCGGCTTTGTTTTTCCATGATGTCCTGCCACTGGTGTTTTCGAAATTTTCGTACAATATTATCCTGATTGTGGGATGCATCCGGATTATAGTCTTTTATATCGTCGGGCAGGGTGGCCATGCCGTCCGGCCCCATGGAGATTATCCAGAAAAGGGCGTTGGCATCGGAGCCACTTTCTTCAGGGTCGGGGGAAATAAAAAACCGGAAGGCCTGCCCCCAGCCGTCCCGAAGCTGTTCACCGGCCTGCAGCAGATGAAAGTATTCCCTGTCCAGTGTATCCATGCCTTCATAATCCTTCTGGCTGCTGGCATAATGCCTTGCCAGTGATTTGGTTTTTCCCCGGGGGTCCCTGAGATAGGGACCTTGCCACCGGGTATCTGCGCTGCCCGGAAGATGACGGGTCCAGAGCCCCCGGGGTTGTCCCAGAGACGGAGCCTTTGGATCGGTCACCTTGGTAAAATCCTTCCACTGAAAACGGTTCTTTGTAAATTCTCCCCTTGTGTCTCCGGGTTTGCCATCTGCTGCTCCCGGCTGGAAGAGATCCGGCCATGCGCCCATGTCTCCCACATAGCCGCCGATGATGCGGCCCTTATCCAGAGGGTCCACAAGCTGGCTGTGGCCCAAAAGGGCTTCTTCAAGGGCATCCATGGCTGCCAGAGTGGCCCTTTCCCGTTCCGCCTCCCGGACCATGCCGCCAAAGGGCAGAACCATGGCTGCCATAAAGCCCATGATTCCCACCACAATCAGTACTTCCATCAGGGTGAAGCCCCTGCAGTTGCCGCCCATGCCCGACTCCAATGGATGCGGGAAGGGCTTTTGCCCTTCCCGCGGGGTTAATGCTCAGACAGATTTCTGTCTGACCGGATTAATCCATTACGGCATCAAGTGCTGTTTTGGCATCTTCCTCATCTGTAACACCCACAGCGATGGCCCACTCTTCAAAGTCTTCGGACTCAGGATACATGTGACCTTCGGGGCACTGGGTGACAAACTCAAAGCCCTGCTGTGCCTTGGCAAGGTTGAAGGTGCGGTAGGCGCCGCCATTGGCCTTGGCAATGACCTGCTCCAGATCACCTCTGAATTCATCAGTCATTCTATCCACCGTTTCTTTAAGACGGGGAAGAAGGATGCCGTAATGGTTCCAGGTGATCTGATCATCGTTCAGACCCTCGGGGCAGAGACCAGCGGCGGAAAGCATCCCTTCTTTAACCAGTGCGGAGTCAGCACCCACACCAAAGAAGATGCGGCCCAGCCACTCGGGATTTCCCCATTCAGCATATCCTTCGCCGCCAAATTCAAGGATGCCAGTTGTGGTATTGCGTGATACGCTAGGTGAGAAAGCCAGGTAAGCATCTTGGTCACTAGCACCCATACCCACCATGAGTACACCAAGGCCTTCTGCGACCCTTGCACGGTTCAGGGGGGCGGCCCTATCGTCACTATCTATAAAGTCATATTCGTCCTCATCAATACCCTCATAATTGTAGGCATTGAGATTGTAAACGGAACCGATACCAAGCCTGCGGATTCGATTGGCTTCTGCTCCACTCAGGTGGTGAACCGCAAAGAGATTGCGGTCAATAAATTCATCATCAAAGGTGGCTTTCCCTTCATCGGAAAACTCAAGCTGCCCTGTGTGGGTAGGGATCTGGTAAGAGTCATCCTCTGTATTCTGGTCCACCAGGTTAACCAGACCCGAAGGAAGGCCGCCCTTGGTTTCATAGTAGGTGGCCACTGCTGCCACCATGCGCTGCTGGTTGGTGTCGCAGACAAGTTCTTCGGTGTTACCCACAATACCCGCAAAACGGGGAGCCACCATGGCCACGAGGAAGCCCATGATGGCCACAACCACGAGGATTTCCAGCAGGGTAAAACCCTTCTGGTTCAGTTGTCTGTTTCGTTTTTTAAACATTTTTAACATTGTTTGTTGCTCCATAAAAAATTGAAGTTGTTTTTCCTATGGAGCAGCAACTCAGCCCCAGAGTCTGCCGCTGCCTGTGCAAGTTTTTCCACACTTCCCTTTTTCTGACTTTCTTTCTTCCCTGCCCTGCCCCAGGGTTCCCATGAAGAAAGAGCCTGTTTTCCCTTTTCCGGCATTGCACCGGCCTTTGGGGAATGTACTTCCTCCCTTGCCTCACCTCCCTTCACTCCGAATTGAAAATCCGTTATCATGAACCTTCCCGTGAAAGGGGAAGGATGATACCTGTTTTAGCTGCCAGCGGACCGGACTTCGGGCCAGTCCACCACAAAACGAAAATCCTTTCCGCTGCTGACGATAATTTCCTTCTGCCCCCGCTTGAGAAAACGCATCTCAAGGGAAATTTTTCCGTATCCGTCGTGCAGAAAAAGATCCGTGTAAAGCTCCATGATTTTTTCCCGTATGGGGCTGTGTTCTAAGGAAAGATGGTTTTCCATGGTGTCTGCTCCCTGTAAAAGGAAAAAGGCGTAACCGGGGCGAAAAAAAAATCGCCTTTTCCAGTTACGCCTTCACTTTCTGTCGCACATTTGCAATGCCGAAGACCGTAAGGTGTTCCTCTGTGCCTGAATTATCATTCATCGAACGGGTCCGAACTTAACCCCTTTCTTTTTCCATGTCAAGCATTTTTTTGGATAGTCTAAAAAAAATCTAAAAGCCATGGTTTTTTAGGGGTTTTTTATCTTTTTCTTTAAAAAAAACAGGCATCATTCTCCGTCCAGCCTGCGAACAGCCTCCCGGATCTGCCGTATCACATCTTCCTCATTCCGCTCACCCTCTGCCATCTGCTCCAGAAGGCTGTTCAGATCCTTCCGGGCCAGATGAATGCGGAGGCGCTGTTCGTTCAGAAGGGCCAGCGTGGCATTTACAGGCTGCGCCAGTTCCTGAAGCAGGTCATTTTTTCGGAGACAGACCTTTGTCTTTCCATGATCGCCTGTCTTTTCCAGAACCCGGATGATCCGGTAAACCGGCCCTGCAATGCGATGGGTGAGACGCAGAGTCCAGACGGCCCCTCCGATGAGTACAAGGAGCAGGATGGCAATAAATTTGTTCAGATAAGCCATGTTCACATTGATCATCATCCTCTGATCCAGAAAGACCAGATAGAACCAGGCATCTATGGTAGCTGTAATGCCCACGGCCAGCATCATGAGCAGGAGAATGCGCCAGGTAAGGCTGAGCTGAAAGGCAGGAGACACAAAAAATCTGCGTCGCCGCAGCAGTCCCTTCATGAAACGGGGCAAAGAATGCCGGATTTTCCACCTGTCCTCCCGCTGGTTTTCAAGTAACATCCTTTATCCTCCTTTGTCTTGTTGTACGGTCTGCATGAAAATCTGCTGCTTTAAAGGCCGCTTTTTTTGAATCAGGGACCTGTGCGGATCATGTCGTCTTCGGTATCAAATTCTCCATCCGGCCCGGCACTGGCAAGAACAAAGCTTCTCCGGTCCGGTCCCGTGCTGTATCTGTAAGTGTTTCCCCACTGATCCCTGTTCAGCTCCCGGAGTTCATTTTCCTGGAAGCGCTGCTGCAGCCAGCGTTCAAAGTTTCTTTCCGAAGGATAGCGGCCGCTCTGCATGAATTCATAATCCAGCATGATGGATATACTTCGCAGGTCACCGGCCGCCGTCACCCTCTGGGATGCCGTCATGGTTTCTTCATAGAAACCCTGAATCTCATCCATGTTCAGGGCAATGGCACCGCTGACCGCAGCGGCGAGAACGAGTCTTTGAAGGATATCAATCATAATCTTTCCGGTTAAGGGGCTTCCCGCCGCGCGGGAGATATGGGTGTCCAGCTCTTGTGTGTGACAAATCTTATTTTGTATGCCTAAAAAAAGTCAAGGAATTTATTTTGATGTCCTGTTTTTGCAAAATGAGAAAATATGCGGACAACGGGACGGCCAGCGCAGTCTTTTTCAGGCCAGGGATCAGATGGTACAGCTCCGGCTGGCAAGTCTGGATGCGGCACTGGATCTTTATAAGGTACTGGGCGGCGGGTGGGAGAGGGGGGGCTGAGCAGCAGGCTAAAGTTTTTGGCTCATCACATCCCTTAACGAGCTGACGGATTTCTCAGGAGCTTTAAAAGGCCTGCCCTGTTTTGGATTGCTGCTTCTGTACTGATGTGATCAAAGGGGTCAGAATGTAAAGAAGAACAGGTAGCTGACAAAAGCCGTAAAGGCTGTAAGTGACAGACTGCCAGTCAGCCACATCATCCAGTCAAAGAATGCCTGTTGTTTCATGTCTTTGTGGGTAACAGCAATTAAAGGAAACGTCAGATCGCAGTGTCCGGCCAACCGGTAAGGGGCGGGCTGCCTGCTGGATTTCTTTTCTTCTGGTTCCGGGGACTTTTGCGGTACAAGCCGCCCGCATACCCATACCGGCGTATCGGTAGGGATAATTTTTTCTTTGATGTCTACGGTGCAGGAACGCAGCCCCTTCCAGAAGTCCGGATCAATATCAAGGGTTTCCAGTCTCTTTCTTATGGTTTCAGGCAGGGCGCGGCCCACCCATTTATGGTAATGATATTCAGGCAGTATCCAAAAACACCCTGTGTCCCTTTCAGGGATTTCAAAGGACCAGTCCCCCGAAATCATTGTTATTTCTGCCTGAGAGATTTCGTCCAGATAGATCCGGCTTTTATTTTTGGAGTATCCTTTTTTTACAAGGCTTATGGAGTACACACAGGGTTCCTGTAAGAGCAGGGACAGGCCGGGGGTGCCTGACTGAACCTGAACCAGAGAGCAAAAGGGTTCCTCAGGCGCAGTCACCTGCTGCACAGGGCTCTTGACGCGCTGAAGGGTTCTCCAGTTGGCGCGGGTTGTGGCCAGACCTGCCATCACCAGCAAAAGGCTCAGGCTTGTAAATGTAAGATAAAGTAACCATGCAAATATGGGTGACATCAGTACGGCTCCTTACGGGATCCTGGTGAAAACCGGGGGACTGGCCTGAAGATAAAATACAGGGCAGCATTTACAGCCATAAGGAAAAGGGCAAAGGCAAAACCTGTTACCCATTTGGTTTTGGCAGAGGTTTCTTTCTGACCGATCATCATGGCATTATGCGGTGCACCAGACTCATACATGACAGAAACCTGCTGGCTGTGGGTGAGCATCTGATATTGTTCCTTTTCAACAGGCGCTTTAATGGTCAGGCGCCGGTCCTGACCCCCTGCATCGGTTCCGGCATAGTCGATGTAAGCAAAATAGCGTACCCGGCTGCCCCGCCTGCTGATGGTCTCACTGGCTGTACCCTGAACATAACCAATGGTTTTTTCTCCATGATTTTCCATACGCTTCATCTGCTGCAGGTGATTCAGCCCATCATAAATTTTAAAGGCCATAATGGCTGCAATCAGGATTGCGGTTACTGAATAAATTAAGCTGGTTGTTTTCATGGCTTCTCTAAAGGTTTGGTATGGTGCATTGAGGTCGAACGGCCTACAAAGTCAGCAGCCAGAATTTTTCGCCTTGTGAAAAAAGTCGCAGTCAAGCACCCCTCTTCAGCAATGGAAGGTTCAGGTTTGATTTTTTTAGAAAAAAACTTCAAACATGAAGAATATTAAAGCATATCTGAATGGATAATGACAGGGATTCTTATATTTGAAAAAAGAATTACATGCAGAAATCAGGGGGGGATATTCCCGGACAGTGGACACCCATTGCGGTGCCTGCTGTCCGGGATGGTGCTTTTTTATGATTTTTCAGGAAAAAAACTACCCTTCCTGCGTTTCTGCGTGCTGCCGCCTCTGGTTCCGGATATTCCGTCTCATCTCCGGCTCCGTCATGCTGCCCCAGGGAATGAAGGTATAAACGGCAGTGGTTTCAAAGGCTTCGGAGGGATGCACAAGGGGCAGGGTCTGGAAAATGTAGCTTCGCAGATCCGTGCGCCTCTGCTGGGTTGTTTCCTCTGTGGGTGCTGCAGAGGAACAATAGGAATCCGCCCCTGCCCAGACATCCCTTTTCAGACTTACGGTGACGCCCTGCAGGGTGGATTTGCGGTAAAACTGAAGCACATAGTTTTCCATGCTGCGGTCAATACCCGGAGGAGGCCAGGTGCGGTTGGCGGGGTTGCCGCCCTTCAGAATGAAATCCAGTGTGTCTAAAGGCCCCCCACCGATGCGGCTCATGACAACGATATCGTCAAGGTCCGGTGTGTCTTCTCCAAAGAGGGTGTCGATGCCATAACGGATGGCAACGAAGCTCAGAATGGTGCCCGGACATGTCTTGTTGAAGAAATCCAGCACATCCGTAAGATGGATGATGCGGATTTCTCCGTTCTGTGTGGCTGTCAGGGGAGGAAGGTTTTTCAGGGCTTCCGGATAGCTTCTTTTTTCTGAAGCCATGAGGGGCGTTGCCGCAGCCATGCATATCAGGGTGAAGCCGAGAATACAGCTGCATAAGCGGTGCATCATCATTTATATCCTTTCATTTTTTTCCCCGGATCTGATGCGGATGGCCATTTTGCATCCCTCTGCCCTTTCAGGCAGCATCCGACAGATCCGGGGAGGGTTATTAAAATTTTGCGCTCAGACTGGCGAAAATATTCCGGCCTTTAGCCACACGGGAAGTGGTTTCCACGTCTCTGGCATTGATATAGGCCTGATCAAAGGCATTGTTTACACCCACAAGGATTTCCAGATCCTTTGCAAAAAGATTCATGGAGCGGATATCCGGAGTCCATGCGGCAAGGAAGTTGGCCTGTGTGTAGCTGTCTCTGACATACCAGTGGGTTGTTCCACCGCTCACGAGGGTTTCTGGGTTCTGGTCCGGCTTGAGCCAGTGATGAACGGTGGTGCTGATTTTAAGGCTGTGAAGGGGCCTTGCATAGGCGCTGAAGGTGACTTTATCGGCAAAGGCCTGGGGGGCTTTTTTGCCCGTGGCATCATCGGTCATGTTGAGATGGGAAAAGCTTGCACTGAAGCCTGCCCGGAAGGCGTCATAGGACGCTGAAAGCTCGTACCCCTCGCGGGAAACGCTGTCGATGTTTTTATATGTGGCATAAACTGCATTTTCATTCATGGGATGATCTTCTGCTCTGGGTCCGTCGTGATCCGGTGCAAGATTGATCATGTCCTCAATTTTACCGTCAAAATACATGGCTTTAAAGCGGAACCGGTCTTCATCCCTCAGGATATTTCTGCGGGTATAGGAAAAGCCGCCTTCAAATTCCTTGGCGATTTCCGGTTTAAGATCCGCATTGGGCAGATACCAGTAATGGCGGTTGAGGGGGCCTTCGGAGGAGGTTTCATGGGGTGTGGGAGCACGGAAGGATTCGGAGTAGTTACCCAGAAGGTGGAAGCCCTCAAAAAGGCGGGCACTGAACCCTATCCTTGGAGAAAAGTGATCACCGGAGTAGGCCTTGCCTCCTCCCTTTACCTTGCGGTCAAAGCTGTCAAAACGGCCGCTGGCCTGCAGTACAAGAATGTCATCAAAAAATGAGGACTCCAGATGGGCATAATACCCCATGTCTTCATAGGTATTGGGCATGGAGCCAAAATCACTGACGGTGCCGTTTCTCACATAAATGGCATCTTCTTCCCTTTTTTCAAAATCCGCTCCCACAAGGAGGCGGTTGCTGGCTGTCAGGGCAGAAAAGTGCATTTGGTTGCGAAGGCGCAGGCCCCAGCGCTCATCCTTGTTTTCATAGTCCAGCTTGTCCTTTTCTCCTCTGGCATTAAAGGAGTCAAAGCCCCTGTCGTAGCTGGAATCAGCCCTGTACACCGTTGCACCGAAATCCAGCCATGGAGAATGGTTAGGGTTGTGGGTGAAGCTGGCGATCATATCCCTCTGGGTGAGGGTACCGATGACGGGTCCGGTTACGGTGCTGTATGAGGTATGCCAAAGGCTCTGCCAGGTGACTTTGGAATCTTTTGAAAAATCATAATAGGAAAGGGTCAGTTTTGAGGCATCGGTAAAATTGTAGCCCCCCTTGATAAAAAGAATTCTGAGATCCTCATCGTTATCAACTTTTTTTGAGCTTGTATCATTTCCGGCACTGTATGCCTTGGCAAGGGTTCTGTCCCCATGCTGACCTTTTTTACCGTAAATCAGCATCTCATATTTCTGGTCTTCCGGTGCCGCGGCAAAGGCCACATAACCTTCCCTGTAGTTGTTGTCTTCATAGCGGAATTTTGTGGCCATGCCAAAGTTCTGACCGGGAACCATGAAATCATAGGCATCCTTGGTGCCCATTTCCCCCACACCGCCGATGGCACCACTGCCGTGTACCCCGGAGGATGCGCCTTTGACCACTTCTATCCTCTTTAAAAGATCATTATCCGAACGGAAGGTTGAGATCTGATTGGAAAAAAGGGAGGCGGAACGCCTGACGCCATCCTGAAGGATAATGACCCTGTCTTCGGACTGATAACCGAAGCCGCGGATGTTGAACTGCTGCCCCATGGCCCTGCCGGAATCCCCCCCTGTGGTGACACCGGGGATGGAAGTCATGGCTTCAATGACCGTACTGGAACTTTTCAGATCCTCTTCCCCCAGAACCGTCACCGATCCGGGATATTTCTGCACATCCGTTGCAATGCGGGTACCGATGACCGTTACTTCGGACATGGCAATGGCTGTATCTTCTTTTTCCTTTTCCATCGCCGATGAACTGAAGGCAAAGGCTGTGAGGGTGAGCCCCAGCCCCAGTGCCCGGGCGATCTTCCATGGAACAGGTGATTTTTTCCCCTTGTCTTTTGTCTTTAAAAGACTTTTTTGCCTTTGGCTGCATGGTAACAACATGAATAATCCTTTCTCTTTGGCTGGTGGTAAGTGCGGGGAACATTAAATTTTTTTTCATAGCTTAGATTTTTTTGCCATCCATATGATTTCGGAAAGCCAAAGTCAATTCAAAAAAATAAGGTATGCCGAAAAAAATACATATTTCAAAAAAAGAAGGAGTCTCGGATATTAGCCCCTGCTTTTTAAAGATAAAATGAATTTTTTATAAGGATGCAGGCCCTCTTGCCAAAAAAAGGCGAAGCAATATATTTTTGGTAGACCAAAAAGGGTTTGACAATAAAAATATCTTCGGGCATTTTCAGAGTCTGGAAATTACAGATTTTATCAGGAGAAAGACTGTCATGAGAGCCCGTCTGGTACAGAGCACCGTAGAAACCCTTGTAAAAGCAGGCCAGCCCCTTTACCTCTGGGGGCCTCCGGGAATAGGAAAAAGTGATGTGGTACGGCAGGCAGCCGCAGCCATGGACCGGGAACTTGTGGATATCCGCGCCCTGCTTCTGGATCCCGTGGATCTTCGGGGGCTGCCCCGCATAGAAAAGGATGGCCGGACCTCCTGGTCTCCGCCGGATTTCCTTCCCGTAAAGGGCAGGGGTATTCTTTTTCTGGATGAGCTGAATGCCGCCCCGCCCTTAGTACAGGCCGCCTGCTATCAATTGGTTCTGGACCGCCGCATCGGAGACTACAAACTGCCCGATGGCTGGTCTGTGGTGGCTGCGGGCAACCGGGAGACGGACCGCTCCGTCACCCACCGCATGCCTTCGGCTCTGGCCAACCGCTTTACCCACATTGATTTTGAGGTCCGCATTGAAGACTGGGTGGACTGGGCGCTTCAGGAGGGAATTGCACCGGAAGTCATTGCTTTTCTGCGTTTCAGACCGGCCCTTCTGCATCATTTTGATCCCACCCGCAATGAAAAGGCCTTTCCCACCCCCAGATCCTGGGCCTTTGTTTCCAGAATTCTGGATGCAACGGAAGACGAGGAAATCCTCAGCGCCCTTGTGGCCGGAACCGTGGGTGCCGGAGCTGCCGCAGAGTTTACGGGCTATCTTGCCGTATGCCGGGAGCTGCCTTCGGCTGAAAATCTGCTGAGCAACCCGGATACCTGGAAACTGCCAGCGGAAGACCCGGCCCTTCTCTATGCCCTCTGCGAACTTCTGGCCAGCCATGCATCCAGTAAAACCTTTTCAGCCATCACCCGCATTGCATCAAAGCTTCCCGTGGAATTTGCCGTACTTCTGATAAGGGATGCCATCAGAAAGGATACCCGTCTTGTGGATACTCAGGAATTTATCCTCTGGGCAGAAAACCATGCGGAGATTTTTGTCTGATGCCTCCTTCAGAACTTTTATCCGGGTCTCCTGCCTTTCTCATGCGCAAGGCCAGAACCCATCTGCTTCTGGATCACCCCTTTTTCGGAACCCTTGCCATGGGCCTTGAAATTGCGGCGGATCCCGGCTGTAACTCCGCATGGACGGACGGCAGAACCATAGGGTATCAGCCCGCATACATCCGGGCCCTGCCCTTTGAAAGCCTGAAGGGGCTTCTGGCCCATCTGGTGCTGCACACGGCCCTTGGGCATCATACCCGCAGAAAGGACAGGGACCCTTCCATCTGGAACATGGCCTGCGACCACACCATGAACTGGATGCTTCTGGAGGCGGGGTTCAGGCTGCCCGAAGGCTGGCTGGATGATCCTGCCTTCAGGCATCTTCCTGCGGAAACCGTGTATGAGCGTATTTTAAGCCGCATGGATAAAAGGGAGGGACAGGGACTTTCCGATCCCGGTTCCGGCGAAAATGGCGATGGTGAGGAAATGGAAGGTCCGGGTGCCGACGGTGAAAAGGTAGCCGGAGACAGCCACACCCATGGGCCTTCTGCCGGATCCGGTGAAGGCGCAGGAGATGAAGGGGGCGCAGGATCTGCCGAAGAAGAAAAAGGGGATTCGGATATTTCCGACCCCGGTGGCGGTGATCCCGCAGGAACGGGCGAAGTGCGGGACGGGCAGCATCCGGGGGATGCTTCCGACGGAGAAGCGGAAGCATCGGCCATGGAAACCCTGCTGGCCAAGGTCCTCCTCACCCGCAGGGATGCAGGCGATCTTCCTGCCAGCATAGAGCGCAGTATCCGTGACACCCTTGAACCGGGCATGGACTGGCGCATGCTCCTTTCCCGCTTTGTGGACCAGACAGCGAGAAGCGATTATGCCTGGTCACCCCCCAACCGACGTTATCTGCATCAGGGACTTTATCTGCCATCGGTCCGCAGTGAAGACGCAGACCGTATTGTGATTGTGGTGGACACTTCCGGCAGCATATCCCCCGGGGAACTGGATATGTTCTGTGCGGAAGTGTCCGCCATCCTTTCTGCCTTTTCCGGTGAAATCCTTGTGATGGGCTGTGATATGGCCGTTGGAGGGGTTTTCAGGCTGACCCGCTCGGATCTGCCCATGGAACCCCTTTTCACAGGCGGAGGAGGTACGGACTTCAGGGCACCCTTCAGATGGCTTGAAAAAGAAGGCCTTGCGCCCCGCTGCCTGATTTATCTGACCGATCTTGCCTGTGAGCATTATCCGGCAGATCCGGGTTTTCCTGTTTTATGGGCGGTTTGCGGGAATGATGCCAAAGCGATGCCACCCTTTGGTGAATGTCTGGCTCTGGGTGGGGTGTGATGGAACACAAAACAGTATGAAGAAAGGAGATCCCCTTGGAAATTCGATGGAGCATTGATAAAAAAAGAGGTAATTTCCGCCCCGTTTTAAGCTGGAGCATTACACTGGAGCCGGCAGAAAAAGAGCTTGGTATGGCCCCCCTTGCCGTGGATACGGAAATACCCATGCCCCCTGCCTACTGGGAGAGCCATTGCTATCCGGGTCAGCATGAAAGGAGCGGAAAGCCCCTTGGCGGAAGCTGGGAAGTGCTGACACCAGCCCATAAATCCGGAAGAAGTGAAGGCCGCATGATTCTTCCATGGCGGGAGAACAATGCCTATCCTGAAGTGATCACAGGCTTTGAAAGGGTGCGTGAAGCCATGGAAAAGGCCCTTAGCGAGGCTGCGGCCAGCACGCCCATGCATGAGGAAGAAAAAATGGCTCTGGGGAAAATGGTTCGGAAACAGCTGGCTCCCGGCCTTGCTGCGGACCGCATGCTTTCTTCGGTTCTGAAGAGGGTGGCATAAGAATTTCTCATTATCGCTTAAGCTCAGTCATGTCCGGATTCTTATCAGGCCATGACTGGGCTGATTTTTGCCTTTCTTGATCATATCCTCCATGGTGCGGGCCTTGTGATCGATAAGGGCTTTTTTTAGTTCTCATTCATTAAGAGTAACTGTTCAGCACAGTTTTCCAGGTACCATACCTGCAAGGCAGATGCACAGGCCCCAGGCTATTTGCCCGTGACGCAATCTTATTCGGGAGCTTTTTGCCCTGTGCGGAAGCGGCAAAAACTCCCCGCCACAGGCAGGATAGGCTTTTTGATTACCATAGCAGGCCTTGGTACGCTGCCTTTGTGGCGGCTCAGACAGTTTGCCGCTTCTTTCGCACAGGCCTGCAAAGCTCTGATCCGAAACGATTGCAATGTCACTTGCAAATAGCCACGGAGCCTTGCAACAGTACGAAGCTGCTGCAATTACAGCATTGACAGTTCGGAATAAACTGTTCTGAATAATTACCATTAAGAAGCATCTCCTTTTCAGAATGAAAGGGGCGATGTAAAAAAGGAAAATTCCCTTTCTCCGGAAGAATGGCTGTTCAGCAGAGAAGCAATGGTCTGTACACTCACGTCAAAATGATCTGCGGCGTCTTCAATGGCCTCTTCGGAATAATCATCCTGTAAAAAAGCCATCAGACCATCCATGGGGCATAAAAATGCGGCGGCAAAAGCCCTCTGATATCTTTGTCTGGCTGTGCCAAGGTCTGTATTTGTCAGCCAGTGGCTGTCACCGGTGCAGATATAATCACCAATGTAACGGGCCAGTTCAAATCGTTTGCTCAAAGGGTGTCTTTTTCGGGGGATAAATTTTATATGCTGGTGAAAGGCTGGGATACCTACTGAAACCAAGGACCTGCATGGTGGGCTCCATTTATCCCTGTCCGATGCGGCAATTCCTAAAAGGTCAAAGAGCCTTGCTGTTTCAATGGCTTTGTGCCTGTTTCCGATTTCCTCCCTTAATTTTCGGGCGTCCTCTACGGCCACCCTCCAGGGTGCAGTATCGGAATTTGTCTCCCTTCCCATGCTTTTTGTTGAAAATTCAGGCATCCCCATAACTCCGGGGGCATGTAGAAATGCTTCAATGGGTTTCAGCGGCTCTGTTTTTCCGCCTTTGCCGTAAACGGGTGCCAGTTCTGAGAGGGTCTTTTCCCCACAGGCAGCATACAGTTTCAGTGCATTATCCATAGTTTCGGGTGGGCATTCATCGGGATCAAAACCCATCAGGGCTTCCAGTTTACGGTAAATCATGGAATCTCTGTTCTGTTCCTCGTCCCTTATGATTTTAAAGAAGACGGAAAGATCAGAGGCGTGCAAGCCCACGGCATCCAGCCTGCTTTCAATGGTGGAAACAAAGTCCAGAAGCACACTTCGGAAAACGGCAATGGGTATGGATACGGGAGAGTCTATGCGTTTGATGTATCTGACAGATTGCTGATTATCATCACTGGATGGGGTTGACCATATCTGAACATTTTCACCGTCACTGGCAAACATAATTTCTGGCCAGACAAAGCCATGATTGGCAGCACCCAGCCCATGGGCCATTCTCCAGCCCATATCGGGCCTGCGGGCTGGTGATGGCAGGGGTTCATAAAGCAGCCGCCACCAGTTTTGCAAGGCCCACATGGCTAAAGGCCAGGTGGATACAAGAACATGATCCTGTATGGAGCGGGACCAGATATTCTCATTTTTTGTAAGGTTGTGCCCGTCTGCATAGATTTCAAGCCGGGCTGTGGTAGCACTGAATTCCGGTGATCCGGAGCCGGTGTCGGACCAGCTTTGACGCAGCTCAAATTTTTTCATCACGGGCTTTCCATTCATGAATCACTGCATGGGAAAAAGGATCGGACTCCGGCTGTCATTCAAAAAAAGCCGGAAGAATTCTTCTCTTCCGGCTTTTCCATGGTTTTGGTCACCTATGCCTTGTCAGTCAAGTATTTATGGTGGAAATTCATTTTCCATAGCCGTCGGCTGAAAGCCAGTCTTTTGAGTAAAATGCCTTTTTTCTGGTATTTTTACTGGGGCACTTCCTCCAAGCCAATACCCAAGGCTTCGGCCACCCCTTTGCCATAGGCCGGGTCTGCCTTCAGGCAGTTTCCTATGTGCCGGATCTTGATTTCTCTGGGCGCATCCCCCATGGCACGGGCCGTGTTAGCGAAAAGGGCTTCTTTCTGCTCACCATTCATCAGTCGGAAAAGGGCAGCGGGCTGGGAATAATAATCCGTATCTTCCCTGTGGTTCCAGTGATCCGCAGCGCCTTCAAGGCTTAAGGGCGGCTCGGAAAAATCCGGCTGTTCCTGCCATTCTCCGTAACTGTTGGGTTCATAGCCAAGGGTGCTGCCGTGGTTGCCGTCCACCCGCATGGCTCCGTCCCTGTGATAGCTGTGGAAGGGGCAGCGGGCCTTGTTCACGGGAATGAGATGGTGGTTGACGCCCAGGCGGTAGCGCTGGGCATCCCCATAGGAGAAAAGTCTTCCCTGCAGCATTTTGTCCGGGGAGAATCCGATGCCCGGAACCACATTGGCCGGGTTGAAGGCAGACTGCTCCACTTCCGCAAAATAATTTTCAGGGTTACGGTTCAGCTCCAGTACCCCCACTTCCTTCAGGGGATAATCCTTGTGGGGCCAGACCTTGGTCAGGTCAAAGGGATTGTAGGGGCAGGAAGAAGCTTCCTTTTCCGGCATGATCTGTACAAAAAGGGTCCAGCGGGGAAAATCGCCCTTTTCAATGCTCTCATAAAGATCCCGCTGATGGCTTTCACGGCATTGTCCGATGAGGGCTTCGGCTTCGGCATCGCTGAGGTTTTTGATGCCCTGCTGGCTTTTGAAGTGGAACTTCACCCAGTAGCGTTCATTTTTTCCATTGATGAAACTGAAGGTATGGCTGCCGAAACCGTGCATGTGGCGGTAGGTGGCGGGGATACCCCGGTCGCTCATGACAATGGTGACCTGATGCAGGGCCTCGGGCAGGGAGGTCCAGAAATCCCAGTTGTTTCTGGCACTGCGCAGGTTGGTGCGGGGGTCCCGCTTCACCGCATGGTTTAAATCGGGGAACTTCAGGGGATCGCGCAGGAAGAAAACGGGGGTGTTGTTGCCCACCATGTCCCAGTTGCCCTCTTCCGTGTAGAATTTAACGGCAAAACCCCGGATGTCCCTTTCCGCATCCGCAGCGCCCCTCTCACCGGCAACGGTGCTGAAACGGAGAAAAAGGTCTGTTTTTTTGCCGATCTCAGAAAAGATTTTTGCCCTTGTATAGGGCGTGATGTCGTGGGTGACGGTGAAGGTGCCGTAGGCTCCGGAACCCTTGGCGTGCATCCTTCGTTCCGGAATCACCTCCCTGTCAAAGTGGGCCAGCTTTTCCAGAAACCACACGTCCTGAAGAAGCATCGGTCCCCTGGGCCCTGCGGTGAGGGCATTCTGGTTGTCCGGAACGGGTGCGCCTGCATTGGTGGTGAGTTTTTTCTTTTCTTCTGTCATGCAGCATCTCCTTTGGGGTTTTAAGGGTTGGAGCTGGAATGAAATTGAATGTTCATTCAAAAACTAAAAAGAAAAGTTTAGGGTAATAAGGGAGGAAATGGATAATCTTTTTTAAACTATGCGTATCTTATGGTGCCATCTCCCTATGGGCGGTGGCTGAGGTTCTCGAAGTCAGGGGCCGGGTTGAGGGGACTCATTTCAGAATTCTTCAATCTCAGAAAATGGTCTTATGGCTGCCGAAAAAAGAGTAGGACGGGGCGGGTATGGCTGTCAAGTTATTGTGGTGTTTTAGTGCGGCACTGTGTTTCAAAAATAATGATTTAGCGTATTTTGTTCAGACTGATGTCGGGTCAAGCGGAACTAACCAGATTTCAAATCTGTGAACATCTTTTTTTACCACCCCGGTCTCCTTCATCTGCCAAAGGAGCATCCAGCCAGACTTGATCCGCTTCGATCAATTCATTTGCAGTAAGGGCTTTATCAAAAGCCTCTTTCCAGCCTTCTCTGTTTTTCTTGACAGGTTTTATTAAAAGACCGTTGTCTATGATTTTGAACTCCAGTTGCCTGTCTTCCAATCCTGCCTGCTCAATGAGGGCCTTTGGAATGCGGATACCTTGTGAATTCCCTATTTTTATTAAAGTTGCCATTTCAGCCTCCAGATGCGGTTAATTTAATTACAATGTAACTGCAATGGATTCCTTGGCAATTGTAATTTTCTGCTGATTCGGGCCACGGGTTTTTCAAGTGCAGCATATCTTTCTTCGCGGATCTCATGGGTGGTAATTTTGCTATTCACTTCTTTTTTTATATTTTCGACATCTCTCATGAGTGCCTGATAATCATTTACAATGGCACCAATGTTGACAAGCCTGTAATCCTGCTGGAACTCCCTGATTGTCATCAGGGCCAGATTAATTCTGTAGTCGTATGCGTCAAAGAGAGCACGCTTGCAATGGTTCTTTGCCTTAGACAGATCCTCTGCATTCTTGCATTGCAGGTATTGGGTCAGATGATAGCCTGCGTAGCGAAGCTCATTGATAACAGGAACAACCATATCGCTGGTTGTATTTTCAATTTCTTTAAGAACAGCTTCCGTTTTACCAAAAAGCCTGACGATGGACTGAAGGTCTTCATCAGACTCATTTTGGGAGACAGCTTTATTTTGAGAAGACATGTGTCAGATTTTTTTTCTTGATTACGTCAATATCATCCTGAGTGACATAGTTCCCCATCTGGAGATTTATGTTTCCCCGCGCTCTTCTCTTGGTGAAATGACGCATATGTTCCCGAATAAATTTTTTCCCGTCAAAAACAGGGATCTGAGGGAAAAACAAGCGATAATATGTTGCCAGTATATTCATCTCTTTTCTCATTTTTTTATTTTGCAATACGAGGGAAGCCAAAAAACAAAGGGTTTGATAACAAAAAAAGCCCTGATTTGTCAACATAAAACACAAAAGGGGTCTGATAATCATATAAAGGATTACCTCACCGAGTCTTGTAAAAAATTGACACCTCCCTATTCATAGTAAGACTATGAAACCAAGGGCAAGAGACTTAAATCTCAATAGGATTTAGGAGGTGTCTTATGAAAACTTACGCTGGAATTGACCTTCATTCAAGCAATAATTTTATTGTAGTCATTGATAACGATGACAAACGGCTCTTTGAAAAACGAATACCCAATAATATTGAAAATGTTCTGAAAGCTCTTGAACCCTTTAAAAATAGTCTGGACGGCGTGGTAGTTGAGTCTACTTACAATTGGTA
>NZ_VLLC01000001.1:318173-358559 GCF_007830435.1 Desulfobotulus alkaliphilus | reverse complement strand
TCATTGCGGATTTTTTCAGGGTCAACAGAAAGGCCATCTTTGCAGACCTTCAGATATCTTGCGTATCCCTTATTGCCAATAAGGTTTTTGGGATTCTTTTTGATGCACGCTTCAAGGCCTGCAATAATACTTTCTCGGGTAGCAGCATCTTTTTTGGTCTGTGTAGCATTCTGACATACAATGTAGCGGCGGTCTTCAACCATTACCTCTTTGACTTCCAGAGGTGCTGGGTTTTTTGATTTTATCTTTTCCCGAAGAACTTCAGTAAATTCACCTTTATCTGCCATGACTATATCCCGAATTTCCTTAACCTGACGCATTCTTGCTCCCAGAATATAGTTGATAGGGCTATCTCTATTCTCCATCTCTTCAATTGTTTGACTGCTAACCATACCTCTGTCTGCAACAATGCAGATATTCTGAATCTGAAATCGTTCCTGTAACCGTTTTGCCACAGGCAGCAGGGTTTTTACATCTGTGGTATTACCGGGCCACATTTCACAGGAAATCGGTCTTCCCTTATCATCAAGGATGGCACCAACGACCATCTGTTTGCACTGCGGTTTGCCGTCTTTGTTGAACCCACGTTCTCCAAGGGTATTTCCGCCCTGGCCTTCAAAATAGATGGACGTGGTATCAAAAAAGACCAGGCTCAGGCCAGTAAACAGGTCTCTGTGACGACTGAAAAGTTCTTCTTCGATAAGATCTTTTGTGCAAAGAGGAGTAAGATCAGTAGCTCCAGCCTGATCTTTTAGCTCTTCTCCCAAAAAAGCCATTGCCCTGTAAAAATGGTGCAGGTCAATTTTTTCAATTTCCTCCACAGCATGATTTGATCGCCATAGATTGCAGTTCCGATCAGATCCTGAGACAAAAAGTCTGTGCAAAACAGTTAGAAAAACAGCCCTTTCAAGATTAAAAGAAAACTTTCTGTTTGCCAAAAGTTCAGAAAAAATCTGTGGCATTTCAAGTTCTCTCCAAAGACGATCAAAGATCATTGCCGGGCCTATTTTTACAGCATCCACATCCGGTACTGAATCTTTAGAGAGCAAAAGAAGAACCTTGTCGGAAAATCTGGAAAGAGATCGAATCAGAGGTTCAAGCTGATCCTTCTCTTTAATTTCATCCATACGGCCTATGGTAGCAATGACACGCTGTCGGGTTTTACCTTCAATCTTTTTATTTTCGACAATTTGAAGATACTCATACCGACCTGATTTTTTAATTCTGGCAAACATGGCACCCCCTCCAGTAAGGGCACCTTATTTTTATATTATAATTTCTTTAAAAACAATATTAAATATTAATTCTGTGGCACCACCTTTTTGGGTTTTTACAAAGTGCGACACTGTAATTACAGGCATTTTGGACAAAAAAGGGCTCCCAACTGTAGAAGATGAGTTTGAAAATACTATGTATCAAAAGTCACTACCAAGTCACCTGAAATTTTTTTGGGTAAGACTATCCAGTTTTTTATATTCGAACGGTGTGACATTTGATCATTTGAGCAAATGTCTGTGTTTTTGCCTGCGTCTTCGGTCTCCGAGCAGCTGCCGCTGTTTCCTGGGAAGAGGTGTTGCTTTCTGTCCGGGCGGTTTTTATGCGTCTTTTTTTTCATGGGCTTTTTTCTGAATCAAAGGGAGCCATTTTTCCACCGTTTCCTTCAGTTCCATGGCGTGTATGGGTTTGGCTATGTAGTCGTCCATTCCAGCTTCAAGGCATTTTTCCCGGTCTCCTGCCATGGCATAGGCGGTCATGGCAATGATGGGAATCTTGCTGTTATTTACGGTGGTGTCTTTACTTCTGATTTTTTTTGTGGCTTCCAGCCCGTCCATCACGGGCATCTGCACATCCATGAGAACCAGATCATAGGTATCTGTTTCAAGGCAGATCAGGGCCTGTGCGCCATCTTCAGCCAGATCCGCAGAAAATCCAAGTTTTTTGAGAAGCCCCATAGCCACCGCCTGATTGGTGGCATCGTCTTCCACCACAAGGATGCGGGCCGGTGGTTTTTGTGCCGCAGCTTCTGTTCTGGCTGTATCCGGAGCAACATCCCCTGGGTATTCAGCCTCTGGCATCTGTTTTTCCTGCAACACCGTAAAGTAGAAGGTGGAGCCCTGATGGAGGATGCTGGAAAAGCCGATCTCTCCCCCCATCATTTCCACAAGCTCCTTGCATATGGCAAGGCCAAGGCCGCTGCCTCCGTATTTTTTTGTGTTGACGGGTTCAAGTTGGCTGAATTTCTGGAAAACAAGCCCGTTTTTTTCCTCAGGAATGCCAATGCCCGTATCTTCTATGGAAAAATGGAGCAAAACCTCTTTGCCCCTTTCCATCAGGGGGTGGATATGTAGCCGGATTTCTCCCTTCTCCGTAAACTTGATGGCATTGTCCAGAAGATTCATGAGGATCTGCCTCAGGCGCAGGCTGTCTCCCCGGAGGTTTGTCGGGGTTTGTGGCTGAAGGGTACAGGAGAGCTTTAAGGATTTTTGCCGGGCGCTGAATTCCATGGGAGAGAAAATATCCTTCAGCAGCCGGTTCAGGTTGTAGTCTGAGGGATGCAGATGCATACGCCCGGATTCAATTCTGGAAAGATCCAGAATATCATTGATGATTCCCATGAGAGAGCTGGCGGAGCTTCCCACAGTTTCTGCAAAGCTGCGCTGCTCTTCATCCAGATTTGTTCCCAGCAGAAGGGCATTCATGCCCATGATGCCGTTCATGGGTGTTCGGATTTCATGGCTCATGTTGGCTAAAAAATTGCTTTTGGCGATGCTGGCGGCTTCTGCCTGATGGCGTTGGATGCGAAGCTCTTCTTCCATTGCCTTTCTGTCTGTGATTTCGTTGCTTAAGGTAGCCACGCCGATGAATTTTTTGCAGTGCTTACCGCCGTATACGGGAAATTTACGGCTGAGGAAGGTACGGATTTTTCCTTCATCCGTGCGGACGGTTTCTTCAAGGGTGATTTCTTCACCATGGGAAAGGTGCAGGGCTTTTTTGTCGTTTTCCATGAATCCTTGAATGTCTTCGGGGCTGGCAATGCCTCGGAACAGTTCCCTGTCCGTTTTGCCCCTGACGGCTTCCATACTGCCATGACCCGTGAGCCTGAAATAGGCCTGATTGACATGGACATAGCGCAGGTCCCTGTCCTTTAACACGGCAATGGTCTCACTGCTTTCCAGAATGGCGGAAAGATAGGCAGCCTTTTCTTCTGCCTTTCTGTGGGCGGTGATATCCATTAGGGTAATCAACGCATGGCGCTGGTTGTCGATTTCAAGGGGCGCCCCCCCCACAATGAAGGATACGGGGCTGAGCTTGTTGGATACGGTAAAGTTGTGGGTGCTTTCAATGTCTGTAATGCGCTGGCCCGTTTCAAAAACTTTGTTGAGGACGGCGCTGATGCGGCAGTGGGAACAGTTTTCATGGTTCCGGCAGCCCTGCAGGGCGTACTCACAGCCGAGAATATCGCCGGGATTTTTTAACGCTCTTTTTTCCAGAGGCTCACTGCCTGCAATGGGTATGAGGGCTGCATTGATGCGGGTCACAAGCCCCTTTTCATTGACGATCATCTTGCCTACGGGTGAGACATCAAACATGGCCCTCAGGTTGGCCTGTTCCTGACGCTCTTCTTCATGTCTTTTAAGCAGGATTTCCTGCTGTTTTTTTTCTTCTGTGATGTCCATGCCGTGGGAAACGATACCATGGATTTTCCCATTGTCATCCATGGAAGGGAAATACTGCATGTGCATCCAGCGGGGGCCTTTGCCCGGAAAAGGCACAAACACTTCGTAGCTGATGGTTTCTCCCCCAAGGCAGCGGTCAATATGGGGTTTTATGCTTTGCTCAAAAAGCGCTTCTCCCATGAGATCCGTGACGGACAGTCCCTTTATTTCTTCGGCATTGCGCCCGAAAAAACGGGCGTAGGCGAGATTGACGTACTGGTACCGGTAATCCCTTCCCACCATGGCAATGGGGTGGGGAAGGGCATCCATAACCGACTGGGGAAGGGCTATGTTTTCTGGTTTATGGGCTTGTGTAGGCATATTCATATCTTTTATTTGTTTGCTTCATTGTGTAGATGCGCCATCCTGGCGCATTATTGAAAGCGGCTGGAAGCCGCTTCTACTTTTTCAGCGGTCAAATACTGTTTAGGTTTTGCATAAAAGAAGCTGTGAGCGTTCTTAAGACCATTAAAGCCCTTAGGGTCTTTACAGTCCCTGAAGGCTTTAAGGAAGGGCAGGCGTGAAGGCCTGCCATTGATGGTTAATTTTGACGGTGCCTGTTTCTGCTTGGGGCACCCTTTACGGGTGCCCGCTGCAAGAACTTCTCACTCTTCATTTATCAGAAGCGGGTGAAATCATCGTCGTCATCCATGGGGATGACCTGCTTGGGGCTGATTTCTTTGCCCTTGGTCTGGGGGGGACGTTTCAGGCTTCTGTCCTGATTCTGCCTTGCCGGAGCCTGCGCCCTTGCGGGGGCCGGACGGTGCTGGCTTTCTTCCCTGTAACGGGGCTGCTGGCTATAGGAATTTTTTCTTGCCCTTTCAGCAGCTCCCCCCACCATGGCCACCAGTTCCTGAACCATGGATTTCATCTGTTCGGCCTGTGCATTCATTTCTTCGGATGCGGAAGCGGATTCTTCGGCATTGGCCGCATTCTGCTGTACCACCTTGTCCATTTCCGCAACGGCTTTGTTGATCTGTTCTATGCCCTGCGCCTGTTCCTTGGAGGCGGCGGCAATTTCCGCCACAAGCTGACCCACCTGGGTGTTGCTGGAAGCCACCTCGCTGAAGGCGCTGTTGGTGCGGCTGACAAGCTCGCTTCCCTGCTGTACCTTTTTCACCGTACCATCAATGAGTGAGGCCGTGTTTTTGGCGGCTTCCGCAGCCCGCATGGCAAGGTTTCTCACCTCATCGGCCACCACGGCAAAACCGGCACCTGCTTCCCCGGCACGGGCGGCCTCAACAGCGGCATTGAGGGCCAGCAGGTTGGTCTGGAAGGCAATCTCGTCTATGGTTTTTATGATTTTAGAGGTTTCATCGCTGGCTTTGGAAATTTCATTCATTGAGCCGGTCAGTTCAGCCATGGAGGCGGTTGCGGTGTTTACCACCTCCCTTGTCTGTCCCATGAGGGCGTTGGCTTCCCCTGCATTGTCCGCATTCTGTTTGATCATGGAAGACATTTCTTCCATGGAAGAAGAGGTTTCTTCTATGGATGCGGCCTGTTCGCTGGCACCTTCGGCAAGGGAAATGCTGGCGGAAGATACCTGACCCGAAGCCGAAGCCACCTGATCTGAACCGTCATTGAGGCCCGCAATGATGCGGCTTAGGTTGGTGTTGATGCTGCGGGTAATGAGAAGACCCAGAGCAAGGGCGAGGATCACGCCCATGATGGATACCACCGTAACCAGAATCTCAATAAATACAGCCTGACTCAGAGCGGTTTCCGTTTCAGAACGGGCAATTTCTCTGTTGATGTTCACGAGCTGGGCAAGGATATCAAGGACAGCCCTTTCCCTTGCCGCCGTAACGATAAGGGCCTGTTCCTTCATGGCTTCAAAGAGATTCACCGACTCATCGGCGATGGTCTGCATGTCCGTAAAACTTCTGAATACGGCATCCATGGCAGGTTCCATTTCGTTTCTGAAAATCTGCCTTGCCGTATCTACCCTTCCCTGGGCTACGGCTTCCTTGATGCGTGCCACAGCTTCATGGAAGCGGCGGTGGGGGGTATCAAACTCCCTGAGAATACCCTGAAGCTGGCGGTTGTCCGTCTGGAAGGTGGGGAAAAAACGACCCGCATTGCAGGCGGTGTGGCTTTCTCCCCCTTCAAACCGTGCTTCAGGGTTTTCGATGAGGGTTCTCACCTGATCCACGAGCATATAATGATCTTTGGCAAACTGCTCAATGCGGCGGGACAGGGCCATGGGATCGGCAATGCCGTTGGCATCAATGGCTCTGGCCATTTCCAGGGTCCGGTCGTTTTCCCTTGCAAGGGCGGCAATCAGTGGTTGGAATTCGTTCCAGAGCCTTGCTCCCTCGGGAGTCTTGGGCAGAGGGCCGTAAATGGCTGCGGCCTCTCCGTAATTGTTTCTGGCCCTTGCAAAACCTTCATACTGGCGCTGGCGCTGTTCCATGGGAAGGCCGGGAATGGCAAGGGTCCGGACGTTGCCCCTCGCCAGCTGCAGGTTGGTTTGCATGAGAAGAAGGCTGTCCACGGCAGGAAGCCTGACCGCACCGACCTCGTTAATGGATCTTTCTCCCTGAAGTGCACCGTAAAAGCCTGCAATACCCACAAGAAGGGTAATGGTGGCAACACATATAAAGGATACAATGAGTTTTTTTCCTATGGTCCATGTTCCCTGCATAGCTCTTCTCCTGATTGTTTATTGGGATAAGGGGTTCATTCTTCCGGGGTGAGGATGTCTACTTCCTCGGTGGTCAGGATGCTGTCGATGTCCAGGAGGATATTGACCTTGCCGTCCATCTTGGCCATGCCGAGAATATAGTCCGTATGGAGCTTTGTACCAAAGGAGGGGGCAGGTTCTATGTCTTCGGCCTTGATGTTCAGTACCTCGGACACCGAGTCCACCACACAGCCCATCTGGATGGAGGAGGAGAGGCCTCTGACTTCAACGACGATGATACAGGTCCGGTCCGTGTAATCCGTGGGTGGCATGGAAAATTTCAGGCGAAGATCCACAACGGGAATCACCTTGCCCCGGAGATTGATGACGCCCTTCATAAAATCCGGTGTCTGGGGCACGGAGGTAATGGGCATCATACCGATGATTTCCTTTACCTTAAGAATGCCGATGCCGTAGTTTTCTTCTCCTAAGGAGAAGGTCAGATACTTGCCTGCACTGGCGGTTTCGTCCATGGAAAGCTCCTTTGCTGCTGGAGGATGATGAAAGAATAAAAGGAGGGAGAAAATTTATATGTGTAATGCATGTATGCCCGGAATCTTCTCATGAACGTGCCTGTGAAAACAAGTTTTTTTTGCCTGTAATGTCACTTATGCTGAAAAAGCCATATGGAGGATGAAGGCGAAGCCCGGCATCTCTTTGGGGAGTATTCATTTTTTTTAAGCAGCACAAAAACCCCTGCTTCCCGGAGATCCGGAAAGCAGGGGTTCATAAGATTTTAAAAATTTCTTTGGAAAAGCTCAGGGAGGCAGGTACATATCTTACCAAAACCTCTGATCCTTTATGGTTTCTGGCAGTGCCGTTTTCTGCCTGCAGGGAAGATTACTGAAGGTCTCTGAGTTTTGCTGTAAATTGCTGCCTCAGATCTTCATTCGCTCCCACCTGCTGAACAATCATGTTGTAGCTTTGGGCATCAAGTCCGGTTTTTTCAACGGCTTCCAGCATTTTTTCGTTGGCACTAACCTGAAGACTCTGCCTTTCTTCGGGGGACTCTACGTCCTGAACGGCTTTTTGAAAATCCTGATTGATTTCTGAGATTTTTATATAAGCTTCTGCTGCTTTATTTAGATCTGAATTACTGATATCCATGGCCTGACCCGGCGTGTACGGCGACTGATAGGCTTCCTGTGCAATGGCAGAAACGGTCATAAAAGCAAAAAAACAGAGGCTTAAGGCCACAATTGCGTAAAATGATTTTTTGTACATAGATTCCTCCTGTAGAAACATCCATTTCAATAATGAAAAAACGAACAAGAATTGCACGACAACAAATATGCAATCTGTCTGCATTCTATTGCATATCAGGTGCCATTTGTTTTTTTAAAAAATCAAACAGGTATTTTATATTAAAAAAACAATAATTTATTCTTGAAAAAAGGTTTGGGTTGCTTTGTTTTTAAAGAATGGACTGTTGTATCTTTATGGCACATGTGCCATGGATTGTGTCCAAAGGAGAAAGAATGAAACCGTTTTTTTTATTCCCCGGAAACATCAGCCTCCGCACAGCCCTGCTGCTATATATGGTTACCCCGCTTATGATTGCCATTGCTCTGTTTGGTGCGCTGGCCCTCAGATCCATGGAAAGCCGGGTAGAAGAACAGATGAAAAAGGATCTGGAGCTTGTGGCCCGTGCCATTCAACTGCCCTTAAGCTACGCCATTGAGCAGGACAGTATGCTGAGTATGCAGCATGCGCTGGAATCTGCTCTGGCCATCGGGAGAATTTACAGTGCCTATGTTTATGATCAGGAAGGAACAGAGATTCTCAGGCTGGGGCTTGAGGATCCCGAACCAAAGACGGAGCGCCTAACGGAGCTGGCTGCGGATGGCGAAAACACGGGTGAATACGGCAGAATTGCCGGACGTCAGGTATACTCCTATTTTGTGCCGCTTACGGACAGAGGAGGACGTATTCTTGGTCTCCTCCACCTTACCCGGAGGGGAAAGGAGTTCAGCGATCATATCCAGCTTATCCGCATCCGGGGTGGAATCATTCTTGGCGCACTTTTGATAACCCTGTCTGCCCTTGTTTTGCTCGGACACCATCGCGCCCTGGGAAAGCACCTGAAAAGACTTACGGAAAGCATGTCTGTCATTGCCAGTGGTGAACGCAGTCACCGGTTCAGGGAAACCGGCCCAAGGGAAATGGTTTCCCTTGGGATCAGCTTCAATCATATGCTCAACAGTATTGAAGAGGCAGAAGAAACCCTGCGGCGTCAGCAGAAGAAGCAGGAGCTTTTGGAAAGGGAACTCCGGCACTCTGAAAAACTAGCAGCATTGGGAAGGCTGGCCGCAGGTACGGCCCATGAGCTGGGTTCTCCCTTAAGTGTTATCAGCGGTAAAGCTCAGCGTGCCCTGCGTGAAAATAATCTTGGTGAAAATCAGAAAAGAGCTTTTGAAGATATTCGAAAACAGGTTGTGAGGATGGATCTTATCATACGGCAGCTTCTGGATTTCAGCAGAAGAAATCCCCTGCGCTGTTCTGCGGCCGTTCCGGCACAGCTCATGGCCTCTGTTATCGCTGCCGTATCCGAAGAAGCCGGTTTCCACACGAAGAAGATCCGGATCAGGGGGCCTGAGGAAAAAAAAGCTTTTTTCATGGATACCATGCGGGTACAGCAGGCACTGATCAATCTTTTACGCAATGCAATTCAGTGTGCATATGCTGGGGAAATTGAATTTTGCTGGCAATATGAAAAAAAGGGTATTCGTTTTTCCGTCTGTGACAAGGGGCCCGGTATTGCGCCAGAAATCCGGTCAGAAATTTTTGAACCATTTTTTACCACGAAGCCGGCGGGAGAGGGCACGGGTCTGGGCCTTTCCGTTGTGCATACGGTGGCCGAGGAGCATGGTGGTTTTGTGGCGCTTGCAGATAATCCCGGAGGCGGTACCTGCTTTCATCTTTTTATTCCGGAACAGGCAAGGAAAAAGGAAAACGAAGCATCATGACAGAAAAAACCATGGCACGGATACTCATTGTGGAAGATGACAGGGCGCTGGGTGCCATGCTCAGTGAAGAAATCCGGGAATCCGGCCTTCACTCAGACTGGGTGCCCAGTGCCGAAGAAGGATTAAAAAAAATGCGGCAGCAAATGCCGGATCTTGTCATTTCCGATCTCACCCTTCCGGGTATGGGGGGGATGGATTTTCTCAGAAAGGTGCTTGAAGAAAAAGAGCATGTATCACCTCCAGCCTTTCTCATTATCACAGCATTTGGAACCATTTCAAAGGCCGTTGAAGCCCTGAAGGCAGGGGCTGAGGATTTTTTGACCAAACCGCTGGATCTGGAACATTTTATTCTGAGTGTCAGACGGATTCTGGAGAGAAAGCAGCTAAGGGAAACCCTTTGTCGGATGCGGGGCTTTTTATCTTCCGATGGATTTCACGGTATGCATGGGCAGAGTGCTGCCATGCGACTTCTTTTTGAACAGATACGGCAGGTTGCCAAGGCCAAGGGGCCTGTACTCATTCTGGGGGAAAGTGGTTCCGGCAAAGAGCTGGTTGCCAGAGCCATACACAGGGAAAGTAACAGATCCAAGGGGCCTTTTCTTCCGGTAAACTGCGCTGGCATACCGGAACATCTCATGGAAAGTGAGTTCTTTGGACATGCGGCGGGTGCATTTACGGGTGCTGGCAGAAACAGGCAGGGTCTTTTTGCCGAAGCCAGTCAGGGATCACTTCTGCTGGATGAAATATCGGAAATGCCCCTTTTTCTTCAGGCCAAGCTTCTGCGTATTCTTCAGGATGGCAAGGTCCGCAAGGTGGGAGAAAACAGGGAGGATCAGGTGGATGTACGTATTCTTGCGGCAACCCATCAGAATATGGAACAGGATGTATTGCAGGGAAGTTTCAGGGAAGATCTGTTTTTCAGGCTGGAAACCTTTACCCTGAGGGTGCCTCCCCTGAGGGAAAGGGGGGAAGATACGGAGCTTCTCGCAGCCCGTTTTGTGGAGCAGTTTGCCCTTGCCATGGATAAAAAGATCAGAGGCTTTTCTGCTTCTGCTCTGGATCTTATTACGCATTATCCCTTTCCCGGTAATGTCCGAGAACTTCGCAATGCCATGGAAAGGGCCGTGACCTTTGCAAGGGGGCAGCTGATCCAGCCGGAAGATCTGCCCCTGAGGATACGTAGCCATCAACAGGCCCCGCCGGCTTTACCGGAGACCTCCGGCATTGACATACTGCCCTCTGGCCGGCTGATTTCCCTTGCTGAACTGGAGCAGCGCTACATCCGGCAGGTATTGAAAGAGACGGGGGGGAACAAGCGAAGTGCGGCCACCATACTGGGTATAGGCAGGCGTACCCTTTACAGAAAGCTGGAGGCCGGTGCGTCAGGCCTTTGAAATTGTGTTTTTGTTTCTTTGTAACTGTTCAGCACCGTTTTCCAAATACCATACCTGCAAGACAGATGCACAGGCCCCAGGCTATTTGCCCGTGACGCAATCCGGCACTCAAGCTGAAAAGCTCAAGCCCTTTGCGGGAGCAAAAGTGCTTAGGGATCTTGAGTGCCGGATTCGGGAGCTTCTTGCCCTGTGCGGAAGCGGCAAAAACTCCCCGCCACAGGCAGGATAAGCTTTTTGATTACCATGGCAGGCCTTGGTACGCTGCCTTTGTGGCGGCTCAGACAGTTTGCCGCTTTTATAAGCACTCCGGCACTCAAGCTTGCAAAAGCCCATTTTTTTCATCGCAGGCTCTAGGTTTATGGCTTGAGTGCCGGACAAAGCTCTGATCCGAAACGATTGCAATGTCACTTGCAAATAGCCACGGAGCCTTGCAACAGTACAAAGCTGTTGTAACTAGAGCATTGGCAGTTCGGAATAAACTGTTCTGAATAATTAGGTTTCTTTTTGCAGATGCGCTATGTTGGCGCATTTTTTAATCTGATTACGACCCTGACTCAGCCACAGCCTGCTGGTCGGGTTGTCCTATGGTGCGGGCTTTAATACGGGCAGGTGCAAGGCCTGCCCCTGTAAATGTTTTTTACGGCCTTGTTTTGTGTAGGGGCCCCCTTTACGGGTGCCCGCCGGTATGTTTTCAGATTATATTTTAAACTGTCCCACCATTTTTTTCAGGGACTCTGAAAGCCTTGAAAGCTCCCCTGCACTGTCATTGACCTGAGAGCCTCTGTCTTTCATTTCTCCCATGGCGTGGCTGATGCCTGCAATGTCCTTTGTCACTTCTGCCACCACGGTGGCGTTCTGGCTGGCATTCTCATGGACCAGTTCAATACCCTGGGAGACCTGAGCCACATTTCCTGCAATCTCACTGGCTGCGGTGGACTGTTCTTCCACGGCTGCGGCAATGTTGCCCACCACCTCGCTGACGTCATTGATGACCGTTGTGATTTCTCCCACCTCCTGAATGGTGGTGGCGGTGGTGCCCTGAATGTCTTCAATTTTTTCCCGGATATCCTGAGATGCCGCAGCGGTCTGTCTGGCCAGCTCCTTGATTTCATTGGCAACAACGGCAAAACCCTTGCCAGCCTCACCGGCTCTGGCTGCTTCGATGGTGGCATTCAAGGCCAGAAGGTTTACCTGTTCCGATATGTCGGTAATGGTTTCAATGACCTTTCCGATGGCATCGGCGGCTTCCTTCAGGCTTCCCATGTGCTTGGACATGCGGGCAGCCTTGCCTGCGGCATCCTCGGAAACCCGCCTTGCTTTTCCGGCATTATTGGCGATTTCATTGATGGTGGAAGACATTTCCTCCGATGCCGTGGCCAACAGGTTGGTGTTGCTGGAAGACTGCTCAAGCGCTGAAGCTGACTGAACCGTATTCGTGGATATTTCTTCGGAAGCGGCGGCCACGGTTGCAGAGCGGCCGGATACATCCTGAACGCCCTGCTGCATGTCATCGGCAATGGCAGAAAGCTGGGTGGAGGAGGAGGCCAGTGTATTCACCCCTTGTCCTATTTCACGGATAACGCCCTGAAGTTTTTCCACAAAGATATTGAACCAGCGGGCCAGCTCTCCCACCTCATCTTCGGTGCTGACCTTAAGGCGCATGGTGAGATCCCCCTCACCCTCTGCAATATCCTTTAAACCGGCCACCGCCGCATTGATGGGATTGACAATGGAGCGCACAAGGAAAACTACAATAAAACCCACAATCACAAGGGAAAGGATAATCACCAGCACCACGGCATTTCTCACATCTCTGGAGCTTTCCAGAAACTCATCATGGTCCTGGGTTACGGACATGAGCCAGCCCGTGCTGGGAACCGGTGCAAAACCCGCCATTTTTCTCACACCACGGAAGACATATTCATCGGAACCGGAATGGCCCCGGAGCATTTCCCTTGCAATGTGCTCCATTCCCGGAACCTCATTGATATCCGTTTTAAGGATGAGGCTTTCATCGGGATGGGCCAGCACCAGCCCCTTTTCATTGAGCATATAGCCGTAACCCGTGTTGCCAAGCTCGCGGCTGGCTACCATTTCCGTGAGGTAATTGGCATTGATGACCGTGGCAAAGACCCCTAAGAATTCCCCCCGGCTGGAAAGGATGGGCGAATTGATGGGGAGGACGAGGCCGCCCGTGGCCTGGGAGCGCAGCACATTGCCGATGACGGTTTTTTTGGTGGAAACGGCCCTTCTGAATTCGTCATTGTTTGCAATATTAAAGCCGACATATTCATTGCCATTGGCCATGACTCCGGTGAGCAGTTCTCCTCTGGCATCGGCAACAAAAATACCCTGATAATTGGACCCAAGGGCGGGGAACTGAATCTTGAGGTTTTCAAATACATGCAGGGCCTGGGATCTGACAGCCCCATGGCCCTCTGCATGGGCCTTTGCCACAAGGTTTCTGATGGATTCTTCCCGGGCAAAGGCATCTGCCAGACGGACCTCTGCAATGAGAAGATTGTCCATGAGGTTGGCCAGGTCCTGAGCAATACCATAGGTGTTTTCAGCGGCATTGTTGGTCAGGGCCGTGGTGGACCGGCTCATGGCAATGAAGCCCACGGCAAGAAGGGGAATGAGAACGGAAAGCAGACTGACACTGAGCAGTCTGAAACCGATGGATCGGACATTGACGGCCATGGGGTAGAACTCCTTTTTAAGATTGGATGAATGAACTCCTTTGATTGATTGGAATCATAACTTTTTCATGGGGAAAAGTCCAATACCTTAAAAATTTTTCAAAGGATTTTTTTCAAGTTTACCAGCAGGTCAATGAATGTTCTGCTGGCTGGTGGGGATGAATGGATCTTTGGTAGGGCTTTCATGGAGGGGGCTTTTTTAAAAACAGCAAAGATGCCGTATCCTCCGGGGTTTTCTTTTCCTGAGCCGTTTTTTTTATTTGCTTTTATTGCCGGTAAGGGGTAGGGGTACAATTATACACATGTTGTGTTTTGTGCACGAATAAGAACGGTGTTTTTTTTGTCTGCGGTGACAAAGGCCGGAACATATATGAAGGTGGGGAATGAAAGTTTTTTTGGCGTTTTTTCAGGGGTGCGTCTTTGTAACCATATGAAAAAAGGAGGGTTCCCATGTTCTGTTTTCAGTGTCAGGAAACCATGAAAAACACCGGATGTACGGTAAGGGGTTTTTGCGGAAAACCCGAAGAAACGGCGAATCTTCAGGATCTTCTGATTTTTGTTCTGAAGGGTATGGCCGTTTATGGGGAAAAACTAAAGGAAATGGGGGCTGCGGACCGAAGCCATGACACCTTTATCATGGAGGGTCTTTTTGCCACCATTACCAATGCCAACTGGGATAAGGCCCGTTTTAGCTCCATGATCGAAGAAGGCCTGCGCCGCAGGGAAAGCCTTGCCGTTAAATTCAGCGATCTTTACCGTGAAAAGAACGGAAAGGATTGTGCGGATTCTCTTCCTGAGGCAGCTATCTGGACGGCTTCTGCTGAGGCCTTTGGGGAAAAGGCTAAGGAAGTGGGCGTTCTGCTGACGGAGAACGAAGACGTCCGTTCCCTGAGGGAGCTTCTGACCATCGGTCTTAAGGGCATTGCTGCTTATGCTGAACATGCGGCGGTTCTGGGGTATTATAAGGATGAAATAGGCGAGTTCATGATGGAAGCTCTGGCTTCTACCACAAAGGAGCTGTCCGTGGATGCCATGACTGGCCTTGTGATGAAGGCCGGAGAAATGGCCGTCAACCACCATGGCCCTTCTGGATGAGGCCAACACGAAAACCTATGGTCACCCTGAAGTGAGTGAGGTGAATATCGGCGTGGGCAAAAATCCCGGTATTCTGATCTCCGGCCATGATCTTAAAGATATGGAAGAGCTTCTCCGTCAGACCGAGGGTACGGGCATCGATGTCTATACCCACGGAGAGATGCTGCCCGCCAATTACTATCCGGCCTTTAAAAAATATCCTCATTTTGTGGGGAACTACGGTGGTTCATGGTGGCACCAGAACGATGAGTTTGAATCCTTTAACGGTCCCGTACTTCTTACCACCAACTGTCTTGTGCCTTTAAAAAAGGACAATACTTATCTGGACCGTCTCTTTACCACAGGTATTGTGGGCTATGAAGGGGCTGTGCACATTGCCGACCGGCCCGAAGGTGGAACAAGGGACTTCTCTCCCCTCATTGAAAAGGCCCGAAGCTGTGCACCTCCGGTCAGCTTTGAGGAGGGAAGTATTGTGGGGGGTTTTGCCCACAATCAGGTGCTGGCTCTGGCAGATAAGGTGGTGGAGGCCGTAAAGAGCGGTGCCATCCGCCGTTTTGTGGTCATGGCCGGTTGTGACGGAAGGCATAAAAGCCGCAGCTACTATACGGAAGTGGCGGAAAGTCTTCCTTCCGATACGGTCATCCTTACGGCGGGATGTGCCAAGTATCGCTACAATAAACTGAACTTAGGAGATATTGGCGGTATTCCAAGGGTTCTGGATGCAGGCCAGTGCAATGACTCCTACTCCCTTGCCGTCATTGCCCTGAAGCTTAAGGAAGTATTTGGCTTAGAAGATATTAATGAGCTGCCCATATCCTATGATATTGCATGGTATGAGCAGAAGGCCGTTGCCGTTCTTCTGGCTCTCCTTGCCCTTGGAGTCAAGGGAATCCGCCTTGGTCCAACACTCCCGGCTTTCCTGTCTCCGGCTGTGGCAAAGGTGCTGGTGGAAAAGTTTGATATCAAAGCCATATCTTCTGTGGAAGAAGATGTGGCAGCCATGATGGCGGGGCGTTAATGTCTGAACGGATGCTGAAGAATTTCTTCAGCATCCTTATATCTTTATGGACCTGCTTTAACAGGAGGTTTTTATGAAAGTACCTCCCGGCGGCATGAAAACCCTGCTTCTGGCCCTTGGTCTGCTTCTTGTGGGTGCCGGTATTTACGGGGCAGCGGATTTTTCCATGAAAGCCACGGATGAGCCCGCATTCTGCGGATCCTGCCATATTATGTATGAAGTGGTGCGCACCCAGCAGAATTCGGTGCATGCTTCCCTTTCCTGCAATGACTGCCATGCACCTGCCGGTGGTATCCGGAAAGTCATGTTCAAGGCAAAGGCAGGCGCCAAGGATGTGTACCAGAACACCTTTGGCGATGTTCTGGATGTGATTCATACCACTCAGGCCACAAAGGATGTGGTGAATGAAAACTGTATGGCCTGCCATACCATGACCAACATCAACGTGGCGGATGCCAAGGAATCCTGCACGGATTGTCACCGGCAGGTTCCCCATTTCTCCAAGTCGCCCATTGCTGAAAGGAGGGTCGCCAATGAATAGGACTGCTGGCCGGAAGATCCGGCTGTTTGTGGTATGCTGTTTTCTGACAGCCGGATTTGTTCTGGGTGGCTGCACGCAGGTACCGGACCCTGAAACGCCCTCTTACAAAACAAAACTGGCGGCGGATGAAATCCGCAATTCTGCCTTTAAAAAACAGTTTCCCCTGCATTACGAAACCTTTCTTGCAAACAATGATGATACACAGATGACCGAATATGCGGGCTCCGTTCCCCATGAAAAGCATCTCTGCGGTGATCTGCCAAGGGCCTATAAATACTGCCAGCCCTATCTGAAGAATCTCTGGATGGGTTATCCCTTCAGTTTTGAGTACAACCGGGCCAGAGGCCACACCTATGCCCTCTATGATCTGCTGCACATTGATCGCATCAACCGCTACAGCGAAGAGGCGGGGCTGCCTTCTACCTGTTATACCTGCAAAACGCCCAAGATGGTCGAATGGGTGGAGAAATATGACGATGATTTCTGGGCCATGGAATTTCATTCCTTCAGGGAAGAGCTGGATCTGGATGACCACACCATTGGCTGCGCCACCTGCCATGATCCCCAGAGTATGGATTTAAGAATTACCAGTGTGCCGCTGGATGAGGCTTTGAAACGCATGGGACAGGACTGGCGGGAGGCTTCCAGAAATGAAATGCGTTCTCTGGTCTGTGCCCAGTGCCATGTGGAATACTATTTTCAGGATAAGGCACTGGGGCCTGAGGCCAAGCCTGTCTTTCCCTGGGACTTGGGGAAAAATCCAGAAAATGTCTATGAATACTATAAAGATAAGGGTTCCACGGAGCGTAAGGGCTTTGAGGGAAATTTTGTGGACTGGACCCATGCGGTATCCGATACGCCCATGATCAAGATTCAGCATCCGGAATATGAAACCTGGTATGATGGTCCCCACGGGGCTGCCGGTGTTTCCTGTTCCGATTGTCACATGCCCTATCGTCGCATGGATGGGAAAAAGAAAATATCTTCCCACCACTGGACCTCGCCATTGAAAAGCGCTGAAAGCATCGGCCGGACCTGCGGGCAGTGCCATGCCGACAAAACACCGGAATTCCTGAAGGGGAGGGTTGTATATACTCAGGAACGCACCTGGGAGCAGCTGCTGGTGGCTCAGGATCTTTCCGTAAAGGCCCATGAAGCCGTGCGCCTTGCCCGGGCCTTTGAAGGGGCAAAGCCCGATAATTATGAGGATTTGATTATTGCCGCCCAGGAGCGCATCCGTAAGGGCCAGATGTTCTGGGACTGGGTATCAGCGGAAAACAGTGCGGGCTTCCATAATCCGGCCAAAGCACTGGAAACCCTTGCCCGTTCCCAGCAGTACAGTCAGGAGGCCGTGAACTATGCCATGCAGGCTACGGGTTATGCCACGGCACCAAAACTTGAGGGCAATATCAAAGACATTGTAGCGCCCATCAAAGAGCACAGCCGCAAGCTGCAGCAAAGTCAGGAACATCTGGATTCCCACCCATGGCTGGGATACCTGCCCCTTCTTCCGGAAGCGGATCTGGTCTGGGATCTGAATAAAAGGGTGGGACCGGAAACGCCATAAATTTTGATTACTACCCTGATTCAGCCCCAGCTTGCTGGTGAGTTTGTTGTCAGGCCCATGGTGCGAGCTTTCATATGGGCAGGCTTAAGGCCTGCCCCTGTGAATGGTTTTACGACCCTGTTTTGTGTAGGGGCACCCTTTACGGGTGCCTGATCACAATCGTAAAACTTTGTAAAAGCTATTCGCTAGGAGCCGTTTCCTGTGCCTGCCGATTCTTAAGGTCATTAAAGACCTTAATGACCTTAAGAACTTTATGGATGACAGCCCTGTTTTTTTCTTGATCTCCCGCCTGTAATCCTCTATCTTGTCCTCCAATAATTTTTCGGCAGTATCTGAATGGCTTTGTGTCTCACATGAATTGATGGGCAGCTGCGTTTCCGGGCTTTTTTTATTCCTGCATCTGTGCTGTTTTTCCAGTCCGTGTCCGTGAGGTGCGGTTACGGTTTTTATTATCCAAAATTTAAAGGAGTGGGTTTTATGAACGGTTTACGAAACAAGGCCTTTGCTCTCATGGCCGCTGCATGTTTTTTAATGGTTTTCATGGCAGGGGCGGGTCTTGCCCAGAATGCAAAAGTCAATATCAATACAGCCAGCGTGGAAGAGCTGATGCAGATTAAGGGTATTGGTAAAGTCTATGCCGAGCGTATTGTTTCCTATCGTGAATCCAACGGATCCTTTGGCAGCATAGAAGATTTGCAGAATATCAATGGAATTGGTCCTAAAACCATAGAGAGAATCAAAGATTTTGTAACTGTCTCAGAAACAGGGCAGGATACGGCATCCTGATCATTTTGTGCAGGGTACAGGAGTCTTCCGGATTTTTTTTTCGGGAGGCTCTTTTTTATTGGGAGGAGGCCTTGCAGGATTTTTTTAGCCATGCGGATCTTAATCCGTTGCCAGAGTGTGGTATTCATGATTGGATACATGCCGGAAACAGATATGTCTGGATGTCTGAACGGGTGGATGATTCAGGCGAAAAAGATGTGAAAAACTCAGGGAGGGTATATGTTTCTGGAAAATCTGACAATTGATCCGCGTTTCTGTGGCCCGTCCCAGTCCGGAAACGGAGGTTATGTCTGTGGACGCATTGCAGGGCATATTTTGGGCACGGCATCGGTTTCCCTGCGGGTGCCGCCGCCCCTTAAAAAAGAGCTTCGTATGGAAAAGGATGAAGACAGGGTTCGGCTGATGGATGGTGATCTCCTCATTGGAGAAGGAATTCCTTCGGAGTTGGATATTAAAGTACCCGATTTTATTTCCTTTGAAGAGGCTGTGGAAGCTTCGAAAAATTATGCGGGTTTCCGGCACCACAGCTTTCCCCGCTGTTTTGTCTGCGGCACCCTTCGGGAGGAGGGGGATGGATTGCGAATTTTTGCGGGGGGTATAAAGGATAAGGGGGTTGTGGCTTCTCCGTGGCTTGTGGATGACTCCCTTGCCGGAGAAGATGGAAAAATTTCAGATGCTTTTATCTGGGCGGCCTTAGATTGTCCCGGTGCCTTCGCCGTGGCAGGCCTTGAAAAGGGAAAAGCCATTGTTTTGGGTCAGCTCACGGCAAGGATTGTGGGAAGGGTAAAGCCCGGTGACCGTTGCATTGCCATGGGCTGGCCCCTGGGAGTCAATGGCAGAAAAAGAATGGCGGGTTCCGCCGTATTTTCAGCGTCCGGAGACCTGCTGGGCCTTGCCCGTGCCGTGTGGGTGGAGATTCCTGAAAATCTCTTTCCGCCGGAAAATCCCTGCATGGATTCAGAGTAAAATAATCTGATTATTTTGTAACTGTTCAGCACAGTTTTTTCTGAACTGCCAATGCTGTAATTGCAGCAGCTTCGTACTGCTGTAAGGCTCCATGGCTATTTGCAAGTGACATTGCAATCGTTTCGCGTCACGGGCAAATAGCCTGGGGCCTGTGCATCTGTCTTGCAGGTATGGTACTTGAAAAACTGTGCTGAACAGTTACATTATTTTTTAACGATGGAGGTATGTGTGATGAAAAAATGGATATTATTGATGGTGCTGCCTGCTCTTCTGTCCCTTTCCTGCTCGCAGGACGGCGGTGTATCGGATCTGCGTTTTGATCCTCTGCCCTACGCCTATGATGCCCTTGAACCCTATATTGATGCGGAAACCATGGAGCTGCATTACAGCCGTCACCACAAAGCCTATTTTGATAATCTGGTGGCAGCTCTAAAGGGCACGCCCCTTGCACGCCAGCCCCTGGAAGTCCTGCTGGCTCAGGCCAGCCGCCTGCCCGATGCCGTGCGCAACAATGGGGGAGGCCATTATAACCATGCCTTTTTCTGGAAGGTGATGTCCCCCGATGGTGGTGGTGTGCCAGAGGGAAAGCTTGGAGAAAAAATTGAGGCATCCTTTGGCTCCTTTGATGCGTTTAAAGAAGCCTTCACGAAGGCGGCCCTTTCCCGTTTTGGCAGCGGATGGGTCTGGCTCTGTGTTGCAAAGGACGGTTCCCTTTTCATTACATCCACAGCCAATCAGGACAACCCCCTGATGGATACCGTTGAAAAGCAGGGAAAACCCATTCTGGCACTGGATGTCTGGGAGCACGCCTATTACCTGAGCTACCAGAACAAAAGGGGCAGCTACATTGATGCCTTCTGGCATGTGGTTGACTGGGATGCGGTGGCAGCTTTTTTTGAAGCCAGTCTGTAGAGCAGGAAGGCTTGGACAATTATTTTCTAAAATAATGGTTGACAAAAATATCTTTTTTGTTATATTAAATTTGTTTTTTAGGTTGGCGCCTTTTTTGATTCTGTCTTATTTTTACGTCCGCATTCAGCCCAAGGGCTGGTGCGGGTGTTTTTGTTTGTGCTTGGGTCTTTTATTCGTTTTTTAGGTTTAACTATTTTGTTTTATTGTTTATTTTTTATTGAAAAGGGAGAAAAAAATGAAAAGGGAAGAAGTTAAAGCCATTTTGATCCAGCTTGGAAGTGTCCATTTTACGGATTCTCCTGGCACATTCCTCCAGAGGCATGGAGAGTCAGATCAGGGAGCCAGTGAGCGGGACGCCCTGTCTGTCCTGCGGCGGGAGCGGGACAGACTTGCAGAGCAGTTAAGGACCAGAACCCGTGAGTATGATGAGCTGCTCCGGTCCATGGGTAGCGTAAAAACTCTCAAAACAGTTTAAAAAAACAGATTGAAAGAGAGTCCGATAAATCCTGCAGGCCTTTGTGTTGCAGGCTTTTTTGTCTCTTCAGTCACGTCAGGCTGACCTGAAAATTCTCTGCCGTATAGATGCAGAGACCGTCGCAGAATACGGCAGCCTGACAGCTCAGCCCTTCCCTTTCATCCATACAAATTTCCTTCACACTGATAACACAGTGCATGGCCGCACTGCCGGGCCGGATCTGTCCCCTGTAGGTCCAGCTGTGGCTCTGGGGAGGAATACAAAAATCTTCCATGGGTTTTTTCAGTATCCGGGAGGCTGTCCATCTCAGGGTGGTGAAAACCGCCTGAAGACCAAGGGAGCCGGGGCATACGGGGTCATCCTTGAAATGGGCGTGGAAATACCAGTCCTGATCGGAAATATCCATGACGGCAAGGGTTTTCCCAAGGCCTTTGCTTCCGCCCCTTTCGTCAAAGGAAAGGATGCGGTGGACCATGCATAAGGCCTGCTCCGGGTCTGTTTCCGGATGGGGCAAGGGGCTCTTTATCCTGAAATCATGGATGGCCTCCATACTTTTCAGGTTTTCCGGAAGCTCAAGGCCCGCAGGCGCGGCCATTCCCTTCTGGTCCGAAAGGGCTTCTCGGGTGAAAAACCCAAAGTGGGTGGCACACTGTAAAACGGGATTTTTTTTCTGAAAGCAGGTAATCTCGAAAAAAAGAATCTGCAGATCGCCGTTTTTCACATAGCGGGTCAGGGTGGCTTGGGTTTCAATTTCTTCTCCACGGAAAACAGGAGCAAGGATGGCTGCCTCTCCTCCGAGGTTTCTGAAGAAAAGATCCCTTTCGCTTTTCAGGGAACACCCCATCCAGGCTGCCATGAGACCGCAGGGTTGCAGGGCGGCTTCCAGAAGCAGGGCATAGGGGAGAGGGCTCCTTTCATGCCCGAAGTCCGGGCCTGTGGCTTCCGGATGCCAGAGGGCGGTGATCTGGCTTTTTTCCGTAATGTGGTCCGGCGTGAGATGGGCATGGCTTACGGCATCCACCGTGAGATAGGGAGGTCTTGGAAGGCGGGCGAGAAAGCGTCCCTGATCAAAGGCGGCGTAGCTCTTTCCAAGGGCATCTTCGGCACGGCCATCGCAGAAGGCAAGGAGCCTTGCTTTGTCCCAGAGGGGTTTTTCTTCCCCTGATCCGGACCAGATGGCGGCAAGACCTTCCCTGTCGGTTCCCTCCAGCATGAGGCTCATGCCCTCAAAGCGGACAATGCATTTGCCGTCTGCGTACATGAGGGCATCGGCCAGCACAAAGGGCTGGGGAGCAAAATCCATTTTACGGATATGGATTTCATAGCGGACCTTTGATGTTTCCGGCGTTACCGGCCCCCGGCATTTAAGGCGGCTGCCCGCACCGGGCAGGGGTTCCCAGGAGCAGGCCCTGTCCTCCGGTATCCATCCGGCGGCCATGACGTATACCCGTAAGGTCTGCATGCAGCATTCATACATCAGGGTGCCGGGCATGACAGGATCATCGGAAAAGTGGCAGGTGAGAAACCAGTCGTCCGGGTGGATATCCGCCTCACCAATGGCAAGGCCGCAGCCGTAATGGCCGCCCTGGGGGTCCATTTCCTTCATGCGGTGAACCAGCGCCAGCATGCCGCCGGGCAGGCGGATATTTTCTCCCATGGTTTTTCCTTTGAAAAGGGGGCCAAAGGCCCTTTCCCCGTCTCCCTTTCTCAGGGCTTCCATCCTTTCTTCGGAAAGAAAAGAGGCCGGAAAGCGGGGGACGGGAATGGCACCGGGGGCGATGCCCCTGTCCGGCATAATGGCCGGGAATCTTTCCTTTGGGATCACGCCTCCGGAATCACGGATTTCTTCAGGGGTAAAGAATCCGGCACAGCCCTTTTCCATGGTGATGAGTTTTTCCTTCCCGATGAATCCCGTAAAGCGGAAGAAAAAGATGTGGGTTTCTCCCTGCTGCACAAAACGCTGGATTTCGATTTCATAGCGCACCGTTTCACCGGGCCTTGGCAGTTTTCTGTGGAAGGAGGCCACGGCATCCAGAAGACGGTAGGCCCTTGTACCCTTCACCTGAAGGTCAATGCCCATGTAGGCGCAGAGGAAGAGATCGGCCTGACCGGATTCAATGGCAATGGAAAAGGGGGTGCGGCCTCCGTCCAGATACCAGGCGTCTTCTTTTACCTCATGCTCCGTGACGATGGTTCCGGGTCCGGTGCGGCCCTTGATGGCATCAATGGTGAGAATCCGGTCCACCAGCAGCAGGGGCGGGGCCGGAAGCCGTACCCGCACAGGATAGCTGTCCACCGGTGCAAAGTCTTTGCCCAGAACCGTTTCTGCCTTGCCGATGGCAAATTCAAGGCAGGCTTCACGGTCAAAGGCGGGTGCCGGTGCAGGCAGGGAAGATGCCGGGGGAGTGGTTTCTGCACCGGTTTTTTCTTTGCCCAGCAGGGTATTCAGGGTTCGGAGGCGCTGGGCACAGCCATCAAGGTACATTTGATGCAGACGGGCGCTTTCTGCCTGAATGGAAGAGAACTGGTACAGCACCCTGCTGGAGAAAGGGGGGGCTGTCATGGTCTGTTTTTTACCCGGTGCCACATGCCAGATGGCTCTGGCTCTGGCCATGCTGATGACCTCCGCCTCATCTTTTTTCGAAAGGCTGAAGGCCAGATGGGGGCGGTCTTGAAGAATGCTGCGGATCATGCGGGTGCAGGAGTCCGATGGTCCCATTTCCACGAATATCCGCACGCCGTCCTCCCATGCCTTCAGAACCAGTGAGGGGAAATGAAAGCCCCGGAGGTTTTGTTCCAGAATGGCCGTACAGCAGCTCTTTGTATCCGGAGTAAAGGTTTTTCCGCTGGCGCAGGAATAATAGCGGTAGGGCCTTGGATGAACGGGAAAGGTGTGCAGGCTTTCATAGGCTTTGTATGCGGGCTTCAGGGCATCGCAGTGTACGGAAATGACCCCTTCAAGGAAGATGGGGCGAAGGCCCATATTCCCTGCCAGCGTTTCAATATCCTTTTTTTCTCCGCCCACCACACATTCTTTGAAGGTATTCACAATGAGGCGGCGCAGTCTGGGGTAGGCGGGAAGATGGCTGTCCAGTGTTTCCATTTCCACAGGAAGAAGGGCAGCCGCCCAGTAAAAGGGCTCTTCTTCTCCGATGCCCCATTGCTTCCGTAAGGCCCTGCATGGACCGGAAAGCTCTTTGGTGAACAGCTCTGAACCTTGCAGACGCTGCTGCATGATTTCCGGGTTTTCCCAGAGACCTGTGGCAAAAAAGCCAGCGGTTTCTCCAAGGGAGTAGCCCATGATTGCCTCGGCAGCAAAGCCTTCTTCTTCGGCAATGCGGGTCATGATGCGACCATAGCGTACCTGTGCGAAAATGGCAGGGGTCGGGTCATGGCCATCATCCGGGGAGAGGGGAGGAATGGCTTTTTTATCAAAAAAGCTTTCTTCATCGGCCTTTATGATGTGGGGCCAGAACCTTGCAAGGCTTTCTCCCATGCCATGGAAATGATTGCCCGAGCCCGGATAGACAAAGGCCGTTTCTCCCCGGATGCCTTCTTTTAGGGAGGGCGCAAGGAAGGCGGCCCCTTCCCGGCCCGCAGGCAGGAGGGTCCGGCCTGCGGCGATGGCCTCTTCAAGGATGGCACACCAGGAGCCAATCCGTTTTATATCCGCCGCCAGAATGGCTGCCCGGAACTCTCCTTCCGAGGCTTGGCAGGCCCTAAGGGTGCAGGCTTCGGGCAGAAGGCTAAGGTTTTTTATTTCTTCACGGAGAAGGCGGCAGGCCCGGATCAGTTCTTCTTTTGAATTGGCGCACAAAGGATAAACCTGTACGGGAGGAGAGGGGCGGGCTGCTGCGGAAAATTTCGGATCAGGGGGGGATGCCTGCCTTGTTTCCTGCCGGGTGATGGGTGAAGGAAGGCTTTTTTCTGCCATGCGGAGCAGGGCATGGCCGGATGTTTCCCAAAGCTTTTTTCCCGCAGCCTTTTCCATATCTTTTTCCCAATCTTCGGAAGAGATGCGGCCAAGGATGGTGTCACCCCGGCGGATGGCATCTTCTTCCCTTCGGAGAATGAGGCAGATGGCACCGGAGAAGGGCGCATCTGCCATGCCTTCAAGGTCCCGGCAAAGGGGAGACAGGTAATGGCTGCGCATATCCGAGGCGGCAAGGATAAAGGCCTTGCATTCTCCCTGTTCAAGACAGCGCTCTGCCATGTGCAGGGTTTCAAGGGTGGTTTTTCCATCACCGGAGAGGGTGATGCAGGGGCCGCCCAGACCGAAAACCTTGGCCACCCGACTGGCCGCCATGCTGGTGAGGGAACCTGTGACATGGTCCGCATCCAAAGGGGGGAGGGCAAGGGCTTCGTGCTTTTCGGGAAAGGCCCAGCGAAGGCTGAAGTCCGTTGCGGCAGGATCAAAATCAACCAGCACCCCAAGGCCCGTGGCGGCCCGTGTGCTTTTGTCCCAGTCCAGATCCCGCAGGGCTTTTTTTACGCAGAGGAGCAGGGCCCTGTGATCGGCCAGCATGGCTTCGCTTTCTTTCGGCGGGATGGGGAAGAGGCCGGGGGCAATGGGAGCCTCTTTTTTGTCGTAGCGTGCCGCACCCACGATGACAAGGGATGGGGGCCTGCCAGAAGAGGGGATAAGGGGCCGGGGCTCCGGTGCCGGTGGCATTTCTTCCACGATCATGTGGGCGTTGATGCCTCCGAATCCAAAGGCATTGACTCCGAACGCCCTGGGTGTTGTTCCTTTTTTCTCCCAGGGTTCAGGCGATCGGAGGATGCGGAAAGGGCTTTTTTCCAGGGGGCCTCCATGGGGCGCTTTTTCAAAGGTCGGGGTAAGGGGGAGGGTATCCCGGTCAAGGGAGATGAGCATGCGGCTGAGCCCTGCGGCTCCGGCGGCCGTCAGCAGATGGCCGGTCATGGATTTGACCGAAGCCAGAACGGGTTTTTGGGCACCGTTTTTTCCGAAAATCTCTGTAAGACTGATGATTTCCACGGGATCTCCCGTGGGTGTGCCGGTGCCGTGGCATTCCACGGCATCCAGATCCTGAGGCCCCATGCCCGCCATGGACAGGGCCTGTGCCATGGCCCGGATCTGTCCCTCGGATTTGGGGGCCAGCACATTGCCGCCGATGTCGTTGGACAGGCCAATACCCCGGATGACGCCTATGATGGGGTCCTGATGCCTGAGGGCATCTTCCAGTCGTTTTAAGGCAAAGAGTCCGCAGCCTTCTCCCACCACAAGGCCATCGGCCCTTTCATCAAAGGGTCGGCAGCAGCCCGAAGGGGAAAGGGCTTTGAGCTGGGTGAAACCGATCTGGAGAAAGGAGATTTCGGCTCTGGAAATGCCCCCTGCCAGCATGAGGTCCGCACGTTTTTCCCGTAAAGTGTCGCAGGCCAGGCGGAGGGCCACAAGGGAGGAGGCGCAGGCCGCATCCACAGTAAATACCGGCCCGCCAAGATTTGCGGCACGGGCCGTAAGAAGGGCAGGGCTGCCCGTAACCCCGAAGCCCGCCCTTGTCCCTTTATCCCTGAAGGATGATTTTTTTCCAAAGGATGTGCGGGCAAGCCGTGTGATGCTGTCCGTGGGAAGTCCGAGAAGGCCCGTAATCAGCCCCGTGCGTCTTTTTAGCTCTTCTGTCACTCCGCAGTCCTGCAGAAGCCTTGCGGTGTTGTGGGCAAGGAGTATGGACAGGGGATCGAAAAAACATTCCTTCCCGATGCTGCTTGCAGCAAAGGGGGGCAGGGTGTCCGGAAGGGGAGCCAGCGCTGCCATGGTACTGATGGTTTGGTCGGCAAGGTGGCTTTCCGAAAGAAAGCGGGCCTGATCCGGCCAGCGTTCTTCGGGAATTTTTCCGATGGCCACATGACCTTCCATAAGATGACGGCTGAAGGTGGCAATATCGGCTGCGTCGGGAAAGGTGGCCGTCTGGGCGATGATGGCAATGGGCATAAAGGATGTCATGGTTTCCGGGCTTTTTTATTTGAATGATTGGGGTGGGCTGGGGCTGGCACCAAAAAACCCCCGCCATATTGCCATGCTTTGCTCTTTGAAGGCAAGGCAGTCTTTTTTTCCTGTCTGTCGGGCACCCCTAAAGGATGCCCCTACACAAAACAGGGGTTGTAAAAATCATTCGTAGGGGCAGGTCTTGCGCCTGCCCGTGTGAAAGCTCTCACCATGGGCCTGACAACAATCTGACCAGCAGGCTATGGCTGAGTCAGGGTAGTAATCAGATAATTTAAAGCGGCTGGAAGCCGCTTCTACTTAAAAACGTAATTATTCAGCACAGTTTATTCCAAACTCACAATGCTGTAAATGCAGCAGCTTCGTACTGCTGCAAGGCTCCGTGGCTATTTGCAAGTGACATTGCAATCGTTTCGGATCAGAGCTTTGCAGGCCTGTGCGAAAGAAGCGGCAAACTGTCTGAGCCGCCACAAAGGCAGCGTGCTTAGGCCTGTTATGGTAATTAAAAAGCTTATCCTGCCTGTGGCGGGGAGTTTTTGCCGCTTCCGCACAGGGCAAGAAGCTCCCGAATAAGATTGCGTCACAGGCAAATAGCCTGGGGCCTGTGCCTCTGTCTTGCATGCAAGGTACTTGGAAAACTGTGCTGAACAGTTGCAAAGATTCTTTCATTCCGCCGCATCCTGATTTATGATATCTTTTTTATCTGTATATAATGGTGCAACCTTACATTTTACGGGGCAGGGGCATGATGTTTTCCATACTCAGGCAGCATTTCACCAGAGGGCTAACCCGGCGGATTGTACTGATTACAACGGGCTGTCTTTTTATAAGCATTCTTCTTCTTACCCTTCTCATTTCAAGGCTGCTTTTTGTGGAAGCCGAAGGCACCGTGGTGGGGCATCAGCAGGAGCTGGTGGATATGCTGGTGAAAAGGATGGAAAATGAGCTGGAGGCCAGGAGCCAGACCCTTCAGGGCTTTGCCCGCTTCATCCATGACGGGGAAAAGCTTTTGGAAGTTGAAAAAATTGAAAAGCTTCTTTCCACAAGGGTCCGGCTGCTGGAATATTTCAGCGGCGGTATTCTGGTGGCCGATGAAGGGGCCGTAGCCATAGCAGAAACCATTTTTGTGCCGGGCCGCATTGGCACGGCCTACCCGGACAGGCCCCATGTGATTACGGCAAGTAAAACTAAGGAGGTTGTTTTCACAAGGCCCTATATGGGCAGGGCCACAGGGGTTCCCTTAAGTACCATCACCGTTCCCGTACTTTCCAACGCAGGCCGTGTCATCGGCTTTCTTTTCGGCAATACCCTTCTGGCAGAGGACAATCTATTTAAGGAAATCAGTGAGGAAACCCTTGGGCATCAGGGGCATGTTTTTGTCATTGACCCTTTGTTGGGCATGGTGGTGACGGCTTCGGACTTCAGCCTTGCCATGCAGCCTGTGTCCGAAAAGGATTTTCCTACGGTGCTGGATGCGGTGCTTTCCGGCAGTTCTTCGGGGAGGGCAAGGGATCTTCAGGGAAAAGAGGTGATATACAGCTCCGCTGTCCTTGAAAAAATGGGCTGGGAGGTGATCCATGTGCTGCCCGCTGCCATGGTAAGGGGGGCGGGAGTACCTTTAATCATTAAAATTTCATTGTTCATTGTCTGCCTTATGGCAGCCACTTCCCTTGTCATTGTTTTTCTTTTGCGGCGGGAGCTTTTTTCTTTTCAGGAGCTGGCCGAAACCATCAACGCCATGGCCACGGGAAAAATCCCTGCCCAGCGTTTAGAATCTCTTTCCGTCAATGAAATCGAAAAAATCTGCCGTGCCTTCAACCGCCTCCATGAAATGCGGGAAGATCAGGAAAAGGTTCTCCGGGAAGAAAGGGATTTTCTGAAAAATCAGTTTCTCCAGTCTTCCGATGGCATTGTGCTTCTGGACAGGGATAATCTCACCATCATGGAGGCCAATCCGAGGCTTTCGGAAATACTGGGCTTCGGTCTTCAGGATCTTGAAGGCCAGTCCCTTCTGGCGCTTCTGGATACGGACGGGGAGGCGCTGAAAGCAGCCTTTTCCGGTATTACGGAAAAACCGGACCGCAGGTCAAGGGAGTACACCCTCATCCATGCCGAAGGCCACAGCATTCATACCATGGTCAGCGCAACGCTGGTGCATAAGGGGCCGGATACCTGCATCATGGCCAATGTCAGGGATATTACGGAGCTGAAGCAGACCATAAGGATAAAAAATGAGTTTGTTTCCACGGTGAGCCACGAGCTGCGAACCCCCCTTACGGCCATTAGCGGTGCTCTGGGGCTGATCACCGGCGGTGCCCTTGGGGAGGTGCCGGAAAAGGCCAGAGGAATGCTTACCATCGCCAGCAACAACTGCCGCAGGCTTTCCATGCTGATCAATGATCTTTTAGATATGGAAAAGCTCAGCACCGATAAAATGCGTTTTGATTTTCAGATTCAGGACATCGCGCCGCTGGTGAAGCGGGCCGTGCAGGAAAATCAGGTCTATGGGGAAAAATATAAGGTGGTTTATGTCCTGGAGGAGCCCCTGCCTTCGCTGAAGGCCAATGTGGATGCCCAGCGTTTCATGCAGGTGCTGACCAACCTTTTATCCAATGCGGCCAAGTTTTCTCCGGAAGAGGGCAGGGTTTATGTTCGTATGCATTGTCTTGATGATGCACGGGTACGCATCGGCGTGCAGGATCAGGGACCGGGGATACCGGAGGATTTCAGAACCCGCATCTTTGAAAAATTTACCCAGTCCGATGCAACGGATAAGCGCAGCAAGGATGGCACGGGCCTAGGCCTTGCCATCACCAGAGCCCTTGTGGAAAAAATGGGGGGCTGCATTGATTTTGTCTCTGAAGAGGGCAAAGGAAGCTTTTTTTATTTTGATCTGCCCCTTGGCCATGGCAAAGATATTCCCATGGATTGTGTACTGGCAGATTTTCCCCATCCCTCATCCCTTAAAGCCTTTTTTCCTGATTCAGAAGGGTTTGCAGCGGGAGCCTGCCCTTTAGCGCCGCAGATTCTTTTGGTGGAAGATGATCCGGATACGGCACTTATGTTGCAAGCCCTGCTGATCCACGGCGGCTACGGAGTGGATGTGGCAGAAGACCTTGCCGGGGCTTTAAATAAAATAGAAAGTAAAAACTATGGGGCCATTTGCCTTGACCTGATTCTGCCCGATGGCAACGGGGTGGATCTCATAAAAAATCTCCGCTCCCGTCCGGAAACAAAGGATCTGCCCATCATTGTGGTTTCCGCTTCCGTTGAGGAAGGACGCCTTGCCGTCCGGGGGGCCTTCAATGCCATTGACTGGCTGGAAAAACCTGTGGCCTCTTCCCGCCTGCTGGAAGCCGTCAAACGCATGCTTAAAAAATCCGGGAATATAAAACCCGCCATACTCCATGTGGAAGATGATGAGGATGTAGGGGAAATTCTTGCTGCCATTGGTGGGGATTTCGCCCGTTTTGACCGTGCAGGAAGTCTTGGGGAGGCTTTCTTAAAACTGGATGCGTGCCGCTATGACCTTGTGATTCTGGATATCGGTCTTCCCGATGGCTCCGGCTGGGAGCTTTTGCCTGTTATACACGGCCTGATGCCTCCTCCGCCGGTTTTGGTGCTTTCTTCCTCGGAGCTGAGCCATGGGGATATGTCCCGGGTGCATGGGGCCCTTACCAAGGGAAAGGTTGCCAATGATATGATCCTTGAAACCCTGAAAAATATTCTGGCTTCGGGGGAGGCGAACCATGAAAAGTGAGGGGCTTTCCCTTAGGGCAACCTTTATGGCACCCATTCTTTTTCTGACCTTCCTTGCCGTGGCCGGATCCTGGCCCCTGTATCATTTTACGGCATCCAAAAGTATTCAGGTCGCCGTCAACAGCCTCCAGACAGAAATATCTTTAAGAATTGCAGACCATCTGGAACATCTGCTGGATCATCCCCAAAGAATTAATGAAGCCAATGCCCGTTTCATGGCAAAGGGGATTCTGAACCCGGAGGATCAGCAAACACTGGAGACTCATTTTCTGGGGCAGATCCGGGAAAATCCCGAGGTCAGCAGCATTTATTTTGGCAATACCAGAGGTGGTCTTGCCAACGCTGGCAGGGAACATGCAAGTGATGACCTCTATTTTATATCCACCGATAATTTTAAGGCAGGATATTTTTCTAAGGTTGCCGTCACAGAAGGGGATCAACGGGGGAAGAAGCTTTTGCACCTTCCCGGATTCGACAGCCGGGTGCGGCCCTGGTACATCAGGGCGCTGGAAAAGGAAAGGCCCGTATGGAGTGACATCTATTTTCTTTTTAATACGGATAAAATGGCCATTTCCGCCAGCAGGCCCGTATGGGATGAGAGGGGAGAGCTGCTGGGGGTGATGGCGGTGGATATATTTCTTTTTCATATCCATGAATTTTTAAAAAATATGAAAATTGCCGAAAACGGCCATGCCTTTATCATGGAAAAAACAGGATATATGGTGGCAAGCTCCCACCATGAAAAGGACTGTATACTGGATGGAGGCGGGGCCGTTGCAAGGGCTTCCGCCTTTAAGAGTTCCTGTGCCATCACCCGCAGTGTGGCAGAGGCTTTTCTGTCAAAAAATAAAGAGGGGCATGTCAGCTACGATTTTCAAAAAGCTGAAGTGCGGGTGGGCAGTGAAACATATCTGGTTTCCCTCACCCCCCTTCAGGATGCTTCGGGGATCGACTGGCTGATCTTTGTGGTGATTCCGGAAAAGGATTTCATGGGAGAGATCCGTGAATCCAGACAAAAGACCCTTCTTTTCCTCTGTTTAATTCTTTTTTCTGCCTTTGTCTCGGCCCTTATCATCATAGAACGGGTGGCCAGCCCCATTCTTCAGCTCCATACGGCAGCCCAGCGCCTTGCCGTGGGTCTGGAGCCCAAAGCCATATCCTTTCGCAGAACACCCAAAGAAATCCGGGAACTCATGGTGACCTTTCTCCATATGGATACCTCCCTTCGCCGTTATATGAAGGATCTTGGCCGTGAAGCCCGGGAAAGAAAAGAGGCGGCAAGCATCCAGAAGCAGAATGCACGCCACCTGCAGGCCATTTTAGATAATGTCATGGACGGTATTATTACCATAGATCCCTTGGGTACCGTGGATTCTTTCAATCATGCGGCCAGCAGGATTTTTGGCTATGAAAGCTTTGAGGTGCTGGGAAAAAATATCCGTATGCTCATGCCTGAACCCTACCACAGTGAACATGACGGCTACCTTGCCCGTTACAGGGATACGGGAATTCCAAGGGTTATCGGCATTGGCCGGGAGGTTTCCGGAAGGCGGAAAAACGGGGAGGTTTTTCCCCTGGAGCTTGCCGTATCCCGGCTGGAAAGGGAAAGTCATCCCCTTTTTATTGGCATTGTGCGGGATATCACCGAAAGAAAACGTGTGGAAAACATGAAGGATGCCTTTGTATCCACGGTCAGCCATGAGCTGCGCACCCCCCTGACTTCCATACGGGGCGGTCTTGGCCTTGTCACAGGGGGCGCACTGGGACCTGTGCCTGAAAAAATGCAGCACCTTTTAAAAATTGCTTACAGAAATACGGATCGTTTAACAATTATCATCAATGATCTTCTGGACATGGAAAAGCTCATTGCCGGAGAAATGCATTTTGATATGAAGGTGCAGCCCCTTCTTCCCCTTGTGATGAAATCCATGGAGGAAAATCAGGCCTATGCAGACAATTACGGGGTAGACTTTGTTCTGGAATCCCTTGTGGAAGAAGGCCTTTTTGTGCGGACAGACGCCCTTCGCTGCCAGCAGGTGCTGGCCAATCTCCTTTCCAATGCGGCCAAATTTTCTCCGCAAGGGGCTTTTGTAAAGGTGGGCATCGCTTTGCTAGGGGAAAGGGTGCGTGTTTCTGTAGAAGATCAGGGGCCGGGTATCCCCGAAGATTTTAAGGATAAGATTTTTGAAAAATTCTCCCAGGCCGATGGAACGGACCAGAGGCAGAAGGGGGGGACGGGCCTTGGCCTTGCCATCAGTCGTGAAATCATGGCACATATGGGGGGCGAAATTGGTTTTTTCTCCGAAGAGGGAAAGGGAGCCACCTTTTATTTTTATCTGCCGGTGGCAAAGGAATCAGGGGAGGATCTGTGAGTACACTGCAACGCATTGCCTATGTGGAAGATGAAACGGATATTCAGGAAGTGGCTAAAATGGCCCTTGAGCTGGTGGGCGGTTTTTCCGTGGCTGTTTTTTCCTCGGGTCAGGAGGCCGTTGAAAAAATGGCGGCCTTTGCCCCCCAGCTGATTCTTCTGGATGTGATGATGCCCGGTCTGGACGGACCTGCGACACTTAAGCTCTTGCGGGAGCAGGAGAGTTTAAAGGATGTTCCTGCCATTTTCATGACGGCCAAGGTCCAGACCCATGAGGTGAGCCGGTATAAAGAGCTGGGGGCTGTCAGTGTTATTGCCAAGCCCTTTGACCCCATGACCCTTGCGGATCAGTTGAAAGGAATCTGGGAGACTCTGCCATGACAGAAAATGAAGATCAAAGGCTTTTTGAAAGCCAGATGGAACTTCTGCGGGAGGGGTATCGGGAAAAGCTCGGGCAGCAGATGGATAAGATGACGGGCCTCCTTGAAAATCTTGAAAAAAGTCTGGACCCTCTGCCAGCTCTGGAAACCCTCGGCCATGAGCTGCATAAAATTGCAGGTGGAGCCGGTATTTTTGGTATGCCGGAGCTGGGAAAGAAGGCCAGAACCCTTGAAATTCAGATGAAGGGCATCCGGGAACGTGCGGCTTTGGGACAGGAAGTGCCCGTTTCCGAACTGCGGACGGCCATCGGGGCGCTGCATGTGCCGGAATCTTTGCCGGACCCCGAGGCCCCTCTGACTTCCCCCCTGCCTGAAAGGTCTTCGGGGAAGGCCGGTGCTGGGGATGTGGAAGAACCGGGGCTTCTCATCATTGATCCGGACGACAAAAGGGGGCGGGAGCTTGTGCTCGCCCTGCGTTATTTCGGATATATCCCGAAGCATTGTGCAAAACTTTCTTCAGCGGCAGCCCTTTTTCCCCAGAGGCCACCCCACGCCATTCTCCTTTCCCTTTCCGCCAGTGAAAATTTTTTTTCGGTCACTGCACTGGCAGAAGAAATCAGGGAGGTTTTTCCACAACCACCGCCCCTTATGGTACTTTCGGATAGTCTGGATTTTTCCACCCGCCTTGCCGTGGCCAGAGCCGGAGGACAGGGGTTTTTCATCCGGCCTCTGGATGTACCCAAGGTGGTGGACCGGCTGGAACAGCTCATCGGTAGAAGGGAAATGGCACCCTACCGTGTGCTGATTGTGGATGATGAACCCATGGTGGCGGAACATTTCTGCCTTGTGCTTCAGGCGGCAGGCATGGAGGTTCAAAGGGAAGAGGATGCGGCAAGGGTGCTGGATATGCTTTCCACCTTCAGGCCGGAGCTGATTCTCATGGATGTGCACATGGAAGGCTGTTCCGGGACCGAGCTTGCCGGAATCATCCGCATGGAAGAGGAGTGGGTGGGGATTCCCATTCTTTATCTTTCCGCAGAAAGCAAGATGGAGGAACAGATCCGGGCCTTAAACAGCGGCGGTGATGATTTTCTCACCAAGCCCGTGGATGATGCCTACCTTGTGGCATCGGTCTCGGCCCATGTGTCCCGTGCCCGCCGCCTTGCGGAACTCATGGCAAAGGACAGTCTCACAGGTCTTTTAAAGCATATCCGCATCAAGGAGGCCCTGGAAGTGGAAATGAGCCGCAGCAACCGGGACGGCTCCACCCTCTGCGTGGTCATGCTGGATCTGGATCATTTTAAAAGGGTAAACGATACCTGGGGACACGCTACCGGAGACCGGGTCATCAAGGCCCTTGCCCATCTGCTTACACGGCGGCTGAGGCGCAGTGACAGTATTGGCCGTTACGGCGGCGAAGAGTTCATGGCCGTTCTTCCCGGATGCACCCCGGAAAAGGCCGAAATACTCATGGAAGAAATTCGGAAAAATTTAAAAACCATTGAGTTCCATGCAAAGGAAGAGGTTTTTAACGTAACCTGCAGCATCGGCATTGCCTGCTCTTCTCTGGGCAGTTCACCGGAAGAGGTGCTGCAGGCTGCGGATCAGGCCCTTTACAGGGCCAAGGAAGAAGGCAGGGACAGAATCTGTATCCGCTGAAAAAGGCTTTTGCCATCAAAAACAGAATCATGCAGGAGGATACAGCATGGAACCACTCCCGCCGCCAGAAGCCTTTAACAGTGAAGGAAATCTGCGTTCCGTGGGGGTTGAGATAGAATTTTCAGGTCTCCCCGCTCCGGAGGCTGCGGATATCGTACAAGCCCTTTTTTACGGGGAGAAGGTTGCCTTTGGTCCCCACAGATTTGAAATACAAAATACGCAGTGGGGAACCTTTGGTATAGAACTTGATACCCAGTATGCCCATCCCAAAGATCAAAATCTGCATCCTGAAAATAAAATACAAGAAAAAAAGAGTTTGCAATATTTCCACTGGGAACTTGAAAAAAAGGCCAGGGAGTTCATTGGGGATATGGCAATGGCTGTTGTTCCCATGGAGATTGTCTGCCCGCCCCTGCCCTGGGATCAGCTGAATCTTCTGGATTCCCTGATGGCGGCCCTTCAGAGAGCCGGAGCCAAAGGAACGGAAGGGAGTATTTTTTATGCCTTTGGTCTCCATCTGAATCCGGAACTTTCTGATTTTTCAGTTCACACAATACTTTCCCATTTACGGGCCTATATTCTGCTTTCAAAATGGCTTCGGAAAGATATAGGGATAGATATAACCCGTGAAATTCTGCCCCATACCCAATCCTTTCCCCAAGACTACGCATTTAAGATTTTAGATGCGGGGTATTGTCCGGATCTTGATGCACTTATAATGGACTATTTAGAGTATAATCCCACAAGGAACCGTGAGCTTGATTTATTTCCTCTGTTTGCTTTTTTAAGGCCAGGGTTTCCGCATGAAATTTTTTCCGATGCGTTGATCCGGCCCAGGCCGACCTTCCATTACCGCCTTCCCAATGCCAGTTTTATCAATGCGGATGCCGCCATTGTCAAGGAATGGAACCGCTGGCTGCTTGTGGAAAAACTGGCCTCGGACAAAGAGCGTCTGGGCAGAACGGCAAAGGAGTATCTGGATCAGGGTAGGGCTTCTGTTGTCGATCACTGGCTGGAAAATCTGAGGATGTGGATGAAGGAGCTTTAAAAAAAGACGGTTTTTTTTCATGGGGGCGGAGATGATTTTTTGTGGGGCAGAAAATGAAGAAAAGGAGTGGGTGTTTGCATGAAAAAGCCCCTGATCGGTATTACAACTTCTGATTATAAAAGCCATACAGCCTGGTTGTTTGACTGGTTTGCGGTATGGCGGCATGGGGGAATTCCCCTGCGACTGTCTCCGGAACGTCCTTTCCCTGATCACCTGGATGGTCTGATTATCGGCGGCGGTGATGATATAGAAGCCTGTCTTTACGGTGGTGAAGTGCTGCCTGATGTCCGTATTGATCCCCTAAGGGATAAGCTGGAGATGAAGCTGCTGGCATCTTTTATTCCAGAGGCTTGCCCTGTTCTGGGAATCTGCAGGGGGGCTCAGTTGATTAATATTTTTTTTGGCGGCACCCTTTATCAGGATATCTATACGGAAAATAAGGCAGTAAAAAATCAAAGAACGGTATTACCCCGGAAACATGTGGATATCAGACCGCATACAAGGCTGCATCGTCTGCTGAAGGTTGACTGGTGCCGGGTGAACAGCCTCCACCATCAGGCTGTGAAGAACACAGGCAAGGGTATCAGAGTGACCGCCATGGACAGATACGGCCTTGTGCAGGCCATCGAGTCCGTGGAACATGATTTTTTGCTGGGGGTTCAGTGGCATCCGGAATGGCTTGTTTTGAACCGCCCACAGCAGCGTTTGATCCGTTCCCTTGTTCATGCCGCTGGTAAAAGGATAAAAAAACAGTAATTGTTCAGCACAATTTATTCAGAAATTCCACTATGTAATTTTAGCAGCTTCTTACCATTGCAAGACACCCTGACTGTTTGCAAGTGACGTTGCAATCGTTTTGCGTCACGGGCAAACAGCTTGGGTGCCTGTGCATCTGCCTGACAGGTATGGTACTTATAAAATTGTGCTGAACAATTACAAAAAAATCAAAGTCCGGATGAGCAGATATCTTTATATTCTTAAGGAGAAAGGGCCTCAAGCTCCCTTACCACCTCATCCATTTCATCCTCTTCAAAGGCCCTGTCCAGGGCCTCAAAGCCCTTTCTGGCCCTTTCCTTAGAAATACTCTGCTGCAGGCGGTTGATTCTTTCTGTCTGATATTCCAGCAGGGCTTTTTTGGGGAGAATGGCCGCCCCGAACACCCTTGCCCGTCGGACCTGCCGCAGGAATCCGGCGTCCCTTTCGTCTTCCTGGGTGATACGGTCTATGCGGATGTGGCCTTTGACAAAAAGGTGCAGATCCCTGTCATGGCGGAACTGATGAACCAGCTCCTTTTCCGCAGGATCACTTAAGTGTCTGAAGTTTTTATAAACCACATTGTCCACAATTTCCTGAATCCGTTCTTCCATCTTTAGGGAAAGATCCCCTTGCAGGGGCTCCAGCATTTCAAGGCCGCCATCCCTGTAGGCAAAGGCATAAAGGTAGCCGGGATTTTTTTCCTCATAATACCAGGCAGGGGCTCCTTCAATCTGAATGCGGTCCCCTGCCATCAGGGCCTGTTCAAAGAGAAAACCTGCAAATACGGAAACCAGTTTGATGGCAATGGCTTCAAGCATGGGATTTTCCTTTCTCCGGGAAAAAATTTCTTAACAAGGGGAGCTTCCAGTGGGATTTTCAGGCGTAGATTTTCCTTAAGGATAAAGGAATTTTCTGTCATTGACAACCCGGATGACGGGGCCGTCAACCGGATCTCAGGAAGGGATCAGAAATGGACATGAAAGAAGATGGGGCAGAATGATTCTTGAGCCTGTCAAAGGGTCCCAAAAACCTTTTCCATTCAGCGGGAAGGACTTTTGGAAGGGACTGGATGTCCACACAGCACATGCGGATGAACTGGCAGAAGTATCAGAAAAGGAGATGGGTGGGTGATGGCACAGATGGCCCCATGAAAGAGGTTTTAATTCGCCTGCTTCCCTTGATCGGTGCGGAGATATTGTCTGAAGAATGAGCCTGTGGCTATACCTTCCCCTCTGCAGGCAGGTTTTCCTTTAAGGGTCTGACAGCCATGATAAAAATCGATTTTCTGGCATGAATCCTGAAAACGGGAAATAATCAGACATGGAAAAACGAAAGATCATTAAAAAGTTTTAGGCTGCCCTAAGGGCCGTATCCCCCCGGCGGCCGGGAAGCTTATTTTGGATTTTAGTGCTTGTTGTTTATTTTTTTCTTTTGTTTTTAATGTTTTATTCTTTTTATAGACAGTGTTTTATATCTTTTTATACGGGTGCAGCCCGTCACTTTTTTCAGGTGCGGGTTCCCTTGTTTTTATTGATTTTCTGATAAAAAGGGGCGCATAAACAAGGATTTGTCTGTCCATAAAAGGGTAAATAAAAGAAAATCGAAGTAAAAACGTGAAAATCAGAGAAAAGGAATTTTTTGATTTCTTCGGGACAGAAGGAATCCTCTTAAAATTCTTATAAAAAGAAGCTGATTTTTGAAAAGACTGTGATTTTGAGGAGATTGGCTTGTTTCTCAAGAAAAAGTCTTTAAATTAAAAGTCTTATATTTTTGGTTCTGATCCGCTGAAAAAGCCTGCAGTACTCCTGAGCCGGGTTTGACGGAAAAGGGCAGGTGCACTATTTACATTCTGACTTTTCAAGGACCACAGCCCAATTTTCGGAATGCAGGTTTTTTTTAAGGCTGTCGGCTGCTGTATTCATATTTTACATTCAGGCCTTTGGATTTCTTGTTTTTATGACATCTGTCCCCTGAAACATGCAGGAGACGGACAAGGAATTCTTTGTTCAAAAAATTTTGTTTTTAGTTTCAAAAACGGGAAAGCAGGAATAGCTTTTTATGGATGCGACTCTCTGGGATACCATCAAATCGTGTATTAAAAACCATGTGCCGGCACACAGTTACCGCATGTGGATAGAGCCCATCGGCCTTGGTGGCTGTCAGGACAACCAGGTGGAGCTGACCTGTGCCAATGCATTTTCCCAGAAGCGGATACAGGAACACTACGGCAGCCTTATCCGCAGTGAAATAGAAAAGCAGACGGGCAGACCCCTTGATATCCGTTTTGCCGTTTCAGAAAAAAAATCCACCCCTGCCCCCGCTGCACGGATAAGGACTGCAAGACCTGCTGTGTCGCCCATGGAAAGACAGATGGAGCTGCCCCAGGTAGCCACCCGCCTGCTCAGTGGCCGGATGCTCAGGAAGGATTACACCTTTGATCGTTTTGTGGTGGGCCAGAACAGCGATTTTGCCTATTCCGCAGCCCTCTCCCTTGCTGCAAAAAAAGGGGGAACCCTTAAAACCCTGTTTCTTTCATCCCATACGGGTATGGGTAAAAGCCATCTTTCCCAGGCGGTGGGGCACCATATTCTGCATAAATCACCGGGGGAGCGCATCTATTATGTGACGGCCGAGGATTTTACCAATGAGATGGTGGGGGCCCTGCGTTCAGGGGGCATGGATATTTTCAAGGAAAAGTACAGAACCCAGTGCGATGTTCTTCTCATGGAAGATGTCCATTTCCTTACGGGCAAGGACAGAACCCAACAGGAACTGGCCATGACCCTGGATTATCTTTTTGAGGCAGACAAAAAAATTATCTTTTCAGGTGCTGCCCTGCCTGCGGATATTCCCAAGCTCAATGATCAGCTCCGCTCAAGGCTTTCTTCGGGCCTTGTTTCTCCCATTGAAAAGCCGGATTTTCAGACAAGGCTCAGGATTTTAAAATCAAGGTGCCGTGAGAATTCCGTGGACATGCCCATGCGGGTGATGGAGTTTCTGGCGGGGGAGCTGGAAGACAATGTGCGCCAGTTAGAGTCCGGTCTCATCGGTGTGACGGCAAAACATTCCCTTCTGGGGACACCCATTGACCTTGAGCTGGCTGAAAGTGTAGTTAAAAATATTGTCTGCCGCAAACGCCAGATAACCGTGGAAGGCATCAAACTTCTGGTATGTAAAGAGTTCGGGGTCTCCCCCGAAGACATCATTTCCAAATCCCGTAAACAGAATCTTGTGCGCAGCCGTCAGATGGGTATCTACCTTTGCCGCAAGTATACGGATCAGTCCATACAGGCCATAGGCCGCAGCTTTAACCGCTACCATGCCACGGCCATCCATGCCATCAATGCCGTGGAAAAGGGGATACGGGAAAAAACAGCCGTGGGAAGGCAGTGCGAGGTGCTGCAGAAAAAAATTGAATCCGGCGATCTCTAGGGTTTATTTTTTTTATAAAGCAGGGTAACTGTTCAGCACAGTTTATTTTGAACTGTCAATGCTGTAATTACAGCAGCTTCGTAGTGTTGCAAGGCTCCGTGGCTATTTGCAAGTGACATTGCAATCGTTTCGGATCAGAGCTTTGCAGGCCTGTGCGAAAGAAGCGGCAAACTGTCTGAGCCGCCACAAAGGCAGCGT
>NZ_VLLC01000001.1:82006-318158 GCF_007830435.1 Desulfobotulus alkaliphilus | reverse complement strand
CCGCTTCCGCACAGGGCAAGAAGCTCCCGAATAAGATTGCGTCACGGGCAAATAGCCTGGGGCCTGTGCGTCTGTCTTGCAGCTATGGTACTTGGAAAACTGTGCTGAATAATTACAAATCAGGTAGATAAACGGAATGATACCTTATATAAAAGGTAATGTTCCGTTTTTTTGTTATGATTCAGCGGGAAGGAGTCTTTTGTGGGTGAAAAAAAACTGGGGCGACAGGTGCGGGAAAGTCTTCGGAGGGCTGTGGGTGAAAAGGCCTATTTTGATTCCGAAGCAGAGCGTTTTCTCTACAGTTATGATACAAGCTCCCGCAAAGTGCTGCCCGATGCTGTGGTGCGGGCAGAAAATGCCGGGCAGATTGCCGCCCTCATGGCTGTGGCCACCCGCCATGGCATTCCCGTGACACCAAGGGGCGGAGGGTCCGGCACAACGGGCGGATCTGTGCCCGTAGATGGCGGTGTGGTGCTGGTCATGTCCGGCATGAACCGCATCCTCTCTGTAGATATGGACAATCTGGTGGCAAGGGCAGAGCCGGGGGTGATTACCGGAGACTTTCACAGGGCCGTGGAGGCAAAGGGGCTTTTTTATCCGCCGGACCCTGCCAGTGCGGCTTTCTGTACCTTAGGGGGGAATCTTGCCGAATGCGCCGGAGGCCCCAGAGCCGTCAAATATGGTGTCACCAGAGACTATGTGCTGGGCCTTGAGGCCGTATTGCCCACAGGCGAGCATATCCGTACCGGCGTGCAGACAGCCAAGGGTGTCGTGGGCTATGATCTCACCCGCCTGATCGTAGGCTCCGAAGGCACCCTTGCCGTGATCACGGCCATGACCCTGAAGCTGCTTCCCCTGCCGGAATCCGTTAAAACCCTGACGGTGGTTTTTGATCATATGGCCCGTGCAGCAGAGACCGTCTCAGAAATCATCCGTCAGGGCCTGATTCCCAGAACCATCGAATACATGGATCAGGCGGCCATTGCCTGTGCCGAAACCCGCATGCCCGGAGAGCTGCCCGTGGATGCCGGGGCCATGCTGATCATAGAAGTGGACGGGAAAAAAGCGGAAGCCCTTGCCATGGCAGAAGATGTGGCTCTGCTCTGCCACAGGATGGGGGCCAGAGAGGTGAAGGTGGCGGCTACGGCAGAGGAGGCCGCACGACTGTGGGCAGCGAGAAAGGCCATTTCGCCGGCGCTTTTCCGTTATGGTCCCCATAAGATCAATGAAGACATTGTGGTGCCAAGGTCAAAAATACCCGATGTTGTGGAAAAAATCCGGGAGCTGAAAGAAAAAACCCGTCTGATGATGGTCAGTTTCGGTCATGCCGGAGACGGGAATATCCATTTTAATATCATGCTGGATAAAAAGGATGCTTCGGCCCTGCGCCGTGCCCGCTGGGCCGTGGGGGAACTTTTCCGCTTCACCCTTGCCATGGGTGGCACCCTTTCCGGAGAACATGGTGTGGGCCTTTCCAAGCAGGCTTATTTTGATATGGAAATCGGCCCAGAGGAAAAGGCTCTGATGCTCCGCCTTAAAAAGGCCTTTGACCCTGCAGGCATACTGAACCCCCATAAAATCTTTTGAGTTTTTTCACAAACTGGCGTAAGAACAGGCAGAATATTTATCCTGCTTTTTATGTGTACGGCCTTGTTGCGAAACAGCGTTTATTTCAGTTCATACATATCACACAAAGGAGAAAGCTATGAAAAAACTGTTTTTAATGCTGATATTTATGGGAATTACCTCCATTGCTTTTTCGGATTTGACCATGACCTATGTTTTTGAGGATCATGAATCAGGGGAAAAGCAGACATCCGTAATCTATCTTTCAAAGGACAAGGTGCGATCTGAAAATAAGGTGGAAGGTATGGCCTTTGCCAGTATCGGAAGGATGGATAAGGATGTCCTGTGGATGATACGTCCGGATAAGAAAATTTATGCTGAAATGACCATGGCTGAAATGCGGCGCATGGAAGAGCAGGCCATGGAATATGAAGCCTCTGCCCGGTCCATGATGGAAGAGCAGCTTAAACATATGAGCGAAGAGGAAAAGGCCCAGTACCGTGAATTCATGGGCTTTGATGGGGAAGATGATACCCCTTTGAAATATGTGAAAAAAGGACAGGACAGGGTGGGTAAATGGACCTGTACCATATATGAGGGGATGCGGCATGGAGAAAAGATTGAGGAAATCTGCACGGTTCCCCTGTCCACCCTTGGTGTGGTAAAAAAGGATTTTGAAGCTCTGGCTAAAATGTCGAAGAACGATGATGGCTTTCTTAAAGACTGGAAAGAGGCGGAAAAAATGGGTTTTCCCGTGCGGACCATTGAGTTTGAAGACGGAGAAGCCATTACCACGAACCTGATTCTTTCCTTTGAGAAAAAAACCGTTCCCGCTGCAATGTTTGAAATACCGGCTGGCTATAAAAAGGTTTCCATGATGGGGCTTTACGGCGAGTAAGGGGCCAGCATTGGGCTGGAAATCCGGGGAGCAGGCCATACTTTGTGAAAGTTGTTCATGGCACCCGTGAAGGGTGCCCGCCAACAATCGTAAAATCTGGGTAAGTATTCAGCACGGTTTTCCAAGTACCATAGCTGCCAGACAGATGCACAGGCTCCAGGCTATTTGCCCGTGACGCAATCCGGCACTCAAGCTGAAAAGCTCAAGCCCTTTACGGGAGCAAAAGTGCTTAGGGATCTTGAGTGCCGGATTCGGGAGCTTCTTGCCCTGTGCGGAAGCGGCAAAACCTCCCCGCCACAGGCAGGATAAGCTTTTTGATTGCCATAGCAGGCTTTAAGCACGCTGCCTTTGTGGCGGCTCAGACAGTTTGCCGCTTCTTATTAGCACTCCGGCACTCAAGCCTGAAAAAGCTTATTGCTTTTTATAGTAGGCTTTGGGTTTTTGGCTTGAGTGCCGGAATCCGAAACGATTGCAATGTCACTTGCAAATAGCCACGGAGCCTTGCAACAGTACGAATCTGCTGCAATTACAGCATTGGCATATACTGTGCTGAATAATTACAAATCTGGTTAAGTAATTTCTATGGCTGAAAGACAGTGGTAATCAGATTTGCTTTTGTCTTACTCCTTTTCGTCCGGACTGCGGGTGAAGTTGCAGCCTGCAGCCGGGCATTTCAGATGGGTTCCCAGTTTCTTGGTGGTTTTTTCCACAAGGTAGGGATGCCCGCAGTCCGGGCATTTCTCAGCGATGGGTTTATCCCAGATGGCAAAGGTGCAGTCGGGATACCGTTTACACCCGTAGAAGACTTTGCCTCTGCGGGATTTTCTTTCCACAAGCTCCCCGCTACAGCCCTCTTCCGGGCACGCAACGCCCGTGCCTTCTCCGCCGCCCTGGGGCTGGCCTGCATGGATGCTGCTGGTATTTTTGCATTCAGGATACCCGCTGCAGGCAAGAAAGGTTCCGAAACGGCCCTGTTTCACCACCATGGGACGCTGGCATTTGTCACAGAGCTGCCCTTCGGCAATATCCGCCTCAAATTCCACCAGTTGAATCTGCCCCTTTTCATTGCGTTCATAGTTTCTGGAAAAATGGCAGTCCGGGTAGGCACTGCAGGCAATGAAAGGGCCGTTTTTTCCTACCTTGACATGGAGTTTGCCCTTTTTGCATTCGGGACATTCCATATCCGTGGGAATCCCCACTCCCTTGATGCTTTGCATGCCATTTTTTGCCGCATCCAGCTTTTCGCTGAAGGGGGTGTAAAATTCCTGCAGCAGTTGCAGGGCAGCCACTTCTGCTCCTTCGATGCGGTCAAGGTCATTTTCCAGTCTGGCCGTGAAATCCACATCCAGTATTTCAGGGAAATTTTCCACCAGCAGATCGTTGACGATGAATCCCAGTTCGCTGGGCCTGAAGTAGCGGTTCACCATTTCCACATAGCCCTTGTTGCGGATGGTGGAAAGGATGGAGGCATAGGTACTGGGGCGGCCGATTCCGTTTTCTTCCAGCTCCTTCACAAGGGAGGCTTCGGAAAAGCGGGGGGGCGGCTGGGTGAAGTGCTGTCTGGGAACCAGCGAGCTGCAGTCAAGCTTTTCCCCTTCTTTGAGGTCCGGAAGGTTCTGTTTTTTTTCTTCCTTTTCTCCTCCTTCCTCGGCAGCCGTGTAGAGCTGCATAAAGCCGGGAAAGGCCACGGTGGAGCCGGATACGGAAAAGGTATAGATACCGGCAGCGATGCTGACACTGACCTGATGGATGAGGGCTTCACTCATCTGTGAGGCCACAAAGCGTTTCCAGATCAGCTCATACAGGGCAAACTGATCCTTATCCAGAAAGCGGCGGATACTTTCAGGGGTGTGGCCAACGGAGGTGGGCCGTATGGCCTCATGGGCATCCTGCACCTTTTTCCGGTTTTCAAAGGCTCTGGGGCCCTTTGCGACAAAGTCTGGTCCCAGGGTGGACCGGACATAATCCAGAGCCTCGTGGGCCGCTTCATTGGCAATACGGGTGGAGTCCGTACGCATGTAGGTGATAAGGCCCACGGGTTCGCCGGGGCCGAGGTCCAGGCCCTCATAAAGCTGCTGGGCCACTATCATGGTTTTCTGGGCGGAAAAGCGCAGTTTGCGGATGGCTTCCTGCTGCAGTTTGGACGTGGTGAAGGGGGGCAGGGGATTGCGCTTTGTGGTTTTTTTCACCACCTTTTCCACAGTAAAGGCGGCCTTTTCCAGATCCTTCAGTATGGCCTGCGATGCTGAGGCATCGGGGATGGCGCATTTTTCATTGTTTTTGCGGCTGAGTTTTGCCTCAAAGGCTGGCGGATTACCGGGACTTTCAAGGCCTGCGGTGATGCTCCAGTATTCCTTGGGTTCAAAGGCCTGAATCTGGCGTTCACGGTCACAGATGATGCGGACGGCAACGGACTGCACGCGGCCTGCGGAAAGCCCGCCCTGTACCTTTTTCCAGAGAAGGGGGGATATCTGGTATCCCACAAGGCGGTCCAGAATACGGCGGGCCTGCTGGGCATCATAACGGCTGACATTCAGTTCGCTGGGTTTTTTTAAGGCCTCCTCAATACCGTTTTTCGTCAGCTCATGGAAAAGAACCCTGTGGAAACGCCTCCCCTTTTTTTTCAGAATATCTGCCGTATGAAAGGCAATGGCTTCCCCTTCACGGTCCGGGTCAGGGGCCAGATAGATGTCAGAGGCATTTTCTGCGGCTGCCTTCAGGGATTTAATGATGTTCTGCTTTCCCTTGATGTTCTGGTACTGGGGCGTAAAGCCGTTTTCAATGTCAATGCCAATTTCTTTGGGGGGCAGATCCCGGATATGGCCAGAGGTGGCCGTGACATTGAAGGTATCTCCGATATATTTTTTTAAGGTTCTGACTTTTGTGGGGGACTCGACAATGACAAGGGGTTTACTCACGGTGCATCCTTCATGATTTTGCGAAATATTTTCCAGGATACTGCAGAATTTTTCCCTGGAGCTCAAGGGTAAAAAGAAGGGCGGAAAGGGGCCCTGCTGCCATCCCGGTTCTCTGTGCCAGTTCATCGATATGAATGGGATCGGCCTCCAGCACTTTAAACACGCCTGATTCATCCATTGCAAGAAGATTTTCTTTTTTTTCATGGGGCCTGACGGAAACATGCGGCTTTTGAATACCCAGTTCATTCATAATATCCGCTGCATTTTCAATAAGACAGGCACCTTCACGGAGGAGTCTGTGGGTTCCGGCGCTTTTCATGGACCGGACATTGCCGGGAAGGGCAAAAACGTCCCGTCCCTGTTCCCCTGCCATTCGGGCGGTGATGAGGGAGCCGCTCCGGTCCGCAGCCTCCATGACGGCGGTACCAAGGCAAAGCCCTGAGATGATACGGTTGCGTGCAGGGAAATTGGGCGCATCGGGAAGCGTTTCCATGGCAAAGGAGGATATAACGGCACCTGAGGCGGCTATGCTTTGGGCCAGCCTGCGATGCTCTCCGGGATAGATCCGGCTGAGCCCTGATCCCAGAACGGCAATGGTGACACCACCTGCCGCAAGGGCACCTTCATGGGCGGCGGCATCAATGCCCCTTGCAAGGCCGCTGACAACGACAATTCCCGATGCTGCCAGCTCTGAAGCAATGCTAAAGGCATGGTCCCGGCCGTAGCGTGTCGCATTTCGCGAACCTACGATGGCCACCGCCACGGCATCTGGCAAAAGCTGTCCCCGGACATAGAGAACAGGGGGAGGGTCGGGAATTTTTGAAAGCAGCTCAGGATACGCTTCCATGCCCAGTCCGATGAGATGAACCCCCTGATCCCCGGCCATGCGGATTTCCCTGAGAAAGGGGGCATCCGGCAGCCGGGCCGTATCTCTGATGGCCGCAGCCATGCGGGAGGAAATGCCCGATATGGCAGACAGGGTTTCTTCGGGCGTATTCAGTACCCTTGCCGGGTGTTTTAATTTTTCAATGAGACGGGCAAAACGAAGGGCACCGATGCCGGGAGTGGCCTGCAGTTTCAGCCATGGAAGAATCTCCCTTCCATCCTTTTCCGACATATGGTGCAGGTCTGCCTGCATCAGAAAAGATTCTTCAGCCGGGCTTCTGCCTTGGAAGCCGCATCCGTAAAGGGATATTCCCGTATCAGCTGACGCAGAATTTCCCGTGCGTTTTCCCTGTCTCCGATCTGTATTCTGGAGTAGGCGTTTTTTAGCATGGCATCGGGTACCTTGCCTCCCTGGGGGTAGCGTTTGGGAACCTCTTCAAAGGCTGTGATGGCTTTTCTGTAATCCCTGCGGGCATAGTGACACTCCGCAAGCCAGTACAGGGCATTATCTGCCAGGCTGTGGTCCGGAAAACGGGTGGCAAGCTCATCAAAAAGGATGGCTGCTTTTTCATAATCACGGCTCTGCATGGTGGCAAAGGCCTTTTCATAAAGCCGGTTGGGGTCTTTTATATCTTCGGGCACAGCAGCCGGTGATGAGGAAGCAGCAGGGGGCTTTGTCACCACCGGCTGCTGTGCTGGGGGGGCCGATGCGGCAGCTGGACTGGCAGGATTTCTCAGCATCCTTTCATGGCTGTCCACCATGAACTGCATGACAGAAAGTCTCTGGGAAAGATCGGATATGACCTCTTCATTGCGGGAGATTTGCTGTTCCATGGTGCTGATGCGTGCCTGCGTTGCGTCCGGCTGTCTGGAGGCACATGCGCTAAGGCATACTGCAGTCAGAATCAGTGTACACAGCGTTTTGAAACCTATGAACTCTGGCCGGGTGCCCATGGAAAACCTCCTGAAAATGCGTCGCCGGGGAAATTCCCGACGACGTTTATGCATGGCGCATCAGATCCCCTGTTTTTTGTGCAGAAACAAGAGGATGGGGCAGGCAATAAAAATGGATGAGTAGGTACCCACAACCACGCCTATCAGGAGGGCCCTGGAAAAGTCGTGGATGATGCCTCCGCCCAGAACAAAGAGAGCGATCAGTACAAGGAGGGTTGTTCCCGAGGTGATCAGGGTACGGCTCAGGGTTTCATTGATGCTTTTGTTTAAAATGGCGGCAAAGGTTTTTTTACCTCTGGAAGCAAGGTTTTCCCGGACCCTGTCAAATACAATGATGGTATCGTTGAGGGAGTAGCCCATGATGGTGAGGATGGCCGCGATGATGGGCAGGTTGAATTCTATGTCCAGAACGGAAAAGAGACCCACCGTGATGATGACATCATGCAAAAGGGCAATGCCTGCTCCAAGGGCATAGGCCAGCCCCAGCTTCCAGAATACGATAAGGCTGAGGATGAGGGCCGTCAGGATCAGAAGGGGAATGGGCAGGGAAATCCTGAAGAAATTTTCTGTGATCTGGGGAAAAAGATAGACGATGGAAACGAAGACACCTGCCACCGCCGCACTGAGCATCCACTTCATTTCAAAACGACCGGATATGTACACGGTGATGAAAAGCAGGGCGTAGAAAAGTGCATACAGGGCCTGGGACCGCAGGTCTTTGCTGACCTGGGGGCCGACCATATCAATGCTCAGGATTTCTGCAAAGAGCCCGGTTGTTTCGTGGAGTCTGCGGGGAATTTCTCCAAGAACACCAGAGTCAGCGTCAAAGGTCTGGATTGTCCGGATCTGAAGAAGAAAGTTATTTCCTTCTCTGGATTCCTGAACCGTTGCATTGCCAAGCCCTGCCTGATCCAGGGCAGTGTACACCTGCCCCATATCCACGGATTCCTGAAAAGCAACCAGAATTTGTGTACCACCGGCAAAGTCCACACCGTATCTAGGGCCTTTGTGGATGATGAGGGAAATTATACTGAAAAGGATCATGGCTGCGGAAAGGATCAGGGCCGCTTTCCGTTTGCCAATAAAGTCTATATTGGTTCCGGGTTTGATGATCTGCATGGAAATGCCGTCTCCTGTCTTGGGTGATGGAACGAAAAACCTTTTTACATGGGAGCCGGACCATGGTTTTGTTCCGGCTCTGAGTTTTTAAGGCTTTCCGTCAGACGCTAGATGCTGAGCTGGGTCACCTTGTTGTTTTGGCCGCCGTAAATTATGTCAAATACCAGACGTACCATGACAAGGGCTGTGAACATGCTGGAAAGCACCCCGAGGCAGAGGGTGACGGCAAAGCCTTTGACCGGTCCTGAACCGAACTGGAAAAGAACCAGTGCGGCAATGAGGGTGGTGACATTGGCATCCAGAATAGTAAGGGTCGCCCTGTCAAAACCCGCATGAATGGCAGCCATGGGCGATCTACCCAGACGCAGTTCTTCCCGTATGCGTTCAAAAATAAGTACATTGGCATCCACGGCCATGCCAAGGGTCAGTACCATACCCGCAATGCCCGGCAAAGTGAGGGTGGCTCCGAAGGCCGCAAGGGCAGCACCTATAAAAAGGATGTTCAGTACCAGGGCGCAGTTGGCCACAAGACCGGCTCCTTTGTAATAGACTGCCATAAAAAGCAGGACAAGCCCTCCGCCCACCAGCATGGATATGAGACCTTTTCGGATGGATTCAGCACCTAAAGTAGGGCCTACCGTACGTTCCTCAATGATTTTTACGGGCGCAGGCAGGGCACCGGCCCTGAGGACAATGGCAAGATCTCTGGCATCTTCCATGGTAAAGCTTCCCGTAATCCGGGCGTTACCGCCGGATATGCGATCCTGAATCACGGGTGCGGAATAGATATTGTTGTCCAGAACAATGGCCATGCGCCTGTGAATGTTTTCTCCGGTGATGCGTTCAAACTGGCGGGCACCCTGCCTGTCAAAACTGATGGAAACATAGGGTTCATTGAACTGGGAATCCACCTGTACCCGTGCATCCGTAAGGGAGGAGCCGGTAAGAACGGACCTTCTGTTGACAAGGTAGGGTACACGGCCCGTTTCCTGCCCTGAGGCATCCCTCCGGATTTCATAGAGAATTTCTGTTCCCGGTGGCATGGACCCTTTCAGGGCGTCCTGCACGTCATGGGAATCTTCGACAATTTTAAATTCCAGAAGGGCCGTCTGGCCAATGAGCTGTTTGGCCCGCTCCGGTTCTTCGATACCGGGAAGCTGGATGATGATTCTTCTGTCACCCTGAATCCGGATATCCGGCTCATTCACACCGAATTCATCGATGCGGTTACGGATGGTTTCAAGGGCCTGCTCCGTCGCCATTTTTGTTATATGATTTTTTTCTTCGGCGGGTATGGTGAAGCGGAACTCCAGACCTTCATCCACGGTATGTCTGCGTACATCCATATCCGGGAATTCTTTCCGGTGAAACGCTGTAAAAATATCGGCATCGGAGGCCTCGGCAAGGCGGACACCAATGCTGCCATCGGGGAGTCTGCGTACGGAGGTAAAACGTATCCGCTCCCTGCGCATCTGGTCCCGCAGCTCATAGGTCCGCCGTTCCATGGTGCTTTCAAGGGCTTTTTCAACCTCCACATCCAGTACAAGGTGCATGCCACCCTGCAGGTCCAGCCCGAGATTGATGGTTTTATAAGGCCACAGGCCGGGCTTGACGGTCGGCAATATGTAAACGATGGCCAGGATCAGTGCCACGCAGACGGCATAGAATCTCCAGGAACGTAATTTCAAGGCCCAAATCCTTTCCAGTGGCAGGAAAAATCAGGGTGGCACCAACACTTGTCCATGTGGTGCCACCATTGGATTTCTGTCAGGTTTTTAATGGGGATGGCGAAAGGGAAAAATTATTCTTTTTCTCCGCCGCTTTTTGCCGAAAGACCGGCAACATTGGCACGGACCATTTTTACACGGACTTTGTCAGCGATTTCAATGGTCAGGGTATTGTCATCCAGAGAGGTGACCGTACCATAAATACCACCGGATGTGATGATGCGGTCCCCTTTTTTTAGATTACCGATGAGCTCCCGGTGCTCTTTGGCTTTTTTCTGCTGGGGCCGGATGAGAAGAAAATAAAAAATGACAAACATCAGGATCAGGGGAACAAGCTGGATAAAACCGCCGCCTCCTCCACCCTGTGCTCCGGCATCTCCCATGGCGTAAGCAACTCCGATCAAGGCTTCCTCCTTAGCATAAAGCGTTGTTTTTCATATAAAAATATTTGGCTGTATGGGTGGGTTTTCTGCACCGTTCAGATGCTTTTGGAAACGGTATGCACCCTTACAGCAAACGGATCAGCAAAAAGCATATAAAAGAAATCAGGGGCTGCGTCAAATTATTCCGGGCTTTTATCTTATATGGCAAGGCAGACCCATGGCACTGCCCTGTCACAGGGAAGGCTGTGAAGTTACCCGGAAGAAGGCCCTTGCAGCATCAGGGTGCCATGATCCAGAGGTTTTCACCGTCAAAGCGGATACGGTTCACGTTTTCCTCGTTCAGCGAATTGAGAAGCCCGCTGATTTCCTGCATATTATAGACGATGATTTTTTCAAAGGGCTGAATAATATGAATGTTTTCAGCAAATTGCTTTTCTTTCATATTGTATACCCGGACCATGCGTTCGGAAAACTTCAGAACCCTGCCCACGCCGGTACTGTAGCCTCTGGCATCGGGTTTGTCTGCTTCCGCAGGAAGGGTGATGCCCCTTGATGCCAGAGATTCCTGCAGCAGACGGAAATGGATTTTCCAGATATTGTCGCCGGGCCGGACCACATGGATGCCATAATCCTGCACAGGACTTTTTTCTTCTCCTCCCTCCAGGGGACGGGAGATGATTTCTCCCCGGCTGATGGCATCCTTTTCCTCATATTCCCGCATATCAAGGGTTTCATCGCCAACACGGATGCTTTCTTCCGATGTGACCATCATATCCATGCTGTCCTGAATGCCATACCTTTCTTTCCGCTGGCTGATGGCATACCTGCTGTCTTCATCCAGCTCTGAAAAATCCATGACCTTTCCGGGGTCTATGGTTTCCCTCAGGCTCATGGTTTCGTCGGCCTTTGGTTCTTCATGCACCGCAGGCTGGCGTGTGGCCACATAGACCACAATGAGGGTCAGGGTCATGAAAAGCATGAGCAGGGAAAGGCGCATGCGCTGGGATATGGCGGGAAATCGGTTTCGAAACATCTGGTTTTCCTTCATATTTAGGATATGTCAGAGTTCGGGGCGTTTTTTGGCGTTTTAAATATCCTCATATCATAAACAGGAGCCGGTCTAAAAGTCCAGTCTGAGTTGCTCTTTATCAGGGCTGGCAGATAATTTCCGATTTTCCGGGAATCATGCCCGCATCCGCCTCAATTTGTATGCTTAAGCATCTTCTCTGTTCAATTTCAAGTAGTTCTGAGCGTTTTTTGTTCAGTACATAGAGGGCCACGTCCGGTGGCAGCAGGGCCCTTACGGTTTTGATGTCCGGCTTCAGGGTTTCCAGCCTGAGTTTGCGTAAAAATGTCAGGGCCAGACTGTCCGTGGAAAAGGTGAGGCCGCGGCCGGAGCAGTGGGGGCAGGGCACAAGGCTGCCGAAGCTGATGGCCGGGCGCAGGCGCTGGCGGCTCATTTCCATAAGCCCGAACTGGGAAATCTTGCCCACCTTGGTACGGGCCTTGTCCTTTTTCAGTTCTTCCTTGAGCTTTTTTTCCACCGCTGCCCGGTGTTTGGCATCCCGCATGTCTATGAAGTCAATGACCAGAAGTCCGCCCATATCCCGGATACGAAGCTGTCTGGCCACTTCTTCTGCGGCTTCAAGGTTGCTCTGGAAGGCGGTTTCCTCGATGGAGCCCTTTTGTGTGGCCTTGCCGGAGTTCACGTCAATGGACACGAGGGCTTCGGTCTGATCAATAATGATGGAGCCGCCGGATTTCAGGGGAACCCTGGACTCGAAGATGGTATTGATCTGTTCTTCCAGCTGGTATTTGGTAAAAATGGGTTTTTCGCCCCTGTAGTGCTTGATGCAGCTGCTCTGTTTGGGAGCGATGAGTTCAACGAATTTTTTTATTTCTTTGTAGGCGTCGGCGTTATCAATGAGTACCTCACTGACTTCCGGGGTGAGGGTGTCCCTTATGGCGCGCATGGCAAGGTTCTGTTCCCGGTACAAAGGCGCAGGGGTTTCCGCTTCCATGGCTTTTTGATTGATGTTTTTCCACAGACGCAGCAGGTAATTGAGATCTTTGGTCAGCATGGCCTTGGTGCAGCTTTTCCCGGCGGTGCGGATAATGGCACCAAAGCCTTCGGGCAGGGTGAGTTTGTCCAGAAGATCCTTAAGACGTTTTCTCTCTTCTTCTTCCTCTATTTTCCGGGAGATGCCCTTGTTGGTGGAGCCGGGCATGAGAACGAGATGGCGTCCGGGAAGGGAAAGGAAGGTGGTGAGCATGGCCCCTTTTTTCATGACAGGATCTTTGGTGACCTGAACAATGATTTCCTGGCCTTTTTTAATGAGATTTTTGATGTGATGCTTACCGGAAGGACATTCCTGAAAGTAATCCGTATGGATTTCCTGAAACTGCAGAAAACCGTTACGCTCGGCTCCGTAATCAATAAAGGCAGCCTGAAGGCTGGGTTCCACGTGGCTGACCGTAGCCTTATAGATATTCCCCTGGGTGATTTCACGGGCTGCGGTTTCAAGGACAAAATCTTCGAGTCTGTTGTCGATGACGGTGGCAATGCGGCATTCTTCGGCATCAACGGCATTGATCAGAATTTTTGTGCTCATAAGTTTAATGGTGATTCGTCCCGCAGGTAGGATACCGGGAGAAACAGAAACCTTTCTACTGAGGTTGTTGTTTTAAAGTATAAAAAGTGTGCCTGAGAGCTTTGAGAATCCTTAAGGAATTTCCCTATAGCTTTAAAATATGGCTGAGAAGGTGCGGGTCAGGGTGTGAATCTGACTTTATCCTGATGTTCTTTAAAATCTCTGCACATTTCAAGGTATCGGGTTCAATCCTGTCAGAGAATGGAAAAAGCGGCGGGTGTATCCTTGTAAAATGGATTTACAGGCTGGATCAGAACACTTTTCTCTGCTTTTATGCAATTGTTTTTTATGCGTCAATCTTTTTTTATCTTCCTGTATGGGGAGCAATGGCTTTTTCATGGACTTTCTTGCCATTTTCATTGCTTTGTGGCATTCACAGAAACTGTTGTTCAGGATTTGTCAGCTCCATGAAAAGCCAAGGTTATCCGTCTTGGTTTTCGTCAGGGCATTCGTCCGGTCTTTCAAAGCGGCCATGCCGCCCAATCATAGTCAGGCAGAGGAGATGGTCCATGTTGTCCGATACTTATAATCCCCTTGAAATTGAAGAAAAATGGCAGAAAAGCTGGGACAGTGACGGGGTGTTTCAGGTCCATGAGGACCGGGAAAAACCCAAATATTATCTTCTGGAAATGTTTCCCTATCCTTCGGGAAAAATCCACATGGGTCATGTCCGCAACTATACCATAGGGGATGTGGTGGCCCGTTATAAGCGCATGCGGGGCTTTAATGTGCTGCATCCCATGGGCTGGGATGCCTTTGGCATGCCTGCGGAAAATGCGGCCATACAAAATAATACCCATCCTGCGGCCTGGACCTATGAAAATATAGATTCCATGAGAAAACAGCTTAAGCGTCTGGGCTTCAGTTATGACTGGGACCGGGAGCTGGCCACCTGTACTCCGGAGTATTACCGCTGGGAGCAGTGGCTCTTCATCCGCATGTTTGAAAAGGGGATGGTTTACAGGAAAGAATCCTTTGTCAATTTCTGTGATCCCTGTCAGACGGTTCTTGCCAATGAACAGGTGGAGGATGGGGCCTGCTGGCGCTGTGGCAGGGAAGTCCGCCAGAAAAAGCTCTGGCAGTGGTATTTCCGCATTACGGATTATGCCCAGGATCTGCTGGATTATTGTGACAGGCTTCCCGGCTGGCCGGAAAAGGTCACCACCATGCAGAAAAACTGGATTGGTAAATCCACGGGAGCCCGTATCCGCTTTGGTATTGAAGGCAGGGAAGACGGCATTGATGTCTTCACCACAAGGCCGGATACCGTCTGTGGTGCAAGCTTTGTCTGTCTGGCTCCGGAGCACCCCCTTGTTACAGCGCTTGCCGCTGGCAATACCCAGGCCCCCGAAGTGGAAGCTTTCCTTGGGAAGATGGCCCGTCAGGAGCGGACGGCCAAAGCCATAGAAACGGCGGAAAAGGAAGGGGTTTTTACGGGTAGCTATGCCATCAACCCTGTGAGCGGCGGATCTGTGCCCATCTATGCGGGAAATTTTGTCCTCATGGAATACGGCACTGGTGCTGTGATGGGAGTGCCGGCCCATGATCAGAGGGATTTTGACTTTGCAGCCCGCTATGGTCTTCCCCGGCCTGTGGTAGTGCAGCCTGCAGGGGAAAAGCTGGATGAGGCCACCATGCAGGAAGCATGGACCGGGCCCGGTACCCTTGTGAACTCGGAATCGTTCAGCGGCATGGATAATGTTGCCGCCCAGACAGCCATTGCGGACTGGCTGCAGGCGAAAAATGCCGGAGAAAAGGCCGAGCGTTTCCGTTTGAGGGACTGGGGGATTTCAAGGCAGCGTTACTGGGGAACACCCATCCCCATGATCCACTGTGATACCTGCGGAATTGTGCCCGTGCCGGAGGAGGATCTTCCCGTACGCCTTCCCGAGGATGCCGGACTCCTTGCAAACGGGGGATCTCCCTTGGGAAGTCTGGCTTCCTTTTATGAAGTTACATGTCCGAAATGCGGAAAAAAAGCCCGCAGGGATACGGACACCATGGATACCTTTGTGGAGTCCAGCTGGTATTTTTTGAGGTACTGCAGTCCTAAGGAAGAAAGGGCCATTTTTAACAGGGAGGCCGTTGCCTACTGGATGCCCGTGGATCAGTACATTGGCGGTGTGGAACATGCGGTGATGCATCTTCTTTATTCACGGTATTTTACCCGTGTGCTGGAAGCCGAAGGTCTGGTGGATTTCAAGGAGCCTTTTACCAATCTGCTGACCCAGGGGATGGTGTGCAAGGAAACCACCACCTGCAAGGAGCATGGCTTCCTTTATCCCGAAGAAGTTGATTTTTCAAAGGATACGCCCATATGTACCAAGTGCGGCAATCCTGTGAGCATTGGCCGTGTGGAAAAAATGAGCAAGTCCAAGCGCAATGTGGTGGATCCGACCCTTCTGCTGGATCGTTACGGGGCAGATACCACAAGGCTGTTCTGTCTCTTTGCCGCACCTCCGGAAAGGGATCTGGAATGGAGTGATACGGGTGTTGAGGGTTCCTTCCGCTTTCTCAATCGTGTATGGCGGCTGGCCCTGCGCTATCAGGATGTGGCCCGGAAGGCCGTTGCCTACAATGGTGAACTTGCTGCCCTTTCCGGAGGGGACAGGGATGTGTTCAGAAAAACCCATCAGACGATTAAAAAGGTGGCAGAAGATGTGGACCGTTTCCACTTCAACACGGCCATCAGTGCCGTTATGGAGCTGGTCAATGCCGTCTTTGCCGCAGGAGAAAAGGGGGAGGATATTCAGCATGCCGGTGTGGCCCGTCATCTGATTGAGTCCATCTGCCTCATGCTTTCCCCTGTGGTGCCCCACTTTACCCAGGAGATCTGGGCGGCCCTTGGCGGTGAAGGGGCTTTGCCTGAAAAGGCCTGGCCCCGGTGGCGGGAAGATGCCCTTCAGGAGGACAGTATTCTTGTGGTTGTACAGGTGAACGGCAAGCTCAGGGATCGTGTGACCCTGCCTGCGGACGCCGATGAAGAAAGCATCAAGGCGGCGGCCCTTGCTGCAGAAGGTGCTGTGCGTTTTATGGAAGGTAAAGAAGTGAAAAAGGTCATTGTCGTGAAGGGTAAGCTTGTAAATATTGTTGTGGGATAATGTACCGGAAAAGGAATACAGGTTTCAGGCTATTTGATCACGACGCAATCCGGCATTCAGGCTGAAAGACCCAGGTTCTGCACGGGAAAGTCTGTGGATCTTGAGTGCCGGAAACCGAAATGATTGCAAGGTCACTTACAAATAGGCAAGGTACCTTGCACCAAAATCAAGTGCTAAAATGGCAGGGTTGTGATTTAAAAAATCTTGGCAAGGCATACAGTGTTATGGCGTCTTTCCGTAGAGGTCGCTTGATTGGTTACGTATAGAATCCAGAGTCGGGGGCCGTGGATGAAACGCATGTTTTTTTTGAGATCTTTGCCTGTGCTCCTGTTTTCATGTCTTTTCCTTGGAGCCTGTGGTTATGGTTTTTCAGGCTCCGGTACCTTTGCAGGCAATGTGCAGCGTATTTTTATTTATCAGGTGACAGATCAGGTGGGGGAGGCAGGTCTTGCTACCCGCATGACCGATGATCTCGTTTATGTGATTACCCGCAGCCCCCAGGGAATGGCAGTGGGTGATCCCCTTGAGGCGGAGGCCTTTCTGGAAGGGGAGGTGCGCGCCATTTCCCAGACAGCCCTTTCCCGGACGGCTGCGGACACGGATATCGAAAGACGCCTTCATATGCGGGCTTTTTTTGTGCTGAAAGACGTTCGGGGACGTGTTCTCTGGCAGAGGGAGCTGGGGGAGGATGAGGTGTATGCCGTGGGTATGGACAAGGCAGCAACGGAAAACAGGCGCAGGGAAGCCTTGGAAATCCTTTCTCTGCGCATGGCAGAGCAGCTTGTGAATCGTCTGGGTGATAATTTTTAGGCTTTGTTTTTTCCATGGAGGTCATTAAAAAAAGGGAAGTTCCACCCGGAGACCGGGGAAGATTCCCTTTTTAAATACATGACCGACGGAAGCCGGATGATTTTTTTCAGGCGGAGGCTCTGTTTATCAGCTGGGCCAGGCGGGATACTTTACGGCTGGCGGTATTCCTGTGGAGAACACCTTTTTTCGCTGCTTTATCAATAACCGCTGTGGTTTCCTGAAGTGCCTTGCCAGCTGCTTCGGGATCTTTTTCCACAATGGAACGGAGGCGGGTGATTGCTGTTTTTACCTGACTTTTTATGCCGCGGTTTCTCATTCTGCGGACGATGTTCTGTTTGGCCCGTTTTTTTGCGGATTTATGGTTTGCCAACGCAATACTCCTTTTTACATTTTTTAAGATTATTTTAGGTGATCAAAAACCACAAGGTTTTACATTATCTAAAAAACAAAAACTAAACTGAATTTGAAAAAGTGTCAATTCTTTTTTTTTCTCCGGGCTGAAAAGCGCTGTTCTGCAAAAGTTTTCAGGGATTTTCATATGGTGGAAAGGGGGCATCTGAATTTTTGGTTTGCATCCGGCTGAAATCTGACTATGGTGCAAGCGCAAAAGCGCTCAGGAAAGCAAGGGCTTTCAGGGACAGGGTAATAAACAGGGATGCGTATGGGAAAATCGGAAAACCGGCAGGTGGCCCGGGCTGTGGGCGTGGTGGGGGTGGCAACCCTTTTCAGCCGTATACTGGGCTTTATCCGGGACATGGTGATTGCCGCATTTTTCGGGGCGTCAACGGCTGCGGATGCCTTTTTTGTGGCCTTTCGTATTCCCAATCTCATGCGCCGCCTGTTGGCCGAAGGCTCCCTGTCCATGGCCTTTGTGCCGGTTTTCAATTCGGTCATGGAAAAGGAGGGCCGGGCCGGGGCCTTTGCCTTTGCAAGGTCGGCGATCAGAATTCTGGCCCTTCTGCTTCTCTTCATTACCGTGCTGGGGGTGCTGACGGCTCCCTTCATTGTCCAGATCATTGCTCCCGGCTTTGCCGATACCCCGGAAAAAATGGGACTGACGGTTTTTCTTACGCGCATTACTTTCCCCTATGTGTTTTTTATCTGCCTTGTAGCGCTGGCCATGGGCATGCTGAACAGTCTGGGCCATTTTGCCATGCCAGCCCTTTCTCCCGTGGTATTAAGCCTTTCCATGATTTTAAGTGTGTGGCTGCTTGCCTCCCGCATGGACCCTGCGGTAACGGCTCTGGCCATCGGTGTTCTGGGGGGCGGTGTCTGCCAGCTATTCATGCAGCTTCCCGTATTGTGGAAAAAGGGCTTCCGCTTCAGGGGAAAGACGCCCTGGATGCATCCAGGAGTCCGGCGGGTGGGACGCCTCATGCTTCCCACTATTTTTGGTGCTGCGGTGTACCAGCTGAGCATTGTCATCGGCACCATTCTCGCTTCTTTTCTGGAGGCGGGCAGTGTTTCCTATCTCTATTATGCGGACCGCCTGGTGCAGTTTCCCCTGGCAATTTTTGGTATTTCCGCAGCCACGGCGGTTCTGCCCACCCTCTCCAGGCAGGTGAGCAGCGGTCGCATGGATGATCTGGGGGACACCTTTGGAGAGGCCCTGCGCTGGATGCTTTTCATCAACCTGCCTGCCATGGCTGGGCTGGTGGCCCTGGCCCATCCCCTTGTGGCACTGCTTTTTCAGCGGGGGGCCTTTGATGCGGTGAGTGTGGCAGGTACGGCAACGGCCCTTGTCTATTACAGTGCAGGACTCTGGGCCTTTGCCTGTGTACGCATTGTGGTTTCCGTCTTTTATGCCATGGAAGATACAAAAACACCGGTGATCATGGGCAGTATTTCCTTAGGGGCAGCCGTGGTGTTTTCCCTGATACTCATGCATCCCATGTCCTATGGGGGCCTTGCCCTTGCCACAAGCCTTGGTTCCATGGTGAACTTCGGTCTGCTGGCCTGGATGCTTTCCAGAAAAATACCGGGCCTTTTTTCCTTGAATGTTTTAAAAAGCGCTCTGTTTTCCCTTTTCAGTGCCCTTATCATGGGCGGATGTGTTTACGGGCTGGATCTTTTTCTTGCATCCCGCCTTGCAGATGGCAGTATGGGGATGGGAGTGCGGGTACTCACGGGTGTTGTTCTGGGGATAGGGATTTATGGAGGCCTGGCTTTACTGATGAAAAGTCCTGAGCTGGCTGTGGCCCTTAAATGGCTCCGGAGGCGGAAGAAGTGAAACTTTTTATATTCTATGGTATCTGGCTGTTTATTTCCGTCTTCGGAGTCTATGCCCTGCTGGGGTCCGATGGCTATTTTGACTATAGAAATCTTCTTCAGCAGTACAGGGAAGTTGAAGAAGAAAAAAGAGTACTGGAAGCGAAAAGGGCGGATCTGCTGCGTCGGGTGTATCGCCTTCAGAATGACTGGAAATATATCGAAGCCGTGGCCCGGGAGCAGTTGCTGATGGTTCCGGAAGATGCCATGGTGTATCATTTCAGGGAGACAGGGAGCATGGAGGAGAGAGCGTCTTTTTTTCCCTGAACAGGAAAGGCTCCGTGCAGGTAGGGTATGTTAAAACCAGAATGGCGGATTGTTTTTTTGAGGGAGGAAATGATTATGTCTCCGGATGCAAAAAAGGCTCGCTGCACCCTTGAAAAACTGAGGCTGGCACAGGGGCTGCCTCCCTTGCCGGAGCCGGATGATCCTGTGGTAAGGTGTCTGGAGGACTGGCTTGGGGATATGCTTTCTTCCCTGCCAGCAGGGAAAATCCGCCGTATCCGGGACTGTTACCAAAGGAAAAAGAATGGCTTGGATTAAGCCTGAAAGGCAGAATGGGAGAGTTTGTCAAATTTTAATCTGATTACTACCCTGACTCAGCCACAGTTTGCTGGTCAGGTTGTTGTAAGGCCTATGGTGCGGGCTTTAACACGGGCAGGCGCAAGGCCTGCCCCTACGAATGGTTTTTACGACCCTGTTTTGTGTAGGGGCACCCTTTACGGGTGCTAAGCTAACATGCGTAAAATCGGGTCATACAATTTCCATGATTAAGGTTTGTATGGCTGAAAGACAGTGGTAATCAGAAAAGTTTGTAATTACTCAGCACAGTTTATTCCGAACTGCCAAAGCTGTAGTTGCAGCAGCTTCGTACTGTTGCAAGGCTCCGTGGCTGTTTGCAAGTGACATTGCAATCGTTTCGGACCAGAGCTTTGCAGGCCTGTGCGAAAGAAGCGGCAAACTGTCTGAGCCGCCACAAAGGCAGCGTACCAAGGCCTGCTATGGTAATAAAAAAAGCTTGTCCTGCCTGTGGCGGGGAGTTTTTGCTGCTTCCGCACAGGTCAAGAAGCTCCCGAATAAGATTGCGTCACGGGCAAATAGCCTGGGGCCTGTGCATCTGTCTTGCAGGTATGGTACTTGGAAAACCGTGCTGAACAGTTACCAAGATTTTTAAGTTTCAACGGGATTTTCCGCCTTCTTTCCTGCCCTTTTCCCAGGAATCTTCTCCGTACCACTGAATCTGACGGCAGATGCCCCGGAGCATGCGTACTTCTCTGGATCTGAGGGGCATGCGGGAAATGAGGTGGCGGAAATTGTCCAGCCAGTAATCCGGGTTGTCCGGCCGCATGAAGTCAATGCGGATGAGCACCTCCTGCATGTGGCGGTACAGGTCTTCCAGCTCCTGACGTGTGGCGAGTTTGGGCTGGGGTTCCTGCGGGGCCGGGGCTTCGTGGGAAAAGAGGGTGTGGGTGATGACCATGACGGCCTGAGCCAGGTTGAGGGATGAAAAATCCGCTGTGGGAATGTGTACAAAGGCGTGGCAGAGGCGCAGATCATCATTTTCAAGGCCCCGGTCTTCGGGACCGAACAGGATGGCGGTTTCATTTTCAGGTGCTGTGATGCTGATCTGTTCCGCCAGCTGGAGGGGGTTGAGCAGGCTCCTTTTCCGGTTTCTTCCAAGCCTTGCCGTGGTACCCACCACATACCCCGCATCGGAAACCGCATCCATGACCTTTTCATGAAATTCCATGGTGTCAATCACATCCCTTGCCGCATGGGTGGCCATGCGGTACACCCTTTCCATCTCAGGTTTTTCTTCCGTTACCACCACAAGACGTGAAAAACCCATGTTTTTCATGGCTCTGGCTGCTGCCCCAATGTTTTCAGGGAATTTCGGGCGGCAGAGAACAATGCGGACTTTATCCCTTAAAGCACTGTCCATGATCAGGTACGCTCCCTTTTGCAGAAGAAAAATGCTATCTCTTCCTTTGCCGTTTCCTCTGCATCGGAGCCATGTACGGCATTGCGCTCAAGGGCCGTGGCAAATTCTTTTCTGATGGTTCCTTCTTCTGCCTTTCTGTAGTCTGTGGCACCCATGACGCTTCGCCAGTGGGCAATGGCGTTTTCCCTTTCCAGTACAAGGGCCACCAGAGGACCGGAGGTCATGAAATCCACAAGGCTGTCAAAAAAGCCCTTTTCCCGGTGGACATGGTAAAAGGCCGCTGCTTCCTTCTGGGAGAGCTGAAGCATTTTCATGGCAGATATCCTGAAATTTTCCCTTTCCATGCGCTGGATAATGGCACCCATGCTGCCCTGGGAAACGGCATCGGGTTTGATCAGGGCCAGTGTCTGTTCCATGGCAGAACCTCTCTTTTTTTGTTGGGGATACTTGACGTACGCCAATGAAAAAACCGGTTTCGGAAAATTCCAAAACCGGTGTACTCTGTCATTTTTCTTTAACAAAGGGAAGGTAAGGGGTCAAGGTAGCGTTGCCTTTTAGGTATTTTTTCCGTACACATGGGCGTAAAGGAAATCTGGCCCCATAGGGCAGAAAACAGACTTTTTCACGGAGGACAAATGAAGGGCAATATCTCACAGAAGGGTTTTACCCTGATTGAAGTAATGGTGGTGATTGTCATACTGGGGATTCTTGCCGGGTGGATTGCTCCCAAGCTTCTGGGAAGAACCGATGATGCAAGACAGGTGAAAGCGGAGATGGATATTGCTTCCTTTGAGACCGCCCTGCGGCTTTACCGGCTGGATAACGGTCGTTATCCCACAACGGAAGAAGGCCTGGAAGCACTGGTACGGAAGCCGGATTCCGCCTCGGACAGGTGGCGAGAGGGGGGGTATCTGGAAAGCCGCAGGATTCCCCTGGACCCCTGGGGCAATGCCTATATTTATCTTTCTCCCGGCATCCATGAAGAATATGACATTATTTCCTATGGTGCCGATGGGGTGGCCGGAGGTGAAGGTGCCAATGCGGACATTACTTCCTGGGAAAAGGACTGATTTGGAAAAAACTGTAAAATGTTCAGGCTTTACACTGATGGAGCTTGTGGTGGTCATGGCTCTGATGGCTGTGATTCTTTCCGTCAGCTTTCCGAGGATACGCACGTCCATGGAGGCGGATCAGCAGAGAAGGGCGCTGGACCGTTTCATTGCCATGTTTGAAAATACAGGTCAGCAGGCCTTTGAAAAAAAAGAGGAAATGGTTTTAACGCTGGCTGCGGATAACCGGAGTATGCAGGGTGCGGGCGGGGATGGTGAGGGAGCCTTTGATTTTCCGGACAGTTTTTCAGTGCAGACCATGCGAAGGGCAGGAAAGGATTTTCCGGAAACCCGTGATATCGCTTTTTATCCCGAGGGATACGCAGACCCTGTTTTTTTCTGGATAGACGGTGTCCGGGGACGCAGAACCCTGATCATGCACCCGCTCATGCTGCGGGTGGAGGTGAAAGACGGTTTCATTTTTCCCGAGGGCTGGGATCATGAATGAGCAGAATCAGAAGGGTTTTACCCTCCTTGAGGTCATGATAGCCCTCAGCATTCTTGCCATTGTGCTGACAGCGGTGCTGAGCCTCCATGCCCGGAGCATTGCCATGCTGGATCGTTCCAGTGCGGATATTCTGGCTCCCTATCTGGCTTCTCAGGTTCTCAGCAGCATTTCCCGGGAGCTGCCGGACCCGGCCTCCCTTCAGGGAAGCTTTGAGCCTTTTCCGGATCTTTCCTGGCAGGCTGCCGTTACACCCGCACCGGGCCTTGCAGCGGGCATGGTGGCCGAGGAAGAGAGCCGCCATCTTTTTCTCGTGGATGTGCGTATCATGAGAAACAATGTCCTCCTTTTCCGCCTTGAAACCCTGAGGGGGACCCGGCCATGAGAAAAAAAAAGAGGCTTCTGGCCCATAAAAAATCCGAGGCTGGATTTACCCTCATGGAAATTCTTGTTGCCCTTGTGATCCTTGCCATTGTCATGGGAGCTTCCTATGCATCCTTTTCCGCCCTTGTGGGAACGGATCAGGCCATGGGCCCCATGCTGAAAAATCTGGAAGATGCCCGAAGAACCATGGGATGGCTTGAAAGGGATTTTTCATCCACCAGCGTTTCCCTGCCGCCTGCCTACAGAAAACCGGAACTTTTTGACGATGCGCAGGACCCTTTCCGCTTTGAGGCCTGGGAAGAAAACCTTGGCAATGGCCGTTTTTCAGGGGTCCGTTTTGCCGCAGATGCCCATCTTCCCTTTTTTGGATCGCCTCTGAAGGGGCTTGCCAGAATCTCTTATACGGTTTTGGAAAAAAAAGACGGAAGCCTTGCCCTGTACCGCAGTGATCACATCCACCCCTATCCGGATACTGACCGCAGCGAGGAGCTGCGTTTTCTTGTGTGTGATAATATTAAAAAATTTACCCTGGATTTTATGGATGAAAAGGGAGAATGGCACAGGGAATGGGATTCGGAGAGCAACCGCTACGGCTGGGCCACTCCAAGGGCCGTGCGGGTAGGTCTGGAAACGGGAAGGGGTCCGGATGCGCGGGCCATGGCAACGGAAATAAGGATTCCCGTATGGCGGGAATCCCAGGGAGATCTATGATACAGAAATCTTCCGGCATGGCCCTTGTGGCGGTTCTGAGCATGATGCTGGTGCTGGTGGCTCTGGTGACGGCTTTGCATCGTCAGATGGGGGATACGGCATTTGCCGCACGTAAAACCGGGGACAGAATGCAGGCCAGAGCCGCTGCTTCCGGAGGTGTGGAAGTGGCCATGGCCATACTGGCAAGGGACAGGGAGTTGACGGAGAGTGATTCCCTGCAGGATATCTGGAACGATCCCGAAGCTCTGCACATGGCACTGGCTGCCACGGGTGTATCTCCCCTGCCTGAGGTTTATATAGAGGATGAACTGTCAAAAATTCAGGTCAATGCCCTTGTACACCGGCCCAATGAGGTCAACGGGGATCAGGTGCAGCTCTGGGATCGTTTTCTTACGGCCCTGATCCTCAACGATGACAGTCTCATTGGCATGCGGCCCAGCTCCATTATCAATCCTCTGATTGACTGGCTGGACTCCGGAGACGATGACCGTATCACAGGCCTTGACGGTGCTGAAGCCGATTATTATGCCACACTGGATCCACCCTATGCGCCCCGCAATGGTCCTTTTACGGATTTATCGGAGCTGCAGCGGGTGCGGGGCGTGACCCCTGAGCTCTGGGAAAAGGTTGGCGGGGCTGAAGGTCTTGGCCGCTTCATGACCATATGGGGCGTGGAAACCCGTTCCGGCAGGCGGGTGGAGGTGGATGGCCGCATCAACATCAACACCGCCCCCCTGGAGGTGATTGCCACCCTGATTACGGAGACATCAAGTCTGCACATGGCAGAAGAGATTCAGGCTTTCCGGGATGAGAAAAGTGAGGGGATTTACGTCAATGATCTGGAAGGGGACTGGTACAGGCGTTGTGCGGGATGCGAGGATGTCCCCCTGGCGGAAAATCTGATTACCAGAAGAAGTGATATTTACCGTATTGTTTCCCGTGCCAGTCAGTCGGGCAGCGAGGTTGAAATCACTGCTGTGGTGCGGCGGGAAAAGGATGGGGAATCCGGTCGTTTTTTCTGCAGGATATTGCGCTGGTCTGAAGAATGATTTATAAGGGTGACTCTTTATTCAGGTTCCCTCTCGCGGAGACTGTTCTGGTCAGTCAGACCAAATCATAAATCATAACGGGGTTTGTTTTTTTTATGTCCCATGCCTTTCTCGCCCTGGAAATCGCTGATCATGGTGTAAGGGCCTTTTCCTTTGTCCGTGAAAAGGGAGGCCGCATATCCCTTGATCAGACAGCCTTTCGTGTTCCCGGAGAAGATGCTTCCCTGGAATCTGCTGCTTTGGATGTGCTTGAGGCTGTAAAAGCACAAAAGGGTGAGGTGCAGATCTATCTGCCCGTATGGGATTTCATGGCAAGGAATCTGCGTCTGCCCTTTCGGGGGGCAGGTAAAATTGCCCAGATTCTGCCCATGGAAATGGGAGGCGGACTGGGGATTTCTCCGGAAGCCTTTGAGGTTCATTTCCTTGAAACTTCGAAAAAGGCCGGAAGCACGGAGGTTTTTGCCCTTGCTCTGGAAAATTTCCGCCATGAACATCTGATCCGGGTCCTTGGGGATGCCGGATTTTTTGTCCCATCCCTGGATGTGTCCCATCTGGCTGCGGCCAGGGCCGTGGCCCTTATGGAGGGCCAGGCCGGCGGCTGGGCCTTTGTGGATACCCGGGGAGCCCTGCTCCTCATGGATGGGGACAGGCCCCTTGGTGTTCGTATGCTGCCCTCTGCGGAGCAGGGAGAAGGGCCTTTTGTGGATGCGGTTTTTTCGGCCCTTGCTGAGCTGGGAACCCTGCGTTTTCCGGATCACCCGCCTGAGCTTATCAGGCTTTCCGGGCCTTTGGCTTTCTCCCTTGAAAGCCCGCTGGCGGAAAAAACGGGCCTTGCCGTAAAATGCCATGGACCGGGTGGGGGCAAGGATCCGGACCCGCAGGGGATTCTCGTGGAGGATGAAGGGGGGCTGCGGGGAGCACTGGCCGCCTTTGCAGGTGCCCGCGGAAAAGCAGGACTTCGTTTCCGGGAAAGGGGCTGGCGCTGGGATCATTTTTTTGCTGCCCATGGAAAAGCCCTTGCCGTTTCCGGTTTTTTCACCTTCTTTGTTCTGCTTGTTCTGATTGCCCATGTCTTTCTCGATATTCAGCGGCTGAAAAACACGGATCAGTACCTGGATGCGGAGATTCGCAGGGTTTTTACCACCACCCTTCCCGGTGTGACCCGTATTGTGGATCCTCTGCATCAGATGCGGACCCATCTTGGCGATCTTGAAAAGGCATCGGCCTTTGCCGCCAGCGGTTCAGGAAACCACCGCATGGTGGATATCCTCAAAGCACTGGCCGAAGGCGCACCCGAAGGAGCGCCCATGAATTTTTCAAGGCTTGCCATTACAGGCGACCAGTTGACCCTTGCCGGTGATACCGATACCTTTAACAATGTGGATGGTTTAAAAAACCGCCTTTCCGGCCATCCCCTTTTCTCCGGAGTGACCATCACAAGGGCAACGGCAGATCAGGATGAGGGCAGAATCCATTTCAATTTACGGGTGGATCTGAGATAGGAGACCATGTTTTCATTTCCGTTTTCATTTTCCACAAGGGAAAACAGGATACTCATGGCAGCCAGTATTCTGGTGCTGGTCATGCTGGCGGACCTGATGGTCTTTTCCCCTGTGCGGGACTGGCGCAGCCGCCTTGACCGCAGCATAAGCGTTAAAAGTGAAACCCTGGAAGAACTTCAGGCCCTTGCCCTGCGGTACCGAACCTTACAGGGCAGTGATCAGGGGGCTGCCGATACCCTTGCCGCCCGGCAGCAGGATTTTACCCTTTTTGGATTTCTGGAACGTGTGGCCGGAGAAACCGGGGTAAAAAGAAACATTGCTTCCATGAAGCCGGGCAGCAGCGAAGACCGGACAACGGGGATGCGTTTTTCCGTGGTGGAGATGCGGCTGGAAGATGTGAGTATGACGGATCTTACCCGTCTGCTTTTTCGTTTGGAAACGGCCCGCGAAAATATTCAGATCCGCTCCCTGTCCATCACCCGGAAGGGCGGAAGGGAACCTGCCACCCTTTCCGTTGTTCTCAATGCCCAGACCATTGCAGGATGAGGGGTGCCTGAGAAGATGAGGTCTTTTTTGAAGCTGAGTGCGTGGCTTTTGTATATTCTGGGAACGGTGCTTTTTTTTGTCTATCTGTTGTTTCCGGCAGAGACCTTCCGCATCTTTGCGGAAAAGGAGATCAACAGAAGAACAGGTATGGTTTTTCAGACAAAAAGCCTTGCTCTGACTTTTCCTTTGAAAATATCCATGGAAAACAGCACTCTTCAGGGCAAAAAGGGTTTTAGCCTCGGAGTAGAAAAAGTGGCGCTGAGTCCTTCTCTGGCGGCCTTTCTCAGGGGACAGGCAGGGGGAAAAATCAGTCTGCGTACCCTTGGGGGGGAGATGGATGCCGTCACCCGCATGCCACTGGCTTCTCCCCTTGGGGCCAGGGGGCAGATGCAGCTTTCCCGTCTGGACATGGAGGCCCTTTTTTCCCTTTCGCCAAAGCCGCTTCCCTTCGGGATGCAGGGGCAGGTGTCCGGGCGTTTTGTCTGGGAGCCCGTGGAAGAAAAGCTGGGGTTCCGGGGAAATCTTGATATCAGCGGCGGGGATCTGCTTGTGGATTTTCCCATGGGCGAATTTCCCGTCATCCGACTGAACGCAGTGCAGGTGGAAAGTCATTTGGAAAAAGGGCGTCTGGAGATAGAGAATATTCTGGTAACCGGAAGTTTTGGAACCCTTCACCTGAAGGGCAGCATAACAGGGGCTTTGGGACCATCCGGCCGCCTGAACCTTTCCGGTGGGATTCGTCCGGATTCGTCCTTTTTACAGCAGCTGACCCGCATGGGCGGTATCGGGCCTGTAATCAGCCAGTTCGCTGGCCAGAGGGAAATCCCCGTTCGCATTGCAGGAACCCTTGAAAGCCCGCAGCTCACCCTTGCGGGCATAAGGCTTTAGAGGCTCTATGGCAAGATATGTCTTTTTATTATGGAACCTTCTGCTGGTTCCCATAGGCGCCTATGCTGCCGTATCTCTGGGATATGGCATATTGTCTGAGAAACTCCATCTGAGACCGGAGTTCTCTTCCAGCCTGACGGCGGATGCTGTGGAAACCCGGCGGCCGGGGCAGGAACCGTCCCGGAAGGATGCGGTGGCCTATGCCGTGATTTTTGAAAGAAACCTTTTTGGCACCCTTGCCCTGCAAAAGGAGGAAGAGGTTCCTTCCATTGATCTTGATGCCCTTCAGCGCACCACCCTTCGCTTAAAGCTCTGGGGAACTATTGCATCGGAAAACAGCAATCAGGCCTTTGCCGTGATTGAGGATACAACGAAAAGGGTGCAGGAACTCTACCGTGTTGGGGATCAGATTCAGGACGCCACGGTCCGAATGATTTTCCGCCAGAAAGTGGTTTTAACCCGCAGAGGGCAGGACGAAGTTCTTGAAATGGACCCTGAGGAAGGACAGCGGACCGTTGATCCGGGAATACGCCAGCCTGCTTTTTCCGGCGCAGCAGCGAGTCAGGAAATTTCAAGGCAGATGATTGATGAATCCATGCAGGATATCAACACTCTCATGCGCCAGATACGGATCCGTCCCAATTTTGAGGACGGACAGCCCGCAGGGCTGCGGGTGGACCGTCTGCGTGCGGATTCCATTTTCCGGGAGCTGGGTCTTGAAAACGGTGATGTAATCAAGGGAGTCAATGGCAAGGAGATCCGGTCTGTGGATGATGCCCTGACATTTTACGAGCAGCTGAGAAATGCCACTTCCGTTTCCCTGCAGGTGGAACGCAGGGGAGCCCCCCAGACCCTTTCTTATACCATCAGAAACTGACGGGCCCTTTGCCCGCAAATGGAGAGCCACAACGGATGATTCTGACGCCAGTAAAATTTTTGAAATCCCGATGTTTTTTGGTGCCCTTTTTCTGCCTGCTGTTTTTTTTTCCGGCGGCCTTTCCCGTTTATGGTGAAAACAGGCAGGTGAATATTGATTTTAATGATGTGGAAATTTCTGTTTTTATAAAATATATCAGTGAAGTCACCGGGAAGAATTTTGTCATCGACAACCGGGTCAGGGGGAGGGTCACCATTGTTTCTCCGGGTGCCGTGACCGTGGATGAGGCATGGGATATTTTTGAGTCCGTGCTGGATGTCCATGGCTTTGCAGCCATGCCATCGGGGGGAATTTATAAAATTCTTACCCAGCCCGATGCCCGGACCAAGGCCATGCATACGAATTTCGGGGATGCCTGGCTCACGGACAGCGACCGCCTGATTACCCAGATCATTCCCCTGCAGTATGCGGAGCCCGAAGAGCTGCGCAGGCTTTTTGCTCCCCTTGTTTCAAAAACCAGCGTACTCCTTTCCTATGCCTCCAGCCGCATGCTCATTGTAACGGATGTGGAGTCCAATATCCGCAGAATTCTTGAAATCGTCAAATACATTGATGTCAGGGACAAGGGAAGGGAAATCCGTGTGCTGACCCTTGCCCATGCCGATGCCGCAGAGCTGGTGGGAACCCTTGAGGCCGTATTCCGTCAGACCCGGCGGGAGGAAGGCAGAAGTGTCACGGAAGACACGGTGAAGTTTGTTGCGGATAAAAGGACCAACACCCTGATTATTCTTGCCAGCATGGTGGATCTGGAGCGGGTGGTGCCCCTTGTGGAAAAGCTTGACAGTGCCCTGCCCAAGGGTCGGGGCAGGGTGCATGTGTATTACCTTGAAAATGCCGTAGCCGAAGATCTTGCCAAGGTGCTTCAGAGCATGGTGGGCAGGGGCGGCGGTACGGGCAGCACAGCCGCAGGTGGTGCTGAGGCCGTTGTTTCTTCCAATGTTACCGTGACTTCGGATCAGGCCACCAACAGCCTTGTGATCATGGCCAATCAGGGGGACCATGCGGTACTGGCCGATGTGATTAATCGCCTGGATATTCCCCGGGCCATGGTGCTGATTGAAGCACTTATTGTGGAAGTTGCCGTCAGCAGTACCTTCGGGCTGGGAACGGAATGGGCGGCAGGGGATACTTTTTCCAAGGGAGGAGCCGATGCGGCCTTTGGTGGCGGTTTTTCAGGAACCGGTGGTAATTCTGCATGGTCCAATACGCTGGGTATGGCCCAAACGGGCATGCTGCCCAGCGGTTTTTCCGTGGGCGTGGCCGCGGCGCCCCTGGTACTGAAATCCGGTGGCAGGGAAATCGCCTTTCCCAATCTGGGTGCTGTAATCCATGCCTTTGCTTCGGACAGAAATTCCCATATTCTTGCCACTCCCCAGATCACCACACTGGATAACCGGGAGGCAAGCATCACCGTGGGCAGAAATATCCCCTATCTGATCCGGTCCGCCACCGGTGACAATACCTACAACAATTATGAGTACAAGGATGTGGGGGTACAGCTGAAAATAACGCCCCAGATCAGCAAGGAAGGCCTGATCCGGCTGGATATTTCCCAGGAGGTGACAAGGCTTCTTTCTGCCGCAGGCAATCTCAATGAGCTGCCCACCACCCTCAAGCGCAGCATTGATACAACGGTGCTGGTGCGGGATCGCAATACCGTTGTCATCGGTGGTCTCATTGATGACAGCTTTTCAGAATCCACATACAAGGTTCCCTGCCTCGGAGATATTCCGGGGCTTCGCATGCTTTTCAGCAGCAGAGGAAGGGAACAGGAAAAAACCAATCTCTTTGTTTTCATTACTCCCCACATCATCCGCACCGTGGAAGATGGCGACCGTCTGACAGGAGACCGGCTGGAGAGCATCAGTGAACTCTCCCCCACGGTGATTCCTCTGTACGAGAAAAACAGGAAAGCCCGAGAAATCCCCCCGCCCCTGCCCATGTCCCCGGAGTCCGCACCGGTTGACAGCGCAGTGCCTGAAACCGGAGAAGATGAAGGAAGCCCTGATGCGTGAGTCCCTGGTGGAAAAACTGGCACTTTCCATGGGATGCCGCAGGGAGCTTGTGACAGAGCTTCTGGAGCAGAACGAGGAAGGGCTGGTGGAAGGACTGCTGAAAAACCGGGCAGGGGATGAGGAAGCCGTTCTTTTGGCCGTTTCCGCGACCTTTGGAATTCCCTTTGTCCGGGAGCCTGTGCTTGATGCCGGAGAAATGGCATTTGCAAGAAAAATTCCCATTCAGTTTTTAAAGCGCCATCTGCTTCTTCCCCTTGTCCATGAAAAAAAGGTGGTCATGCACGATCCCGCCTCCCTTGAGGCCGCAGGGGATCTTTGCCCCCTTCTCGGTGTGGGGCCCCTTTCTCCGGTACTGGCCCCCAAAGCCCGTATCCTCGCCGCCATTAACCGGGCCTATGATGAAGCCAGAGGCTCTGTGGAAGAACTGGCCCAGAATCTGGAGGAGGAGTCCGGAGAATCCATCCTCAGCGAGATCGAAGAAGCCGCAGATCTTCTGGATGATAATAATGATGCCCCCATCATCAAGCTTGTGAACCATATCATTGCCCAGGCCGTTAAAGCCAATGCCTCGGATATTCACATTGAGCCTTATCAGGACCGTTTTGTCATCCGCTACCGCATGGACGGCATGCTCTATGAGCTGATGCGTCCTGCCAAATGGATGCAGTCGCCGCTGGTTTCCCGCATCAAAATCATGGCAAGGCTTAATATTGCTGAAAAGCGACTGCCCCAGGATGGCCGTCTGGAGGTGAAGATCGGAGGGCAGTCCGTGGATGTGCGTATCTCCACGGTTCCCACGGCCTTCGGGGAGCGGGTGGTCCTGCGTCTTCTCAACAAGGCCAATACCCTGCTGGGGCTTTCGGATTTTGGCATGTCTGAGGATACCTATGCCACCCTCCATCGTCTGATCCATCTGCCCAACGGTATCATTCTGGTTACCGGTCCTACGGGGAGTGGTAAAACCACAACCCTCTATGCGGCCCTTTCGGAAATCAACCGGGAAGATGTGAACATTGTCACCATTGAAGATCCTGTGGAATACAGGATTCCCGGTATTGGTCAGATTCAGGTAAATCCCAAAATCGGTCTTACCTTTGCCAAGGGCCTGCGATCCATCGTGCGTCAGGACCCGGATGTGATTCTTGTGGGCGAGATCCGGGATCAGGAAACGGCAGAAATTGCCGTACAGTCTGCCCTGACTGGGCATCTGGTTTTTTCTACCCTGCACACCAATGATTCGGCCAGTGCCATCACCCGCCTTGTGGATATTGGTATCGAACCCTTTCTCATTGCCTCGGCCGTCAAGGCGGTGATGGCCCAGCGTCTGGTGCGTATTCTCTGTCCGGAGTGCAAGGTGGCCTACCAGCCCCTCCCTGAGGAACTTGATACCCTGGGACCGGATGCGGAATGTCTCCGGGGGCAGGACCTTTATCAGCCCAGAGGGTGTCCTTCCTGTCTGCAGGCCGGGTACAAGGGCCGCATGAGTATTTACGAAATCATGGAAATGGACAGTAGCCTGAAAAAGCTGGTACTGAAAACCTCGGATTCCAATCCCATTCAGAATGCAGCGGTCAGGGGTGGGATGATTACCCTGCGCAAGGACGGTATCCGGAAAATCAAAGAAGGCCTGACCACCATTGCTGAAGTGCTGCGGGTGACCTGAATGGAAAATATTTTAAGATCCTTTCTTTTTCTCCTGTTTTTTTCCCTGTCCGCCCATGCCGCAGGGCCATCTGGCTGCGGAGAGACGGATCTTTTTGACTATGGACTGACCCGGTATCAGGAAAAAAAATGGGATCTTGCGGTTTTTGGTCTGGACCGTTTTATCCATGCCTGCCCCGAAGATCCCCGCAGCCATGAAGCGGGGATTTACCTTGCCATAGCCCTTGAAAAACAGGGAAAAACGGAAGCAGCCGCAGAGCTTTTGCGCCATATCCACAGAAAAGGAAGGCAGAGGGAGGCATCCGTCGCAGCCCTTGTTCTGGCTTCCCTTTATGCGGGAGAAGGGGAGGCCGGGCAGTCGGTTCTCTGGGCGGAAAATCTTTTACGGTCCACGGAAAATGAGGATATGCGTACAGCTGCCCTCTGGATGGCAGGGGGGCAGTATCTGAAGGCCGGAGATTTCCATGGGGCTGCGGCGCGCTGGGATTTTCTGACCGGTGAGGACCGCAGGGAGGCGGAAGGGCTTTGGCTGGCATGGCAGGAGAGACCGGAGGAAGGCAGAAAGAGCCCCTTTCTGGCAGGGCTTTTTGGTATGGTCCCCGGTGGCGGTTATTTTTATACGGGCCGGAGGCAGGCGGGAAGCACGGCCTTTTTCCTGACCCTTGGCATGGGAGCGGCCTCATGGGAGGCCTTTGATCAGGATCTGCCCGTTCTGGGCACCTTTCTTGGACTGATCACCCTTGGTTTTTACGGAGGCAGCATGAAGGGGGGTATGGATGAGGCCCGCCGGACCAGTCATACCATGGATATCGGCCACGAGGCAGAGGTGCTGTCCCGGTTCAGAAAAGAAGCGGACTTTCCCCTGGACAGGGGCAGTATCCGGATTTCCCTTCCGTTCTGAGATTTTCTTCTAAAAAACGGTCATCGGTCTTCATGCAGGCGTCCTTCCACATATTTATGCAGGATGCTGGCCACCAGTGTCTGATAAGGAATGCCTTCCGCAAGAGCTTTTTTTTGCAGCCCCCTTAGGTCTTTGGAGGAAAGCCTTATGTTGATTCGGGCATCTTTTTTGAACATTCCTTCCGCATATCGCTGATGCAGCTCTTTTTTCTCTTCAAAGTCAGATACCCGCTGGAGTTCTCCTGCATTGAATGCATCCATAATTTCCTGCTCTTCTTCATCCAGTCTGCTCATTTTCGCCCCCTGATTATCGCCTGCTCACCCATTCCACCGCCTCCCGCATCAGTTCTCCGGAGGTGTTTACACTGAGTTTTTTTTTGATCAGCTCCCTGTAGCTTCCCACGGTTTTGGCACTCACTCCAAGGAGGTCTGCGATCTCCTTTCTCTGAAAACCCTTTCCCATGAGCTGAAAGACTTCCAGCTCCCGGTCCGAAAGGCTTTCCACGGGATGACTTGCGGGGTCTGATTTGCGGCTCAAGCGTCCCACCATGCGGCTGACCATGGTCTGGCTGGCATAGATACTGCCGGAAAGCACCTGACGTATGGCCTGAATGATGGTGTCGCTCATCTCCCCTTTCATGATATAGCCCATGGCCCCCAGTCTGAAGGCCCTTTCCGCATACATGGATTCATCGTGCATGGAAACAATGAGGGCGGGAATTTTGGGTCTGAGACTCTGGATTTCAGAAAGGAGCTCCAGACCGCTTTTGTCCTTCAGGGTGATGTCAATGATGACCATGTCCGGTTCCAGTTCTTCAAAGGCGGTGCGTGCGGCATCCACGTCTTCGGCTTCACCGCAGACGGTCATGTCCCTTTCTTCATTGATGAGGTGGGCAAGGCCTTTGCGGAATACGGGGTGGTCATCCACGATCAGAATACGTGCGGTATGCGGCATAGGACTTCTGCTCCTGAATGGGGGCTGCGGTTACGGATGTCAATGTCAGCGCCAATGCGTCTGGCCCTGTGGGTCATGATCCCGAGTCCCATGCCCTGATCGGGAAGGGAATGGGGCAGGCCCTGTCCATTATCCTTTATAAAAAGGGATATTCCCTGTTTTCTGTTGTGGAGGCCAAGGTGAATCTGGTCTGCACGGCCATGGCGCAGGGCATTGCTCACGGCTTCCTGGGCGATGCGGTAAAGATTCACCGCCGTATTGTGATCCATTTTCATCGTTTCTGTGTCTGCTTCAAAACGGCAGTGAACCTGAAAAACATTTTCAATGTGTTCCGCAAGCTGGGAAAGGGCGGCAGCCAGACCCCCTGCATCCAGATTCACGGGGCAGAGGCCCTTGGCAATGTTTCGTGTTTTGGTTGTGGCCGATCGGATCAGCTCTGTGATTTCTCCGGCAAGGTTAGCGCCGGGGCTTTCTGCGCCAAGCAGTCTTTTGTGCAGCAGGCTTGCCATGGCTTCAACACCCACAAGGTGCTGGCCCAGATCATCATGGAGGTCATAGCCGATTTTTCTGCGTTCTTCTTCGCCCGTGCGTAAAATTTCCTTTTCCAGCCGCCTTTGTTCCGTAATGTCCAGAATGGCCGTCAGCATGCAGGCTTTGCCGTTGAAATCCACAATGTCTGCGGAAAGATTGCCGTGGCGGATTTCACCCCCATGGGTTCTGTAGGTCATTTCCCGCTGATGGAATCGGCCATGGTTCATCAGTTCCCTTGCAAGGCTTTTAAAAAGATCCGTGTCCGGCCAGAAGGCCATATCCCGTATCTTTGCGCTGACAATGCTGCTTTCCGGATATCCGGTCATTTTCAAAAGGGTATTGTTCACATCCAGTATGAGACCTTCATCCATGGTGGCAATCATCATGGCCACAGGGCTGGAATGGAAGGCTTTGGCAAATTTTTCCTCGGATATTTTAAGGGCTTCTTCGGTTTTTCTGCGTTGGGTGATGTCCAGTACCGATGCAATGCTCTGCTGGGTGCCGGGAATCATGGCCACGGTCATGGTGGCGATGAGGGGATCGCCTTTTTTGTTCCGGAGACGGCATTCATAGGTTCTGGGTGCGGCTTCGGGGTTGATTCTTCTCAGGTGATGGTAGTGCTTCATGCGTTCCCGGTCGGCCTCATTTTCCACAAAGACCGTCCAGACCTGCCGCCCTTCCACCTCGTGCCGGCTGAAGCCGGACAGCTTTTCAAATTCCGCATTCACCATGGCGATGGTGGCATCCTTTTCAATGAGCATGGTTGCCGTTCCCGTATTGGCAAATACGGTGCGGTAGGTTTCTTCGGATTTTTTAAGGGCCTGCTGTGCTTTTCGCAGGGCTGCGGCATCGCCTTCCAGTCTCTGGATACGGCGTTTCAGTTTTCTGTTTTCCTTCAGGAATCCAGAGCCTGACTGACGGAGCCTGTGCAGGGGTCTCATGGGGTTTCTCCATTTTTTGGTGTACTTATACAGATATCAGACAGGTACAGAGCATGGGTCTTTGACCTATGCAAAAAAAGGTTTTTCATGGGTTGCTAAAACCGTGGGTGCCTGATTTTTTTCCACGAACAGGGACGATAGTATGCAAAAAATGAATTTTTTACAATCCGATCCCCCTTTACCGTGAAAAAAGGAGAAATCCCATGACAGCAATGCAGACCCGTTTTATGGCCGATGCGGAAGCCTGTGTAGATGCCATTATTGAAACCGTGGGCAAGGATGTGGTTTTGGGAATGCCCCTTGCGCTGGGTAAATCCCACCATGTGACCAATGCCCTTTATGCACGGGCAAAAAAAGATCCTGAAATGAAACTGACCATTCTCACGGCTCTGGCACTGGAAAAACCGTCTCCTTCCAGTGAGCTGGAACGGCGCATGCTGGAACCCATTGTGGCCCGTATCTGGAATGGGGTGCCGGATTTTGATTACATGAAAGACTACAGAAAGGGAAATCTCCCGGAAAATGTCACGGTCCGGGAGTTTTTCTATAAAGCGGGCAGTTACATGAATGTGGCCGCAGCCCAGCAGGAATACATCAGCAGCAATTATACCCATGTGGTGCGGGATCTTGAGGTGAATGCCATCAATGTGTACTGCCATATTGTGGCCAGGGGAGAGGAAAACGGACAGCTGGTGTTCAGCGATTCCTGCAACTCGGATCTGGGACAGGATATCCTTGATTATATGGAAAAATCAAGGGCAGCAGGACGCCGGGTGATGCATGTGGCCCATGTGAACCGGCATCTTCCCTTCATGTACGGAGATGCCGTGAATACCCCGGATGTATTTGACATTGTCCTTGAAGGGGAGGAGATGCACACCCCTCTCTTTTCCGTGCCCAAGGCTTCCGTTGCGGTGGCGGATCATGCCATAGGTCTGCATGTGAGCAGCCTTGTAAAAGATGGCGGTACCCTGCAGATTGGCATTGGCGCACTGGGGGATGCCATTGCCGACAGTCTCATTCTGCGCCATGAAAAAAATGATGTGTACCGCAGTTTGCTGGCCGATGCCGGAACAGAGGCCCATTATGGAGACCTTGTGGACAGTATTGGCGGCAGAAAGCCCTTTGAAGAGGGGCTTTACGGTGCCACGGAAATGCTGGTGGAAGCCTTTATGTACCTTTACAATGCCGGTATTCTGAAACGTAAAGTGTATCAGAATGAAAATCTTCAGCACTTTGTCAATGAAGGTATGCTGAAAGAGAAGGTGACGCCGGAGGTGCTGGCCTTGCTCCTTGCCGAAAAACCCTTTTATCCCATGCTGATGAAAGAAGATTTTGATATTCTTCAGTATTATGGTCTGCTTCAGGAGGGTCTTTTCTATGATGATTTTCAGATTCAAGACAGGGGAGGCAAGCTCTGGGCAGCGGATCTCAGGGATGAAAATTATAGAAAAGAGCTGGCAGGGGCCCTTTGCGGCAGCAGGCTGAAAAACGGGGTGCTGCTCCATGCAGGCTTTTTCATCGGTTCCAATGATTTCTATGAAGGTCTGCGCACCATGGATGCGGATGAGCGCAGGCTTTTCAGCATGACAGGGGTGGATGTGGTCAACCAGCTTTACGGCAATGAAAAGCTGCGGGCCCTTCAGCGTAAAGATGCCCGTTTTGTGAACACGGGCATGAAGCTTTCCCTTCTGGGCAATGTCTGTTCCGATGCCTTGGAAGATGGTCGTGTGGTTTCCGGTGTGGGGGGGCAGTACAATTTTGTGGCCATGGCCCATGCCCTAAAGGATGCAAGGCTTATCATGATGCTTCGGTCCACGGGGTTCAGGGGAGGGCAGACCGTATCCAATGTGGTCTTTAATTACGGCCACACCACCATTCCCCGCCATTTGCGGGATATTGTGGTGACGGAATACGGCATTGCCGATCTGCGGGGACGTTCAGACAGGGAAATCATCTCAAAGGTGCTTGCGGTGACGGATTCCAGATTCCAGGAAGGCCTGCTGAAAAAGGCAAAGGATGCGGGTAAAATCCCTCAGCATTACATAATTCCCGAAGCCTTCCGCAACAACACGCCCCAGCGTCTCAACGCCCTTGCGGCAAAATATAAAAATCAGGCTGTTTTTGCACCTTTCCCCTTTGGATCGGAATTTACAGGGGAGGAACAGGTTCTTGGCAGATCCCTGCGTGGGCTCAAGCAGAATATCGCCCGGAAAAAATGGGCTACCATCGGCGGTATTCTTGGGGGGTTGTTCAGGCCGGTGCCTGCGGCGGCCCATCCCTTTTTGCAGCGCATGGGGCTGGACCAGCCTTCAAATTTCAAGGAAAAGCTTCTGCGCAGCGTGGTGACCCACGCCCTGATTTCCGGCGGAAGCCTTGATGCTGCCGTCAGCCGTCAGGAAACGGCTTCGGAAAAGGCCATGAAACCTGCAACTGCAAGGGCGACCGTGCGGTAGGTGTATTCAAAAATGGCGTCTTTGGCTGGTGCAAGGGGCTTCAGCTTGTGAAAAGACTGGAAAGGAGATTTATGACTGCCCGGAGGCCTGTCTATGGCTTCCGGGCTGTTTTTTATCAATGAGTTCATTTTCTGCTCGATACAGATAAAGCCCCGGTTTTTAAGGGCCTGAAAACGGGATTGCTTTGTGCTTCTGAGTAACTGGAATTTAGTTATTTTAATTCAAAGCTTTGAAAAAAAGCCGATTATCCATCACTGATCGAAATGAGTTTGAATCCGGCACAAGTTACTTTATGACAAAACGCCGTAACATGACGTACGTTATTTTTTAGGTAGTTGAAAAAATGTAATTTTGGATTAAAGCAAGCTGATGGGTTTATGTGTGGAATAAAGAGTCCGGCGTGAGGCATTTGTGTCTGTTGTTAAATAAGCCTGATTATCCAGCTCTTTATGCTGTCTTAGGTGTAGGGATGTGGCATTTATGGCCCAAAATCAGTGCTTGCTGATATAGATGATGCAGGCATTTTTTATCAATAAAATGTATAAATATCTCATTGAAATAGTGTCTTAGTTATTGTTGCGCCGTTTTGTGTGTTAAGAAAAAAAAAGCTCTTATAACGGTCTGAAAATTGCTCTGTTCCATGGGGTTTAGCGGAGGTCTTTTTATTTCATCCATCTTTTGTCTTCCATAAGGAGGTCCGTTGTGAAACCCATTGTGAAAATGGCCGTTCTGGTTACCATCGTCTTTGTAACGGCAGGGAATGTTTTTGCTACCCTGCTGGACAATAATACCAACCTGAGTACGGAGTTCATCCGCATGCAGGCAAGGGTTGGTTCGGCAGACTCCACCGATGCCGTTGTGTACAATCCCGCCGGTACGGTCTGGCTGGATGAGGGCAGTTATGGTGCCATGCATAACCAGACCCTGCCCAAGGATTACACCCATTTTTACGGAGGCCGTAAGTATGAGACCACTACACTGACAACCCATAACCCCAGTTTTTTTTATGTCCGAAACGCCGGTAACTGGTCTGCCTTTGGGGGAATTGCCGTACATGGCGGGGGAGGAACGCTGGACTATAATAATGGTACCATTCTGGGGACCGCACTACCGGCTGTCTTTCAGAATCAAGCTATGCCTCAGCCAGTCAAGGATCAGATTTTGTCCAGTCTGCAGGAATTGAATCTGAGTAGTGCCAAAACCTCCATGACCCAGATGTACCCCGGCCTCACCATCGGTGGAGCCTATCAGATTGGAGAGAAACTGTCCCTTTCCTTAGGTGGACGTGTCATCCGGGGCATGCTTGCATTTAAGATTGATAAGGGCAGCATTCTGGATCTGGATGCGGAAGCCACTGGTTTTGCACCCATTATTGGTGTCAATTACAGGCCCGTCGAATCCCTGAATCTCTCCATCAGGCATGAGTTCAAGACAAAACTTGATTTTGAGTACAATACCCTCAGGGGAGCGGCACTGATACCCGGCGAATTGGATATGGGGCATGTTTTTGCCGAAATGATGGGAGGGGATGATCAAAACTTCAGAAGGGATCTCTCGGCCCTCACGGCCTTTGGTTTTGCCTGGATGGTAAGGCCGGATTTTAAGCTTGCAGCGGATCTTACCATTGCCTGGAACAGAGATATCAATCAGGAAGGCAAAGAAGACAATTTTTCCGAAGGCTATGAGTTTGCCATGGGTGTGGAATATTTTATGAATGAAAAGTGGACGTTGAGTGCTGGGTACTCCTATTCCCATCCGGGGGATGATATGGAGCAGCTTTTTCCTCTTCAACCTAAACTTCGTTACCATGGTGCTGCAGTCGGCTTCCGTTATGCTGTTAACTCAAAAATGGGCTTTCAGTTCGGGGCGAATCGACTCTTTTATGATGATCAGACGGATCAGAAAGATATCACTTACCAGAAAGATCTACTGATTCTTTCCCTTGGGCTTGATTATCGTTTCAGATAGGAAAGGGTTCTCCGGGCTGGAAGTCTGCCAGTTATACCTGGCAGCTCCGGCCCGTTGGACAGACATGAAAAATCAGTCCAGAGATGGAAGCTTGTTTGTAAAGAGCATGAAAAAAAATGAGGGGCAAATAACAGGACTGTCATAATAGAAGGAGCTTAACCTATGGATCAGGTGAAGGGGTTTTTTGTTGCCCGCAAAGATGACCATTCTTCGTCTAGGCCTGCTGTTTGAGCAGAAAAATTGGATTGAACGCTTTCTTCATTACGCCCACACTTTATAAACAGTTTACCATACACGTCTTCAGATATTGTTCCGATTACCACGTTTTTTCAACCCCCGGATCAGGAAAATCCGGGCTGTTTTTTTGTGCTGGAAAATTTTAAACCTGACTGGAAAAGATTGGTTCTGGCAAGGTTTCTCACAGCCAGAACAGCAGGATGTTTTAAGCGACGCTCGTGGGAAATGGCAAAGAATTTTATCATTTCTCCTTCATAATTTCCTATAGTAACAACACCGTATTGTTTCATCACCTCATCGGCCATGACGGAAGGAACGGGAAAAATCCCCAGTCCCGTATGACCAAAGGCTTTCAGGAGGCCTGTATCGGCAAATTCGGCCACAATGTCGGGCCGGAGCTGATTTTTGGAAAGCCAGTGGCTGATGACAGCCCGCAGGGAAGTTCCTTCTGAGGGCATCAGCATGGGTGCATTCTGAAGGCAGTCGGGAAAGCTTCCTGTAAGGCGGGCAGCCAGAGAGGGACTGGCACAGAAAGTCACTCCGGATTGTCCCAGCTCATGGTTGTATGCCTTTACTCCCAGCTCCCTTGGCAGGCTCTGGTCGGCAATGACTAGATCCAGACGATGGATGGCCAGTTCTCCGAAAAGCCGGTCCGGTTTATCGTTGTGGCAGATGAGCCGGATGGGTTCCGGAAGATTCAGGGTGGCACTGAGCAGCTGGTATGCCATGGCCTTTGGAACCGTATCCACAACCCCTACCCGAAAAACAAATCCTCCACTGACGGCCTGATCCTTCACCAGCAGTTCAATTTCATTTCCGATCTGAAAAATTTCATCGGCCCGTGACAGGGCAATTTCCCCGGCCTGGGTCAGCTCCATGCGTTTACCTACCCGCCTGAAGAGAAGGGTTCCCAGCGATGTTTCCAGCTCGCCAATCTGGTGGCTGATGGTCTGCGGCGTGATGTTCAGCCGTTTTGCAGCATGTATGACACCGCCTGATTTTGCAACATTCCAGAAATAATACAGCTGTTTGTAATTTATCATTTCCGTCTCCCGCCCGGTTATTATCAGCTTTTTTCGAATAATAAATCAAAATAATACGACTTTTCTTTCGGTCTTGCAAGGTGTATCCCGATCAACTCCAGTGGATGCTGGCTGAGGCAGGGCGGTTGTCGGAACTGCATCCGGCAGCCGTCATCATAGATTTTTATGCCATGAAGCGATGAAAGATCCGTTTTGGAAAGGATATGCGAACGCCATGAAAACAGCCGAAACTGAAAGTCCCTTGCTGGGCATCATCATGGGCTCCCGCTCCGACTGGGAAACCATGCGCCATGCTTCGGAAACCCTTGAAAAACTGGGGGTTCCCCATGAGGTGGAAGTGGTGTCGGCCCATCGCACTCCGGATAAACTCTTTCACTATGCCGAAACCGCAGAGGAAAGGGGGCTTCAGCTTGTGATCGCCGGAGCCGGTGGCGCAGCCCATCTTCCGGGCATGGTCGCTGCAAAGTGCGCCCTGCCTGTGCTGGGGGTTCCCGTGCAGTCCAAGGCACTCAATGGCATGGACTCCCTGCTTTCCATCGTGCAGATGCCCGCAGGCATTCCCGTTGCTACCCTTGCCATTGGCCGGGCCGGGGCCATCAATGCCGCGCTGCTGGCCGCCAGCATACTGGGGAACAGCCACCCTCGGATTCGTCAGGCAGTGGCTGAGTACCGACTGCGTCAGACGGAAAGCGTTCTGGCCCATCCGGATCCAAGAAGGCCCCAGTCATGAAAATCGGCATACTGGGAGGCGGGCAACTGGCCAGAATGCTGGCGCTGGCCGGTATTCCCCTTGGCTGTGAATTCAGTATTTTTTCCCCGGACCGGGAGGCCTGTGCCGCACCGCTGGGCCGCTTCGTGTGCAGTGATTACAGGGATGAAAAGGCTCTCATGGAACTGGGGGCCAGCTCTGATGTCATTGCCTTTGAATTTGAAAATATTCCTGTGCAGGCAGTGGCGTTTCTTGGGCCCCATCTGCCTGTCCGTCCCGGAGCGGAAGCCTTGAGGCTTGCGCAGGACCGCGTCCTTGAAAAGACGCTTTTCACGGAGCTGGGCATACCCTGTGCGACTTTTTTTCCCGTGGATTCCCTGGAGGATCTTCACCGGGCAGCGGCATCCACAGGTCTGCCTGCCGTTCTCAAGGCGAGGCGGCAGGGATATGACGGCAGGGGCCAGACCCTTATACGGCAGAGCGATGAACTGGCAGGGGCCTGGCAGCGTCTGGGGGGGCAGCCCGCCATTCTGGAAAGTCTTGTGGATTTTGACCGGGAGATATCCGTCATTGCCGTACGTGCCGTATCCGGGGAAACGGCCTTTTATCCCCTGTCCGAAAACACCCACCACCATGGCATACTGCGCCTTGCCGTAAGTCAGCCCCATGATCCCATGCAGGCACAGGCGGAGATTTATGCCCGAAGGCTCCTTGACAGGCTGGATTATGTCGGGGTGCTGGCTCTGGAACTTTTTCAGGCAGGTGACCACCTGCTTGCCAATGAATATGCACCAAGGGTCCATAATTCAGGTCACTGGACCATGGAGGGAGCGGCAACCAGTCAGTTTGAGAACCATCTGCGTGCCATCATGGGACTGCCGCTGGGTTCAACTGCCCTGAGGGGGGTTGCCGCCACCATGAACCTCATTGGGACGGTGCCGGACAAGGCCCGGATACTTGGAATCCCCAACACCTGTCTGCACCTTTACGGCAAGGCCTGTAAACCAGGCCGCAAGCTCGGCCACGTAACGGTATGCGCCGACAGCATGAAGCAGTTGCAGCAGATTCTGTCGGATCTGTCAGGACTGCTTTCATCTGAAGCGGTGTCTGCCGTGGCCGAAACTGGCCATTATCAGAATCAGAAAGAAGGAGGATGTGCATGAGAGAGTCAAGCTACAAAGTGCTTCCCGGTCCGGAGGGCTATCTGCCCCCTGCGGCCGCAACAATGGGGGTGATGCTTCCAGATCCCGGTCAGGCGATCATGGAAGGGGAGTCGGTGGACAGGGATACGGCCCTTCGGGCAGCTGCCCTGAAGCTTATTGAGGCCAGAAATCCGGTCTTTTTCCCCGGTCCGCTGATCCTCTGGGACTGGAAACCCGGCGTGGCTGAAAAGGCTACAGCCCTCAAAGAGCTGGCAGAAGCCGTTGGGGCAAAAATGATTCCCATGCCGGACTACCGGCCCAAGTACCCGATGATCAACCCGGCCATCGAGGTGAACCCCAACCATCCCAACCTGACCATCTGGCACAACAAAATTGATGTCTGCCTGTTCATTGGTGTGCATTGTCACTATGCCAACCTTGCCCTGAAGATCATCCGTGGCGGAACCGACTGCTACACCATTGCCGTATGCGCCGAGGCGGGTCATGAGGAAGCCATGATTTCCCTGCGAGATGCCGGTCTCTGCGAACTGCAGCGGTTACGTGAACTTGTAATTGAACTGAAAGGTGGCAAGAACCAATGATAGATCAGAAGATTGTTGATCCGGATTATCTGTTGTTTGAAGCGCCCCGTACCAGTGAGTACATCACCGGCAGCGAGGCGGTAAGGGAGGCCATCAAGCGGGCCAACGTGGATATGGCCATTGCCTACCCCATCACGCCTCAGTCCGAAAGCATGCATCTGGTCGGAGATATTTATGCTCAGGGGTATGTGAAGGAATATTTCCGCGGTGAAAACGAGTTTGCCGTCATGTCTTCGGTTGCGGGTGCCTCCATGGCCGGGGTGCGGGTTTTCACCGCCACGGGCGGTCCCGGAACCATGCGGGCCTTTGAGGTCTTTCCCACCTGGGCCGGTGCCCGTCTTCCCATTGTCTGTGCCTTCATGACCCGCGGTATAAACTCTCCCCTGACCATCCAGCCGGACACCATTGAGATGGCCTATCTGCTGGAAACGGGCATCCTGATGCTCCATGCGGAAAACTCCCAGGACCTGCACGACATGCTTCTCATGGCCTTTATGGTGGCAGAAAAAACGGACGTGCATATTCCTGTGGGAGTCTTTGCAGACGGGTTTTTCGTAACCCATACCCGGGACAAGGTGAATATGCTCCCCGAAGACTGCAAGCTGCCCTCCTATGATCCCTATACTTCTCCGGTTCCGGTCATGGATATGGAAAATGTACCGGTACGGCAGATGCGCGATCCCTTTGTCATGAAGAGTAATTTCATCAGCTATGCCGCCCATGCCTCCTGGCAGCAGGAAATTGATGCGGCTGCGGAACGTTCCCGTAAATACCTCAATCACTACCTTGGTGGCCTGATTGATGTGGAACATGAGGATGCGGATATCTTCATTGTCACTTCGGGTACGGCGGTGAGCCAGAGCCGGGAGGCCATTGCCACTGCCCGGGAAGAGGGGATCAATGTGGGTCTGGTCAAGATTAAAAGCATCCGTCCCTTCCCCGGGGAAGAGATCCGTGCCCTGGCATCCCGGTCAAAGGGCATCATTGTACCGGAATTCAACCGTGTGGGATGGCTTGCCAAGGAAATATGCAGTGTGATTGACGAACCCCGCAAGGTTGTCCGGGGACCCAGGGTGTTTGGCGGTATGACCATGCCACCGGAGCTTATTCTTGCAGAAATCAGGAGGATCAATCAATGAAAACCGGAATGCTGAAAATATCTCCCGGATTTGAGGAGATCATGCCGCCGGAATACCGGGAGCTGGTGGACAATGGTCCCTACGGTAAAGACTACGGCATCGGTGACCTTGGATCTTACAAGGAGCTTTTGGAAGAACATCCCCTGTGTGCAGGCTGCGGTCTGGCCCTTTCCCTGCGTCTCACACTGGCGTCCCTTCCCATGCCGGAAGATACGGTGATTGTCGGTTCCACCGGTTGCAGTGCGCTGGCTTTTCCTCAGGTGGCACTGCACAATATCCACTCCCTGTTCGGCAACCAGAATGCCGTTGCATCCGGTCTGAAGCGGGCCTTGAAACTTCGTTTTCCAGAAAAAGAAAAGGATGTGGTGGTCATTGCCGGAGACGGTGCCACCGCAGACATAGGCCTTGATATGGTCATGCAGTCCTGGCTGCGCCGTGAAAAAATCACCACCATCATGCTGGACAACGAGGCCTATGCCAACACCGGCGGCCAGGAAAGCGGTATGTCCATGCAGGGGGCGGTGCTGAACATGGCGCCTACGGGGAAAAAGTTTCCCAAGCTTTCTTTGCCGGAGATTGCCCATACCTGCGGCTGCGCCTATGTGGCCGCAGCTTCTCCGGCCAAACCCAAGCAGCTGGCAAAGGTTGTGAGGCGCGCCATTCTGGTGGCAAGGGAGATTGGTCCCACCTATGTGCAGCTCTACAGTCCCTGTCCCACAAACTACAAATTCAACCCCAAAGAGACCGTCTCTCTGATCAAGCAGCGGGAGAAGGATGGGCTGTACCAGAGCAAAGAGTACATTTCACAGGAAGCCCAGGCGTTTCTGGAGAGCATTGAGGTGAAAAAATGAATGCAATGGAAAAAACCTTTATCCGGATGTCCGGCCTTGGTGGGCAGGGCGCAGTAACAGCCGCCCATATTCTTGGAAGTGCTGCCAACAAGGACGGCCTTGAAAGTACGGTCAATCCCTTTTTCGGTGCGGAAAAACGCCTTGCGCCTGCGGAAAGCTACGTGCGTATTTCTTCAGAGAAGGTTTATGAGAAGGGGGAAGTGCTGTATCCCAACATCATCATGATCTTTCATCCCCACGTCATCACCATGGGTAAGTGTTATACCATGCCCTTTTTTGACGGCTTGCAGGAAGGCGGTTCCATCCTGATCAATGCGGATGCCCCCCTTGTGAGTGATGAAGACCTGCGCCATCTGGCAGATCTGAAGGCAAAAGTCTACTACGTCCCGGCAACAGATATTGCTACGAAAGTCGCCGGCTCCGAGCTTTCCACCAACATTGCCATGCTCGGTGGTCTGTATGCCATGCGGAAACTCACCTCCATGGAAGCCCTGAAGGAATCCATGGTGGAACGTTTTGGTGGCGGAAAATTTGTCGCTTCGGGAACAACGGCTGCGCTGGATGATGCTGTCACGGGTAAGTTTGCCAAGGTCAGCCAGATGATAGAGAAAAACATGGAGCTGATTGCTGCTGCCGGGGCCGCTTTGACGGAGTTCCCTCTGCCGGGAACAAAGGGAGGTGAGTGATTATGTATTTATCAGTCAGAGTGGATACGGAAAAATGTATCGGGTGCAAAATCTGCATCACCAGTTGTCCTGAGCCCAATGTGTTTATTTTTCTGCCGGAACAAAAGCTTGTGGAAGTCAATGAGAGCCGCTGCAAGGCCTGCGGACTCTGCACAACGACTTGTCCCAAGGATGCCTTGAGTATCAGCTGATCAGGCAGATTTCTGATGGAATATGCTTTGCTCCGGAGGGTAGAAACCCTGCCCTCCGGAGTGAAATACGGAACCATTCGTCTCTGCCTTTATCAGAGCAGTGCGGGTCAGGAGACTTACCATGTGTTCAGAAAAACAGAAGAACAGGGATACCGTTGCCGAGCTGCTCCACGGTTTGCGCAATAAAGCCTTCATCACCGGCAGTGAAGCCGTTGCCGAGGCCGTTAAGCGGGCCAATGTTGACATGGCCATTGCCTATCCCATCACACCGCAGTCGGAAAGCATGCATCTGGTGGGTGAGCTTTTCGCCAAAGGGTATATCAGGGACTATTACAGGGCGGAAAACGAGTTTGCCGTCATGGCAGCGGTGCATGGTGCTGCTCTGGGTGGCGGTCGGGTCTTCACCGCCACCAGCGGACCGGGCACCCTCCGGGCCATGGAAATGTTTCCGGTATGGGCCGGTGCCAGACAGCCCATTGTCTGTGCCTTCATGTGCCGCGGGGTTTCCCTGCCTCCCTCCATTCAGCCAGAAAATATTGAGATGGGAATGCTGCTGGATACGGGTATGCTGATGCTCCACGCCGAGAACGGTCAGGATTTTTTCGATATGATCCTGCAGGCCTATCTCATTGCGGAACAGCCCGATGTTCACCTGCCCGTGGGGGTCTTTGCCGACGGTTTCTTTGTGACCCACACAAGGGAGGAAATGCTGCTGCCCCCGGAGGACTGCTGTCTTCCTCCCTATGATCCGGGTTTTGCTCCGGTGCCGGTTTTTGATATGGAAACCCCTCCCATGCGCATCACCCGTGATCCCCTGCTGAATAAAAGCAACTTCATCAGTGGCAGTGCCAATGCCAGCTGGCATCAGGAGGTACTGGCCGCAGCGGAGCGTGCCAGAAAGCATATCGCACATTTCATGGGCGGGCTGCTGGAAGTGGAAAATCCCGGCGCAAAAATTTTCATTGCCGCATCGGGAACCGCCGTCTCCCAGTCACGGGAAGCCCTGCGTATGATGCAGGCTGAGGGAATGGATGCGGGCCTTATTAAAATTAAATCCATCCGTCCCTTTCCCGCCAGCGAACTGTCTAAGGCACTGGAAGCGGCAGATCTGGTTGTGGTGCCGGAATTCAATGCGGGCGGCTGGCTTGCACGGGAGATCCGGGCCTCCATCGACCGGAACCACCGTGTCATTGGTGCGCCAAGGGTTTTTGGTGGCATGACCATGCCCCCCTGGCTGATTGTGGAAGAAGTAAAAAAGGCCCTTGGGGCCGGACAAAACAGGGGAGGGTGCTGATATGTCGAAAAAGATCATTACTCCCGTAGCATCCCTGGCCCATATTCTGCCGGAGGATTACAGGGACCTGGTGGACAGGGGCCCCCACGGAAAATCTGTGGGTATCAAAGATCTCGGCAGTTTTAAGGAAATTACCGAGGAGCACCCCCACTGTGCCGGGTGCGGCGTGTCTCTGGGTGTGCGTCTGGCCCTTGCCGCACTGCCCGCCCCGGAAGATACTCTGGTGGTGGGGACTCCCGGCTGTTCCTTCTTTGCCCTTTCCCAGACGGCACTGAACTACTCCAATACCGCTTTCGGCAATCAGAATTCCGTTGCTTCTGGTCTGAAGCGCATGCTTTCCATCCGGTATCCGGATAAGGATAAGGACGTGGTGGTGATGGCCGGAGACGGTGGCATTGCCGATATCGGTCTGGACATGACCCTGCATTCCTGGTTCAGGGGGGAAAAGATCAGCACCATCATGCTGGACAATGAGGTGTACGGCAATACCGGCGGTCAGGAAAGCGGGATGTCTCCCGAAGGGCAGGTGCTGCACATGGCGCCAAAGGGGAAAAATTTCAAGAAAATTCCTGTTTTTGAAATGGCAAGGACCGCAGGCTGTGTCTATGGGGCAAAAGTCACCATCGCCAGCCCGAAACGACTTGGTATGGCTGTGAACAGGGCCATTCTCCTTGCAAGGGAACTGGGGCCCACCTATATCCAGATTTATACCCCTTGCCCCACCAACATGAAGTTCAGTCCTGCGGACACCCTCCGGATAGCAAAGGAGGCGGGCAGGGCCCATTATGCCTTTGAGGAGTTCATGACGGAGGAAGCCGCAGGAAGGATAGCGGCCATGGAAGGAGGGCAGGAGGTGCAGGAGGACTGATACTGTCTGTACCTGCTGTCCCGGAGTTTCAGTTTTAATTTTTCACCAGTAGCAGCTGCCACACCTGCCACATTCCCGTTACGTGAGAAGCTTTGCGCTTTTCACGGATTATGCATTGTCTGCATCAGGCCACTTTGGATGGACCTGTGACGGTCTCCGCTGGATTTCTGAAGAAACAGGGCCATGTTTCAAAGGCCAGCGGACAGGTTCAGTCATCTCTTTTTCAGGCAGAATGACAATGCATGGGAATGTGGCAAGGTGTGTGTAGCTGTTTTTCTTTTGTAACTGTTCAACACAGTTTTCAAGGTATCATACCTGCAAGGCAGATGTATAGGCCCCAGGCTATTTGCCCGTGACGCAATCCGGCACTCAAGCTAAAAAACGTAAGCCCCTTTACGGGAGCAGAAATGCCTATGGATCTTGAGTGCCGGATTCGGGAGCTTCTTGCCCTGTGCGGAAGCGGCAAAAACTCCCCGCCACAGGCAGGATAAGCTTTTTGATTACCATGGCAGGCTTAAGCACGCTGCCTTTGTGGCGGCTCAGACAGTTTGCCGCTTCTTTCGCACAGGCCTTCAAAGCTCTGATCCGAAACGATTGCAATGTCACTTGCAAATAGCCACGGAGCCTTGCAATAATACGAAATGGAGTCACCGTTTTTTTTCAGTTTACAGGAAGCCTGCGCTGTTTTCTGCATACTGTAGTCCGGGCTTCATGGGCATGGAAAAAAATCAGTGGCAAGAACGTCACCTGCAAGGTAGAGGGAACCTGCAATGCAGACGGAGCCGGTTGGCTTTACCCGGTGCATGGCCCTTTCAAGGGCATCGGGAACAGTGGAGCAGATGTCAAAGGGCAGTGTACCGGGCAGTAAGGGAATCAGCTTTTCAGGATCAAGGCCCCTTGGGGTATCAGGACGGGTCAGGATGATCCGGTCAAAAAGGGGTGCGAGGATATCCAGCATGGCCTTGGCATCCTTATCCTCCAGTACGCCAAAAACAAGGACTCTGGGCTCTGGTGTTCTTTCCCTGAGGTATGCTGCAAGGGCCATGGCAGCTTCCGGATTGTGGGCACCGTCCAGAATCACATCAGGCTCTGTGCCCAGCTGCTGGATGCGTGCGGGCCATCTGCGGTCTGCAAGGCCCTTATGGATGATGGCCGGAGGGAGGTCTGGAACAATGATTCTCTTTTCCCCAAGACTTTCAAGGGCTGCAATGGCAAGGGCCATGTTGGTGGCCTGATGGTTTCCGGCAAGGCCGGGGCTCAGATTTGTATAGGTATTTATGCCCCTGTAGGTGAAAAGGTCTCTTCCTGTTTTTTCAATATCAAAATCCCGGCCCATGATTTTTATGGGTGCACCGCAGGATTCTGCCTTCTCTACAATGACATCAAGGGCTTCTGGCTGTGTAACCCCTGTAACAACGGGGATTTGGGGCTTGATGATGCCTGCCTTCTCTCCGGCAATGGCCCTGATCGTGTTACCCAGAAATTCCCTGTGATCCATGCCTATGCTGGTGATGATGCATGCGACAGGTCTGCAGACATTTGTGGCATCCCAGCGTCCTCCCATGCCCGTTTCCAGAACAGCGATGTCGGCGCTGGCTTCTGCAAAAAGGAGAAAGGCCATGGCTGTTGTGAATTCAAAAAAGGTGGCGGGATTTTTCCTGTCTTCCTTTTCTTCTATGGATGTCACAAGATTTTTTAATAAAGCAGGGGATGGATTTTTGCCGTTGATCCGGAAACGCTCACCAAAATGCACAAGATGGGGTGAGGTGTAAAGGCCTGTCTTCAGTCCCGCAGCCTGAAGGATGGATGCGGCAAGGGAAGCTGTGGAGCCTTTGCCGTTGGTGCCTGCCACATGGATGGCAGGGAAGTGATGCTGGGGATTGCCCATGCGATGCAAAAGCTTCTGAATACCTTCAAGTCCGGGCCGTATGCCCATGCGCTGCCGGTGATACAGATGGGAAAAATCAGGTTCCTGCAGGGTCATGGTCAGGTCCGTATCAAAGGGGGAAAAAGAAAACCCGGACAGAAAATCCCTTGAAGGATCTCTGCCGGGTCATGAAGCATCCGCGTAATTCGTTGAATGGCTGAAAAACCAATCCCTCTGCTCAAAATAAGAACAGGGTAAACGCTCAACAGCAAAGAAAGGGCAGGAATTACCGCTTATACTTGCGTGCCGCAGCTATCCGCTGGCGGCGTTGTGCTTCCCGCTGCTTGCGGCGTTTGTATTCGCTGGGTTTCTCAAAGCTTTTTTTAAGCTTGAGCCGTTTGAAAAGGCCGTCGTTCTGAATTTTTTTCTTCAGAATCCGCATCGCCTTTTCGAGGTCGTTATCCACAACACGCACTTCGATTTCCTTCACGGTACATCGCCCCTTTCTTTCCGCAATTCCGAATAAGGAAAAAAATCTCGGAACCCGGGTATTGAAAACCTTGTATAAAATAATATTTCTTGCATGCAATTGCCTGTGGAACTGCATTTAAAAAACCATGGGAAGTTTTTTAAAAAACCGAAAACATATAGCTGTTTTTCTGGTTTTTGTAAAGAAGATAATCTGTGTTGAAAAATTTTTTAAAAATACAGGGTCCGGAAAAGTTGCCTTGTTTTTAAAAAATACCGGTCTTATCGGTGTCTCTTTTTCAGAAAGAGGGAGGGCTTTTGCTGGCAGAAGAGATGGGGTCGGGGAAAGGTTTTAAGGAAGGACGGGGAAAGGCATCTTTATCCCTTCCCCGTCGGCTTATCAAAGCTGGGCAATCAGGGCATCAGTTACTTCGGGAACGCTTTTGGAGCCGTCCAGAACGATGTATTTGCTTCCGTCCTGTGCAGCGCGGTCTCTGAAGTAGTAGGCTGAGGCCAGGGTGCCTTCCTTGTCATCATAGTAGATGTCATGGCGCTTATCGATGGCACCTTCATCAATGTCATCGGTGCGGGTGGAAAGGGCACCGCCGCAGACCCGGCATTTGCCGTCTTTGGGGGCAATGGCGGGGATATTGACATTGTTGGGGTGGTTGGGATCGTTTTCACAGAGGCGACGGCCAGTGAGGCGTCCCTTGGCAATTTCACGGTCCAGATCAATTTCCACAACAAAGTTCAGTTTGATGCCAGCACTTTTCAGGGACTCGTCCAGTTTCTGGGACTGTACGGGGGTTCTGGGGAAGCCGTCCAGCAGCCAGCCGTCCTTGCAGTCTTCCCGCTGCAGGCGGTCAAGGATCATGGGGATGGTGATGTCATCGGGAACCAGATCCCCTGCATCAATAAAGCTTTTGGCTTTTTTGCCAAGCTCGGTGCCGCCTTTGATGTTTTCACGGAAAATGGCACCGGATTCAATGTGGGGTACTTTGTATTTTTCCTTGAGAATGGCACCCTGGGTGCCTTTGCCGCTGCCATTGGGGCCGAAAAAGAGAATGTTCATTTGAAAAAAGCTCCTTTCATAAATAATTACAATGATAAAACCGGGGTATGATATAAAGCATTCCAGAAAGGCTGCACCTTATGGGGGTGTCTGTATCCTTCGGCTGGATAAAAAGCCTGATTTTTAAGTCAGCATACCTATTAGAAGCCGGGGCGCTTGTCAAGCTGCCAGCGCAGGCAAAAAAAAGAAGAGACGCTTTTTTTCCAAAAAAAAACTTGCAAGAGGGCAGACGAAACCGCTATGAAACAGGATATGGAATCATGCTGGATCTGTCTGAACTCTTGATGAAGAAATTTTATGGCGCCTGAAATTTTAAAAATTGCCGTTACCGGTGGTGCTGGCTCAGGAAAGTCGTCGGCCTGTCGTCTTCTTAAGGGTATGGGGTTTCCAGTGGTGGATCTGGATCTGCTTGCCAGAGAGGCCGTGAGGCCGGGGAAGCCTGCTTACCATGCCATTGTGGCGGATTTTGGCCCCGATGCTGTGGGGAAAAACGGGGAGCTGGACCGGAGCTGGCTGAGGGAGCGGATAACCCGGGATGCCAGTGCAAAACTGCGTCTGGAGAAAGCCATTCATCCTGTGGTGTACAGCATGCTGGATATGGAGATGGCACGCCACGCTGCCGCAGGTGCCAGCATGGTGGTGGTGGAATTTCCCCTTCTTTTTGAAACCGGCAGAGAATCCTTTTTTGATCTGGTTCTTGTGGTTTCCGTGCCGCCCGAAGTACAGGTGGCGCGCCTGATGAAGAGGGACGGGGTGGATGAAAAATCTGCAAAAGCACTGATCCGTATACAGATACCGCTTCATGAAAAAGCAGAAAAGGCGGATCTGGTTCTGGAAAACAGTGGATCTCTGGAGGATATGGCCCAATGCCTTGCAGGCTGGGTGACAGGGGGAGAACTTTCCCTTAAGGGGATGAAATTTCCTTGACCAGTCAAAGCCATTGGGATATTAATTAAAAACTATTGCTTTTTTGATAAAGGTGATAGGGGAATATGGCTTTTAGATGCATTTCCTGCCTTTTATCTTTTTACCCACAGATTATCGCTGCGCTCCTAATTCTTTTCGGAACAAACTGAATCGATTTTCGACACGTTTTTCCACAGAACAGAAATACGGGTATCATTCCGGCCGGGAATGGATTTTTATGATCTGTGTCTGCGGCCCTGAATTTCCCGCCCGGCAGCCTGGACGACAGGTCTTCCGGAAGGGATATCCATACATTCATTTTAAGGTGTGAAGGTTCATGAACATCACCGAGCTTAAGGAAATGAAGATCAAGGATCTGACCCGTCTTGCCAAGAAATTTAATATCGATGGCGCTGCGGGCTTGCGTAAGCAGGAGCTTATTTTTGCCCTGCTTCAGGCTCAGATTGAAAAAAATGGTCTGATTTACGGAGAAGGAACACTGGAAATTCTGCCCGATGGTTTCGGGTTTTTGCGCTCTACGGATTGCAATTACCTTCCAGGTCCGGATGATATCTATGTTTCACCTTCCCAGATCCGGCGTTTCAATCTCCGGACAGGGGATACGGTGTCCGGACAGATTCGTCAGCCCAAGGAATCAGAGCGTTATTTTGCTCTTCTGAAGGTGGAGGCCATCAATTACGAGGATCCCGAAATTGCACGGGAAAAAATTCTCTTTGATAACCTGACCCCTCTGTATCCGGATAAAAAAATTTTGCTGGAAGGTGCCCAGGATAATTATTCCATGCGGATCATGGACCTTCTCACGCCCATTGGTTTTGGTCAGCGCGGGCTGATTGTTTCCCCTCCAAGGGCGGGCAAGACCGTTCTGATGCAGAATATTGCCAACTCCATCATTGCCCACCATGAAGACGTGGTACCCATTGTGCTGCTCATTGATGAGCGGCCCGAAGAGGTTACGGACATGGCAAGGAACGTGAACGCGGAGGTGATCAGTTCCACCTTTGATGAGCCTGCGGAACGCCATGTGCAGGTGGCTGAAATGGTGATAGAAAAAGCCAAGCGCCTTGTGGAGCACAAGAAAAATGTGGTGATCCTTCTGGATTCCATCACCCGCCTTGCCAGGGCTTACAACTCGGTCATGCCGCCTTCGGGTAAAATTCTCTCCGGTGGTGTGGATTCCAATGCCCTGCACCGGCCCAAGCGGTTTTTCGGTGCTGCCCGGAATGTGGAAGAAGGCGGAAGTCTGACGATTATCGCCACCGCCCTTGTGGAAACCGGCAGCCGCATGGACGAAGTAATTTTTGAAGAATTTAAGGGTACGGGCAACATGGAGCTTGTGCTGGACCGCAAGATTGCCGACCGCAGAACCTATCCTGCCATTGATATTAAAAGATCAGGTACCCGAAAAGAGGACCTGCTCCTGAGTCAGGATGTAATTAACCGTGTCTGGATTCTCCGTAAGCTTTTAAGTTCCCTGAATTCCATTGACAGCATGGAATTTTTGCTGGATAAGATGACGGGTACGAAGGATAATACGGATTTTATGAACTCAATGAACGCATAACCATATCCCTTGGGATCATCAGGAGTTGACGATGAAAGAAGGCATTCACCCCGAATACGCAAAAACAACCATTACCTGCGCATGTGGCAGTGTTATTGAAACGGCTTCCACAAAAAAAGAGATCCGGGTAGAAATCTGTTCCGCCTGCCATCCTTTTTTTACCGGTAAGCAGAAGCTTGTGGATACGGAAGGCCGCATTGACCGCTTCCGCAAGAAATACGGAAACTACCAGCAGCAGCTGGCTAAATAGTTTTTGTCACTTATGACGCACCCCGCAGATTTTTTTGCGGGGTTTTTTTCTCTGGAAAAGTGCATGCCGGCATCTGCCGGTTTTCTTTTTGGAAAAAAAGCCTGCCTGAGTATTCCTGATCCTTGATTCTCACACACCTTGTTTTTTTGGCCAGAGGTCTATGCGGGAAGTGATGAAACAGGGAGGGTGATGGATCATGGGGGGGACGGGGGCAGAAGTAAGGTGTGCCGGGATGTTTGAAAAACTTGCGGGAGTTGAAGACCGGTTCATGGAGCTGGAACGTCTGATGAGTGATCCTGCCGTTCTTGCGGACCGGGAAGGTTATCAGAAGTTTTTGCGGGAACATGCGGAAATATCCGAGCTTGTGGCCGTATTCAGGTCTTACCGGGATGTGGTCCGGGAGCGTGAGGAGAATACCCTGCTTCTGAGGGATGCGGATCCTGAAATCCGTGAGATGGCCCAGGAGGAAGCCCATCGCCTTGAGGCCCTTGAGCTTCAGTTGCAGGGAGAGCTGAACCAGCTCCTTGTGCCCAAAGATCCCAACGATGGAAAGAATGTCATCCTTGAGATTCGTGCCGGGACGGGTGGGGATGAGGCTGCTCTTTTTGCGGCTGATCTTTTCCGGATGTATGCCCGGTTTGCGGAAAACAGCGGCTGGAAGGTAGAGATTCTCGATGCCAGCGAGCCGGATGTGGGCGGTTTTAAGGAAGTTGTGGCCATGATTCAGGGCCGGGGTGTTTATTCTGTGATGAAATATGAGTCCGGCATCCATCGTGTGCAGCGGGTTCCCACCACGGAAACCCAGGGGCGCATTCATACCTCTGCGGTGACCGTTGCGGTGCTGCCGGAGGCAGAGGAAGTGGATGTCCATGTGGATGAAAAGGACTTGAGGATTGATACCTACCGTTCCCAGGGTGCCGGTGGTCAGCATGTTAACACCACGGATTCTGCCGTGCGCATTACCCATATTCCCACGGGAATTGTGGTACAGTGTCAGGACGAGAAATCCCAGCATAAAAACCGCCTGAAAGCCATGCAGGTTTTAAGGGCCAGAATGTATGATGCTCTGGTGCAGGAGCAGGCGGCAAAGCGTTCTGCGGACAGAAAAGAGCAGGTGGGAACGGGTGACAGATCCGGGAGAATCCGGACCTATAACTACCCCCAGGGCCGGGTGACGGATCATCGTATTGGCCTGACCCTTTACCGTCTGGATGCTGTTCTGCAGGGAGATATGGCCCAGCTTGTGGATGCCCTGAGAACCCATTATCAGGCGGAGGCCCTGCAGCATGGCGTTGCATGAGCCGGAAAAAAAGGATGTCTGGGATGTGGGAAAGGTGCTGCGCTGGACCACGGAATATTTTGCCACCCATGGCATTGACAGTCCCCGTCTGACAGCGGAGATCCTTCTGGCCCATTGTCTGGGTACTTCCCGGCTCAATCTCTATCTGCGTTTTGACCAGCCCCTGAATCCATCGGAACGAGATGCTTTCAGGCATCTGATCCGCCGAAGGGCAGCAAGGGAGCCTGTGGCCCATATCACCGGAGAGCGCAGTTTCTGGACCCTGGACCTTGCGACAGGTCCACAGGCACTGATTCCAAGGCCGGACACGGAAACCCTGGTTTCCGAGGCCCTGAAATATCTGCCGGAAGACAGGGCCTGCCGGGTGCTGGATCTGGGCACGGGAACGGGTTGCATCGCACTTGCGGTGGCGGCAGAGCGCCCTTTGTGTACGGTTTTTGCAGTGGATCTTTCCATTGCGGCCTGTGGGCTGGCCATGAAAAATATCAGGAATGCGGATCTTGCTGCCAGGGTTTTTCCCGTAACGGCAAGCTGGTGCGGGGCCTTTAAGCGGGGGACGCTTTTTGATCTTGTGGTTTCCAATCCTCCCTATATTCCTACGGCCCACATGGCAGCCCTTGCGCCGGAAGTGAGGGACCATGAACCTCCCCTTGCCCTGGATGGTGGTGCTGACGGTCTTTCTGCCTACCGCAGCCTTGTTTCTGAAGTCAGGGATGTGCTGAGGCCCGGTGGTATTCTTCTGCTTGAAATCGGGTATGATCAGTTCAGGGATGTGTCTTACCTGTTTGCAGGGACCGGGGATTATGAGGTTTTTCCCTGTGTCATGGATCTGGCAGACAGGGAAAGGGTTGTGGTTTTACGGCGGAAAATGAACTAAGTGCTTGCCGACTGTGCCCGATATCTGATAGGGATATCAGGTTAATGAAAAGTCTTTGAGGGATAAGGACTTTTACCTAAGGTATTTTAACACGTCTTTGGATCCGGATCCCGGTGCCGCATGCGGTTGGACCCGGAAAGGAAGAAGGCGGCAGATCAACCAAATGAAGCGGTCTGTAACCGCAGGAGAAGTGGTACATGGCGTATGTAACAATGAAGGAACTGTTGGAAGCGGGCGTACATTTCGGACACCAGACCAAGCGCTGGAACCCCAAAATGAAGCCCTATATTTTTGGTGCAAGAAACGGGATTTATATTCTGGATCTCCAGAAGACCGTCCGCATGTTCCGCAAGGCCTATGATTTTGTGGCCGATGTGGGTGCCAGTGGAGAATCCATCCTTTTTGTGGGCACCAAAAAACAGGCCAGAGAAGCCATTTATGAAGAAGCCAACCGTGCGGAAGCCTATTATGTGCAGAACCGCTGGCTGGGTGGCATGCTGACCAATTTTCAGACCGTCAAGCAGAGTATCGAGCGTCTGAAATACCTCAAAGACATCCAGAATGATGGTTCCATTGAGCTTTTCCCCAAAAAGGAAAGGCTTTCCATGATCAAGGATCAGGAAAAACTGGAAGCCACTCTGGGCGGGATTCAGAACATGACCCGACTGCCGGGCTGCATGTTTATCATCGATCCCAAAAATGAAGCCATTGCCATCAAGGAGGCCAAGCGTCTTGGCATTCCAACGGTTGCCGTGGTGGATACCAACTGTGATCCCGATGACATTGATTTCCCCATCCCCGGCAATGATGACGCCATCCGTGCCATCCGTCTGATCGCTTCCCGCATTGCCGATGCCTACCTTGAAGGTCGGGGCCGTTATGAAGAAAAAATGCATGCGGTCACGGATAAGGAAGAGGGGGATGCTCCCGTTTCCGCCGATATGAAACCCGGTGAGCGCAAGATCATTGCCGATGGCAGTGACGGGCCTGTGATCGAAGTGATCAAGAAAAGTACGGAGCCTGCCACAGGTGAAGTGACCGAATAAGCAGGCTGGTAGCCATAATTTATTTAACTTAATAATTTTTCTATAAAGATAATGATGCACGGCCCCGGAGAACTGCATGGCTTTGCAGGGTTCTCCGGGGAGGTATAACAGACATCAGAAAGGGCAGATGTTTCCATGGCGGAAATCAGCGCAGAAATGGTTAAGGAGCTTCGGGGTAAAACCGGGGCCGGTATTATGGACTGCAAGGCGGCTTTGAAGGAAAATGATGGTGATCTGGAAAAAGCCGTAGATTATTTAAGAAAAAAAGGTCTTGCAACGGCCAAGAAAAAGGCCGGAAGGGAAGCCTCCGAGGGACGTGTGGAGGCCTATATCCATATGGGCGGCAAGATTGGCGTTCTTGTGGAAGTGGGTTGTGAGACGGATTTTGTTGCCAAAAATGAAGATTTTATTGATTTTTGCCGCAGCATTGCCATGCACATTGCGGCTTCGGCACCCATGGGTCTTGCCGCAGAAGATATTCCGGCCGATGTGATTGCCCGTGAAAGGGATGTGTATCGTGGCCAGCTTCTGGAAGAGGGCAAGCCCGAGAACATGGTGGATAAAATTGTTGAGGGAAAAATCAATAAATTTTATAAGGATGCCTGCCTTCTGTCCCAGCCCTATATTAAGGATCCCAAGCTGACGGTGCAGGATATTCTGAATGAGACCGTGGGCAAAATTGGTGAGAATATTGTGATCAAGCGGTTCAGCCGCTTCCAGATTGGAGCCTGATACCTTGAAGCCCGGATATAAGCGGATATTGTTGAAGTTGAGTGGGGAAGCCCTTATGGGAGATCAGGGCTTCGGCATCCGTCCGGATATTCTGCAGTATGTGGCAGAGGAAATCCGCTCGATACATGATCTGGGCGTAGAGGTCGCTGTGGTGGTGGGCGGAGGGAATATTTTCCGCGGTATCGCCGCCAGTTCCTACGGTATGGATCGTGCCTCCGCAGATCATATGGGCATGCTGGCAACGGTGATCAACTCCCTTGCCCTCCAGGGTACCCTGGAAGGCAGGGGGCTTCAGACCCGTGTTCAGTCGGCCATATCCATGCATGAGGTCTGTGAGCCTTTTATTCTGCGGCGGGCGGTGCGGCATTTGGAAAAGGGGCGCATTGTTATTTTTGCTGCGGGAACGGGAAGCCCTTATTTCACAACGGATACGGCGGCGGTTCTCAGGGCTCAGGAAATCCATGCGGAAATCCTCCTGAAAGCCACCAAGGTGAACGGCGTCTATGATTCCGATCCTGAGAAAAATGCCGATGCAAAACTCATCAGAAATCTGACCTATATGGAAGTGCTGGAACGCCAGCTCCATGTGATGGATATGACAGCCATTTCTCTGGCCATGGATAATGGACTGCCCTTAAGTGTCTTTGATCTTCTGGGCAAGGGGAATATCGCCCGGGTTGTATGCGGTGATGAGAGTATTGGCACCCTGATCCGCTGATTTCTGACAGCTCTGCCATGGAACAGATCCTGATGCTTTTTGTTGGGGTCTTTTTGGAATGTCAGGTCATAAAAAAAGGACTGCAATATGCTGGATACCGTTTACTCAGAAACACAGGAAAAAATGGCAAGGGCCATTGATGCCCTTAAGGCTGATCTGCTGAAGGTGCGTACGGGAAGAGCATCTGCAAACATGCTGGATGCCGTGCGTGTGGATTATTACGGAACGCTGACGCCTCTGCATCAGATGGCTTCCATATCAACCCCTGAAAGCCGCCTTCTTGTGATACAGCCCTGGGATGCAACGGCCATGAAGGAGATAGAAAAGGGGATTCTGAAGGCCAATGTGGGGCTTACCCCCTCCAACGATGGCAAGGTGATCCGCATTTCCATTCCTCCCCTGACCGAAGAGCGGCGCAAGGATATTGTCAAGCAGGTGGGCAAAACCTGTGAGGAATACAAGGTTGGTGTGAGGAATCTTCGCAGGGATGCCAATGAGACCTTGAAGGCCTTTAAAAAAGACGGGGATATCTCTGAAGATGAGATGTTCAAGGGGCAGGATCAGATCCAGAAGCTGACCGATGATCACATCCGTCAGGTTGAAGACCTCCAGAAGGCGAAAGAGAAGGAAGTCCTTGAATTCTGAATTGCCTGACGGACTCTCCGCTGAAGCCATTCCCGCCCATGTGGCCATTATCATGGACGGGAATGGGAGATGGGCCAAAAAACGGCTGATGAACCGGGTAAAGGGCCATGAAAAGGGCTCTGAAACCGTACGTGCGGTGGTGCGTACCAGCCGGGAGCTTGGGATTTCATACTTAAGTCTCTATGCTTTTTCTACGGAAAACTGGGAAAGGCCCAAAAGCGAGGTGGCGACCCTCATGTCCCTGCTCCGCCGCTTTCTGGCTTCCGAGCGTCAGGAGATGCTGGATAACAATATCCGGCTCAATGCCATTGGTGAGCTGGACAGGCTTCCCGATAAGGTACGGTCGGATCTTGAAAATATCATGGTGGAAACGGCCGGGAATACAGGCATGGTGCTGACCCTTTGCCTGAGCTATGGTGCCAGGGACGAGCTGACAGCGGCCATGCGTGCCGTGGCCATCAAGGTGGGGCAGGGGCTTTTGAACCCGGAAAGCCTTTCCCAGGAAGATCTTGCAGGCCACCTGTATACGGCGGGCATGCCGGATCCGGATCTTCTGATCCGTACCAGCGGTGAGATGCGCCTTTCCAATTTCATGCTCTGGCAACTGGCCTATACGGAGTTTGTTTTTACCCCGACGCTCTGGCCGGATTTTTCCAGACAGGAATATCTGGAAATACTCAAAGGGTATCAGGAACGGGACCGTCGTTTCGGTAAGGTAAAAGATGCCTGATTCCATGGGAATATGCCCATGGCAGCCTGTGGGATCTTCCTGATAGGGGAGATCCTTTTTTTTCATGAAAAGCCGGATGACCCGGTTGAAACGGAGACCGACATGCATGGAACCCGTTGGCTTACTGCCATACTGGCCCTTCCCCTTCTGGTCTGGCTGATTGCGGCGGGGGGGCCTTTTCTCTTTTTTCTCACGATTTTTGCCGTGGCGCTGATTGCCCAGTCGGAATACCATTACATCATGGATGCAAGGTCTGCCCTGGCTCCGGAACCCGAACTGCGCTGGGTTGCCCGCCTTGGGCTGTCTTTTCCGGTTCTTTTTTCCTTCTGGGGGCTGGCAGGGCTTTTTGCCGGACTTTGCCTTGCCTTTCTTGCCCTTGCTGCTTTCTGCATGTTCCGCTTTGGTCCGCGTCCGGGGCTTTTGTCAGCCATTCCCGGTGAAATGCAGGGCTTTTTATGGATCGCCTTTCCCGTGGCCTGTCTTGGGGTACTGCGTATGACAGACCATGGCATTGCCTGGGTTTTCTTTACCCTGCTCCTTGTGGCATGCGGAGATACGGGTGCCTATTATGCGGGCAGGTTTTTCGGGAAACGGAAGCTGGCTCCGGCCATTAGCCCTGCAAAAACCCTGGAAGGTTTTTTCGGTGGCGTGATTCTGACCCTTGCCATGGCTTTTTTGTTCAAAATTTTTTTCCTGCCTTCCTTTTCCATGCTCCCCGTCCTTTTTACTGCCCTTGTAACCGCCTTTGTGGCACCCATGGGCGATCTTTTTGAGTCCATGCAGAAAAGGCTTTCCAGTGTAAAGGACTCAGGAACCCTTCTGCCCGGGCATGGCGGTATGCTGGACCGCATTGATGCCCTTCTTTTTGCGGCTCCCGTGGTTCTGATCATGCGTATATGGGTGTGCTGAAACCATGAAAAATCTCTGCATTCTGGGATGTACCGGCTCCATTGGCCGCAATGTTGTTGAAATTGTCCGCAGATTTCCGGACCGTTACAGGGCCCTTGTCCTTGCGGCGGGGGACAATGTGGACCTTCTCTCTGAGCAGATGGCTCTGCTGAAACCCCGTGTGGTGGTTCTGCGCACGGAGGCAGGGGCCCTTGCACTGCAAAGGAGTGGCGCTGCCCATGGCGTGGAGGTTCTTTACGGGGATGCCGGGTATATTGCTGCGGCCACCCACACGGAAGTGGATACCGTGGTTGCCGCCATTGTGGGGGCTGCCGGGCTTCTGCCCACCATGGCTGCCGTGGATGCCGGGAAAACCCTTGCTTTGGCCAACAAGGAATCCCTTGTGGTGGCTGGCGGACTGCTCATGCCCCTTGCCCGTGAGAGGGGGGTGGATATTCTTCCCGTGGACAGCGAGCATTCCGCCGTGTTTCAGTGCCTTGCCGGGCAGAGGGGAGGGGATGTGGCCAAACTTTTGCTCACCGCTTCCGGTGGCCCTTTCAGAACCCGTCATAAAAGCAGTTTTGATGATATTCGACCCGAAGATGCCCTTGCCCATCCCACATGGAATATGGGCAGAAAAATTTCCATAGATTCTGCCACCCTGATGAATAAGGGACTGGAAGTCATTGAAGCCATGCATCTTTTCTCCGTTCCCGTAGAGAAAATTGATGTGGTGGTGCATCCCCAGAGCATAGTGCATTCCATGGTGGCCTTTTGTGACGGTACGGTGATGGCGCAGATGGGAATTCCCGACATGAAAGGGGCCATAGCCCTGGCCCTTTCCTGGCCTGAGCGCTTGCCCCTGAACCTGCCTTTACCGGACTTTTCTGCGCTGGACATGCGTATGGAAGCCCCGGATCTGGAACGCTTTCCCTGTCTGGGTCTTGCCTTTGATGCCGCCCGTGAAGGGGGTGTTTTTCCCGCTGTCCTGAATGCTGCCAATGAAGTAGCGGTGGAAGCTTTTTTGCAGGGGCGTATCCCCTTTCCCCGTATTTCCGGGCTCATTGCCGAAACCCTGATGGCTACGGAGAACCACCGTGTAAAGGATCTGGAGGATCTTCTGCAGGCGGATGCCAACGCCAGACAGACAGCCTTGTCTCTGATCCGCAGTGTATGAATCTTTGTAACTTCTGAGTAACTTCAAAAGTTACTCTATGACAAAACGCCGTAACACGGCGTGGGTTGCTGTTCAGCACAGTTTTTCATATCATACCTGCAAGACAGATTCACAGGCTCCAGACTATTTGCCCGTGACGTACTCCGGCACTCAAGCCTGAAAAGGCTGCATCGTTTACATGATGAGCTTTGGTTTTAGAGCTTGAGTGCCGGAATCCGAAACGATTGCAATGTCACTTTCAAATAGCCTCGGAGCCTTGCAACAGTACGAAGCTGCTGCAATTACAGCATTGGCACTTCGAAATCAATTGTGCTGAATAATTAAGAATATTTTTTAAGAGATAAAATATAATGATTCCCTTCATGAGTATATAAGGACATACCTTTATACAGAACAGTTACACATCATTTCTGGCATTCGGAGGTTATATGACCAGCCTTTTATCCTTTCTGGTGGTCTTAAGTGTTCTTATTTTTATCCATGAGCTGGGCCATTATCTTTTGGCGCGCATGCTGGGAGTAGGGGTTGAGCGTTTTTCCATCGGTTTTGGCCCGAGGCTTGCCGGATGGAAATCCGGACGGACGGATTTTCGGATTTCCGCCATTCCTCTGGGAGGCTACGTTAAAATGGTGGGGGACGAGCCCGGAGCAGAGCTGCCCGAAGAGGACCTGCCTTTATCCTTTACCCACAAACCCGTATGGAAGCGTATGCTCATTGTGGCTGCGGGACCATTTTTCAATCTCCTTTTGGCTGTGGTTTTTCTCTGGGGCCTTGTCTTCTGGTACGGCCTTCCCGTGATGGATCCTGTGGTGGGGGATATTGCTTCTGACTCACCGGCAGCATCTGCGGGGCTTCGCACCGGAGACTTTGTACTCAGTGTGGATGGCAGGGCTGTGGATACCTGGGAGGATGTGCAGAAGCGGGTGAAGCGCTATTCGGGCAGGGACGGACTGGTTTTTGAAATAGACAGGGCAGGAAGCAGAAGACAGATGACTGTTTTTCCTGAGCCCATGCCCACAAGGGATGCCCTCGGTGCCATGGTGATGCGGACGGGCATTGGTGCCAACCCCTTTGTTCCTGCGGTGATTGGCTTTGTGAACCCCGGATTTCCCGCAGAGGAGGCCGGGCTTAAGCCCGGAGACCGCATCTTTCGGATCAATGGCGATCCCGTGAACACATGGACACAGATGGCAGGAAGAATTCAGGCATCCAGGGGAGAGCCCTTGGAGCTGGAAGTAGAGAGGGCCGGGGAAAGGCTTCGTCTGCACCTGCAGGCAAGGGAAGAGACCATGGAAGACGGCATGGGAGGAAGGGTGACCCGTCATGTGGTGGGGATTTCGCCGGAGCCTTACACCAGAGCCAGCCATCAGGGTTTTTTTGGCTCCATGCTCGAAGGAACAAGGCAGACAGGAGAAATTGTCAAGGTGACGGGCATTGCCCTGGCCCGCATGGTGAAAGGAAGTCTGTCCAGGGACAATCTGGGCGGGCCCATTCTTATTGCCCAGATGGCCGGTAGTGAGGCCAGCAAAGGGGTTGCCCATCTTCTGGCCTTTATTGCCGTCATCAGCGTGAATCTGGCCCTTTTGAATCTTCTGCCCATTCCCGTGCTGGACGGGGGACATCTGCTTTTTTACACCATTGAGCTGATCCGTGGTAAACCCGTCAGCACCCGGGGCCGGGAAGTGGCCCAGCAGGTGGGGATTTTTCTTCTTCTGAGTTTGATGGTCTTTGCTTTTTATAATGATATTCTGCGTCTGTTTCAGGGATGACGGCAAAGGAGCATGAACAATTTTTAAGTTTTTGACCTTGATACCCATATTTCAAGATTCTGTGTAATTATTCAGCACAGTTTATTCCGAACTGCCAAAGCTTTAGTTGCAGCAGCTTCGTACTATTGCAAGGCTCCGTGGCTATTTGCAAGTGACATTGCAATCGTTTCGGATCAGAGTTTCGCAGGCCTGTGCGAAAGAAGCGGCAAACTGTCTGAGCCGCCACAAGGCAGCGTGCTTAAGCCTGCCATGGTAATCAAAAAGCTTATCCTGCCTGTGGCGGGGAGTTTTTGCCGCTTCCGCACAGGGCAAGAAGCTCCCGAATAAGATTGCGTCACGGGCAAATAGCCTGGGGCCTGTGCATCTGTCTTGCAGGTATGGTACTTGGAAAACTGTGCTAAACAGTTACGATTCTGTGAACAAGGAAAAGAGATAATATGCAGGCAAGATTAGAAATTACCCTGAAGCCGGAGCTGGAAGATGCGGAGGGCCTGGCCCTGCAGAAAAAGGTGAAGGATGTATTCGGTATCGAACTGGATGCGGTGCGCTGTGTCCGGATTCTCACCTTTGATGCGGAGCTGACGGAGGCGGAATGTATCCTTGCAAGGGATCGTATTTTCTGCAATCCCGTGAGCCAGGAGGCTTCCTTTGAGCCGCTGGCTCTCGATTTTGACGGCTGCATATGGGTAGGTTTCAGGCCCGGTGTGCGGGATAATGCCGGGGCCACGGCCATGGAAGCATTGTCCGATGTACTGGGCCGTTCCTTCGGACCTGAAGATACGGTGTACACCTCCAGACGTTACTGCATCAAGGGAAAGGGGCTGACGGAAAAGCTCATGGACCGCATTGCAGGTGAGCTGCTGGCCAATGATATTATTCAGCAGTGGCAGGTTTTTACGAAGGAAAGCTGGGATGTGAAAGAAGGAGTCGGGCTGATCCTTCCCAAGGTTCGACTGAACCATGAACCCGAAGTCACCACCATTCCCATTGACAGTGATGCCACCCTGCAGGCGGTGAGTCAGGCAAGAAACCTTGCCCTGAACCCCAATGATGTTCCTGTGATACGCAGGTATTTTCTCAATGGGCAAACCCTTGCCCTGCGCAGGGAAAAGGGGCTAGAGCAGCCAACGGACATAGAAATTGAATATATTGCCCAGGGAAGAAGTGACCATTGCAATCACAATACCTTCCGTGGACTCTTCCGGTACAGGGATCTGGAAACCGGCGAGACTGAGGTCATCGATAACCTTTTCAAAACCTGTATACAGAATCCTACCCTTAAAATGCAGAAGGAAAAGGACTGGGTTGTTTCCGTACTCTGGGACAATGCCGGTGCCGCCCGTTTTGATGATCACTGGAATTATGTCATTACCGGAGAAACCCACAACTCACCTTCCAATATGGAGGCCTATGGCGGTGCCATCACGGGGATTGTGGGCGTTTACAGGGATCCTCTGGGGACGGGAAAGGGTGCCCGCCTGATCATGGGCAGTTATGGTTTCTGTGTGGGCGAGCTGGATTATGACGGTCCACTGAAACCCCGTCTGCATCCCCGCCGTATTCTGGATGGCGTGGTGGAGGGGGTGAGGGATGGTGGAAACAAGTCCGGGGTTCCCACCCCCTTTGGGCAGGTGACCTTCCATTCCGGCTACATGGGTAAATGCCTGGTCTTTGTGACGGCGCTGGGCATCATGCCCAAAGCCGTGGCAGGCGCACCGGGCCATGAAAAGACCACCAGCCCCGGCGAGCACATCATCATGTGCGGAGGCCGTGTGGGTAAGGATGGCATCCACGGGGTTACGGCTTCTTCGGAAACCTTCAGTGCCCATACCCCCGCAGGGCATGTGCAGATCGGAGACCCCTATACCCAGAAGAAGATGCATGATTTTCTTCTGGAGGCCAGGGATGCCGGTCTCATTGCCTTTATTACGGATAATGGCGGTGGGGGGCTGTCTTCTTCCATAGGTGAATCCGCCCGTTTTGCAGGAGGCTGCACCGTGGCGCTGGATCAGGTGCCCCTGAAGTATGAGGGATTGGATCAGTGGGAAATCTGGGTGTCCGAGTCCCAGGAGCGTATGACCGTTTCCGTGAAACCGGAGCATCTTGAGGCCTTTATGGCCCTTTCTGAAAAACATGCCGTGGAAAGTACGGTCATCGGTACCTATACGGACACGGGATATCTGGAAATCACCTGGAAGGGGAAAACCGTTGCCTGGATTCATATGGATCTTCTGGAAGAGGGTTTTCCCCAGTGGGAATTTGACTGTGAGTGGATTCCTCCGAAACTTCGGGGGCTTTATGAGCCTGTCATTGGCGCACCTTCGGATTATAATGGGGTTTTGAAAACCCTGCTTGCAAGGCCCAATATTGCCTCAAAGGAATGGATTGTCCGCCAGTATGACCATGAGGTACAGGCGAATTCCGTGATCAAGCCCCTTGTGGGCAGAGAAAGGGATATTCCTTCGGATGCGGCGGTCATCCGCCCGGTTCTGGATTCCGAGAGGGGCATTGCCTTTACCCAGACCCTGCTGCCCACCTATTCTCAGATTGATGCGGGCGCCATGACCGCAGCAGTGATTGATGAAGCCGTACGCAGGCTTCTGGCCGTGGGTGGCGGACTTTCTGAAATGGGGGGGGTGGACAATTTCTGCTGGCCGGATATTCAGTATCATCCGGAGAAAAACCCCGATGGCCGTTTCAAGGCAGCCCAATTGGTACGTTCCTGCAAAGCTTTGCAGGCCATGTGCGAAGCCTACCAGATTCCCCTGCTTTCGGGTAAGGACTCCATGTATGTGGATGGTCATCTGCAGGGGCCCTTCGGAGAAACCCGCAAGGTTTCCGGTCTGGAGACCCTTCAGTTTTCCGCAACGGCCATGGTGGAGAATGTCTGGCTTTGCCAGAGCATGGATGTGAAAAATCCCGGAGACCGGCTCTATCTCTTAGGAGAAACCGCCAATGAACTGGGGGGATCGGAATATTATGAGTGGATGGGTTATGTGGGACTTCATGTGCCAGAGGTTGACCCTGAGGCTTTTCTGCCCCTGTATCAGGCCCTTGAAAAGGCCATGAAAATGGCGCTTGTGAACAGTGCCCATGCCGTTGCCCGCGGGGGGCTGGGTGTGCATCTGGCCCTTGTGGCCATGGCAGGATGCCGGGGTCTCAATGTGGATCTTGGCCCTGTGAAGATACGGGGAGACATTCCTGTGGAGCGGGAGGATATTCTTCTTTTTTCCGAGTCCTGTGGCCGTATGCTGGTGACAGTTTCCAGGGAAAAGGAAAAGGCCTTTCAGGAACTCTTTGATGGCCTTCCCTGTGCCTGTATCGGGGAAGTTTTGGAAAATGACATTCTGCGCATATGCGGGCGGCAGGGCAAAGAACTGGTTCACACCTGCATGGCAGACCTCAAACAAAGCTTTAAAAAGCCTTTCGGAGATCGGATATGACAAGGCAGGTAAAGGTTCTGGTGCTGACGGGCTATGGCCTCAACTGTGATATGGAAACGGCCCATGCCTTTAAAATGGCAGGGGCTGCCCCGGAGAGGGTACACATCAACAGCCTGATTACCGGGGATGTGCGACTGGAAGATTATCAGATTCTTGTTTTCGGTGGTGGATTCAGCTGGGGGGATGACCATGGTGCCGGAGTGGTGCAGGCCGTGCGCATCATGACCGGCCTTGGGGATCGTATCAGACATTTCATTGCCGAAGGCAACCTTGTCATGGGTATATGCAATGGTTTTCAGACCCTTGTAAATACGGGTCTTCTGCCCGGTTTTGACGGGGACTACACCCGCAGGGAAGTGGCTCTTTTGCACAATGATTGCGGGAATTTCCGGGATCAGTGGGTGGATCTTTCCGTCAATCAGGAAAGCCCCTGTGTTTTTACCAAAGGAATGGACTTTTTGCCTTTGCCCGTGCGCCATGGAGAAGGCAAGTTCTATGCGGCTCCTGAAGTTATTCACAGGCTTGAGGTCTCAGGTCAGGTGGTGCTGCGCTATGCAGGAAGGGATGGCAGCCCTGCGCAGGGCGCATTTCCCTTGAATCCCAATGGGGCGGTGAATGACATTGCAGGCATCTGTGATCCCACAGGCAGGGTTTTCGGACTCATGCCCCATCCGGAAGCCTTTACCCATTTCACCCATCATCCGGACTGGACCCGGCTGAAGGCTGAAGGCCGTATTCTGCAGGAAAAGGATCTGCCGGGATTGAATATTTTCAGGAATGCCGTGGCGTTTTTTAAAAAATAAGGCAGTTTTTAAAGGCCAGCCTTGACAAATACGCTGAAAATTGATTCAAAACAAAGATAAAAGAAGATTATAACCCCCATCAGAAAAGAAAAAGGAGAAAGACAATGGAGTTTCTTCCCATTAAGCCCAGTGTACTGAACGCCCTTGTATGGGTGGCTCTGGTTCTTATTGTTCTTGGTTTCAATGCCGGTATTGGTACGGCCGAGGGTGCCCGGTATCTTATGGGCGGTGTATTTCTGGGTTTCCCCGCTTATTTTGCCAATATTCTCTGGATTGAAGGGTTTGCCCGGGGCCATCATTGATTTTTGATATTTTGTATGATGCAAAGAAAGCCTTTCCGCAGCCTTGTGGAAAGGCTTTCGTACTTATCGGGGGCATTTTGTTTGAAGCTGTGCAATAAAGCGGTTTGCTGAAAGATAATGACCTCTGGCCTCTTCTGATGGAGCATGTGCAATGTTCGTATATTTTTACAGGCTGATTGCTGTAATAATTTTGACAGTTCTTATGGCCTGTGCAGGAAAAAAAGATCTGTCTTCGGAGATAATGGAAACCATGGGATCTGAGGCAGGTTTGTATGAGAACGTGGAAATACCTCCGCCTGTGCCGGAGCTGCCATTGCCGGAAAAAACTTCTGAATCGAAAAAAAAGATGGATTCCGTGACAGGCAAACCTGAAAATAAGATTCCGGAGCCTTTCCAAAACAGCATTGGAATGCATTTTGTCTGGATACCGCCCGGTCATTTTTCCATGGGAGCTTCTTCTGAAGATCCCTATGGGAATGATAATGAAATCATCCGGTATGTTACGCTGTCAAAGGGATTTTTTATGATGACCACGGAGGTGAGCCAGAGCCAGTGGAAAATGGTTATGGGGGATAATCCTTCTGGTTTTCGGCGATGTGGTGATGATTGCCCCGTAGAAAGGGTTTCATGGGATGCAGTGCAGGAGTTTATTAAAAAGCTTCAGGCCCTTGATTCCAGTCTGATATACCGTCTGCCCACGGAGGCTGAATGGGAATATGCGGCCAGAGGAGGCAGTGACGGTCCCTTTGCCTTTGGAAGCTGTCTTGGTACGGATCAGGCCAACTATAATGGCACCCAGCCCCTCGAAGGCTGTGAAGCGGGTATTTACCGGAAAGGTCCGGTTCCTGTGGGCCGTTTTGAGGCCAATGCTTTCGGGCTTTATGATATGCACGGCAATGTCTGGGAGTGGTGTCAGGATGTCTATGCCCCCTATGGCAGTGGACAGAAGGTGAAGGATCCGCTTTACGAGGGGCCGGGATATGAAAGGGTGATACGGGGCGGATCCTGGTATGGAAGTGAGGCCAGCTGTCGTTCTGCAGGGCGTGGGCGCTATGCTCCGGACAGGGGGTTTAACAGCATTGGTTTCCGTCTTGTGGGGGATCTTCCATAAAATGTTCTGATTACTACCCTGGCTCAGCCACAGCCTGCTGGTCATGTAATTTCCATGCCTTAAAGTTCCTGTGGCTGAAAGACAGGGCTCATCATATTCTTTTTTGCGGCATGGAGACAGGAAAGGGAGATGCAGATGAACCAGATCCGTTTTGATGTGGTTTTTCAGGGCCGCCTGATGGACGGGCACAAGCCGGAGGAGGTGGCGGACAGCCTTTCCCGTATGTTCGGCCTGCCTTTACGGACAGCAGAAAACCTTATCCAGAGTCCAAGGGCGGTGCTGAAAAGGGGGCTTTCGGAGGAAGCTGCAGCAGAGTATGTCAATGCCCTGCGCAAAGCGGGGCTGGAAGTGCTTCTTGAGCCTGTAATGGAGTCGCAGAAAGAAGTTCTTCAGCCGGATGCGGGGAGCGGTGGAGGAGGTGGAGCAGAAGAGGCTGCTGAGCCTGATGGAAAGTCCGGGTCCCTGAAGCGTCTGCCCTTTTCCTTCCACGGCAGCGGGTCCGAGTATTTCCGTATCTGGATTGTCAATCTTCTTCTGACCATAGTGACCCTTGGCATATATTCTGCCTGGGCCAAGGTGCGGCGTAAACGGTATTTTTATATGAATACCCGCCTTGACGGGAGGGGCTTTGCCTATCTTGCGGATCCTGTTAAAATTCTTATCGGACGGATTGTGGTGGTTGCCATATTTGCTGTTTATTCCGTTACATCCAGCCTGAATCCTCTGGTATCCCTTGGTTTTGCTGTTGTTTTTCTTATTGTTTTCCCTTGGATTGTTGTCCGGTCCATTACATTCAATGCAAGAAATTCCAGCTTCCGAAACATCCGTTTTGCATTTCACGGCAAGGTATGGGGGGCGGCCCAGGCCTATGTGCTGTGGCCCCTTGCGGGTATTCTCACCCTGGGCCTTCTCTGGCCCTGTGCTGTGTTTCAGCAGCATCGCTTTTTCATCTCAGGCAGTGCTTACGGGAAAACCCGTTTCAGCTTCCATGCCCGGATCCGGGATTACTACCGGATGTTTTTTTCCCTGTCTCTGCCCCTTTTCATCACCCTTGGTGTTTTTGCGTTCATTTTTTATTATCTGATGCGTATCATTTTTGTTACAGGGGGGACTTTCTTTTTTTCAACCCTCTTTATTTTTCTTTTCATGGCATTTCTGTATCTTTATTTCATGGCCTGGTATGCGGTGAAGACGACCAATATTTTTTATTGCGCAGCCCTTCTTTCGGACCATGGCTTTGAAGCGGATCTCAAGGTTTTTCAATATATGCTGATACTTGGTTTGAACACACTCCTCACCGTCCTGACCCTTGGTTTTTTTCATCCTTGGGCAAAGGTAAGGGTGGCACGCTACAAAGCGGACCACATGGCTTTTCTTGCTGCGGGGTCTCTGGAGCATTTTCTTGCGAATGAAGAAAAGCGTGTGGCTTCTTTGGGTGAGGAAGCGGCGGATTTCATGGGTTTTGATTTTGGGGTATGATGGATATTTCCGGTCAGTTTTATGATGGCAGAAGTTCTGCGGCAAAAAAAGCCCGCCTTGTCTATCTGCCTGAGGTGGCCTTTGTCCGTGTTGAGGATGCGGAGGGTTCTCCCATGGCCGATGCCCCTGTTTCAGCCCTTGCCTTTGCACCCCATATGGGCAGAGTCCACAGGAGCCTTGGTTTTCCCTGTGGCGGTCTTTTTGAGACCGAAGATCACGGGGCCATGGATGCCCTTCAGATATCCCTGAAAAAAGGGGCTTTCTGGCGCTTTGTTCATATGCTGGAATCCCGCTGGATCTGGGTATGCCTTGCCCTGCTTTTTGTCATGGGAACGGTTTTTTTGTCTTTTCGTTATGGTGCGCCTGTGCTTGCAAGGGAGATTGCCCTGCGCCTTCCGCCGGGTATTTTGCATGCTGCCGGGGAAAACACCCTGAAAACACTGGACAGGATGGTTTTTTCACCCTCTGATTTATCTTCTGACAGTCAGGAAAAAATAAAGGATGAATTCCGGGAACTCTGGGAGGCCCATCCCGGATTTCAGCTGTATTTCAGGAAGGGTGGACAGCTTGGCGCCAACGCATTTGCCCTTCCGGGCAATATGATAGTGGTTAGCGATGAGCTGATCCGGCTTGCGGAGGATAACCCGGACGGACTGGAGGCTGTGCTGGCCCACGAGATCGGCCATGGCGTACACCAGCATGCCGCAAGGCGGGTGATTCAGGACAGTATGCTTGCCTTTCTTCTGATGGGGCTGACCGGGGACGGCAGCGGGGTAGCAGAGCTTTTCATGGGGTTGCCGGTGCTGATTACGGAGATGGCATACTCCAGAGCCTTTGAGCGTGAAGCGGATGCCTATGCCATGGAGTGGCTGGCTTTGCAGGGCAAGGATGCGGAGGGCTTTGCCCGTCTGCTGGTTCGTCTGCATGAAGAAGCAGGAGGCAGGGTGGCAGGAAAAAGCCGGTGGCAGGGCTGGCTGTCCACGCACCCGCATCTGGAAGAACGTCTGGAAGCCATGGATTTTGCCTTGCCCTGATACCGGCAAAACTTTTGTATTCCGTTTTTTTTCAGGTTTTTATGAATTCGGTTTTTTCCAGTGCCAGTTCAATATGAAACTTTTTACCATCCACATGGAAAACCATGCGGCGGTTGTCTCTGTAATCGCAGTCCAGAATGAGGGTAATGGCGGAGTTAAGGGCCAGCGCCTTGGGCTGACCGCAGAAACTTGAAAGCTGAAACTTGTCTTCCACCGTACGCATGAGAAGCCCCATGATCTGATTGGTCATCTCACCGATGCTGTCCGCCACCTCGTTGGAGGTGTAATCCCTTGCCAGCTCATCTTCGGGAATTCCCATACGGGTCATGTACTTGCCGTAAAGCTCCATGGAAGCGTCCGCAGAAAAATTCATGACCACAAGGCCATTGTAGTCTCCCGTAAACTGTACAAAACAGCCGATTTCGGGCTTCATGGTAACCTTGGGGATTTCCTGAAAGGTTGTGGAGTATTTGATGGGAAGTTTGGTACTGGATTCCAGTACATGGCGGGTTGCTTTGCAGAGTATGAGGGCTATCTGATCAATGGTGGAAAGATTTTTTTCCGTATCCATAAAGGATTTCCTTTCCCGGGTTTTGTGGAGACTGGTATCTGTCTGAATCCTGTTTTAACAGATGAACTGAATCCTTCAGGTAAAAATCAAATGTAGGGGATCATAACGTAAGAAGGCATGGGTTTCCAAGGAAAAACAGGAAAAAGAAAAATATAGCAGGATTTTTTTCAACCTTATCAGAGCCTGCGGGTGGCCGTTAAAATTTTTTGCGTATAAAAAAAGGTCCGCGGCATGGCCGGACCTGAGGCACTGCCTGTCCTTCCCGGCAAGGGGAGGACAGGCAGACATATGCAGGCAGATCAACCGGAAGAGGATGCGTAATCCCCTCCGGTTTTTGTTCTGATACTATTTGCCTCTTTTTTTCTTCAGCTCTTCCACTTCTTTACGGATGTCATCCATAACGGATACAGGAACCTGACGGTAGGTGGCAAATTCCATGGTGAACTGGGCCTTGCCCTGGGTTCCGGAACGGAGAACCGTGGAGTAGCCGAACATTTCAGCCAGAGGAACCTGGGCTTCAATGATGGACATGGGACCTTCATCGGAAGAACCTACAATCATGCCCCGGCGCTGGTTGATGGTTCCCATCACGTTACCCTGGAACTCGCTGGGAGTCTCCACAACCACCTTCATGATGGGTTCCAGCACCGTGGGTTTGGCTTTAGCGTAGCCTTCAAGGAAGGCTCCGCGGGCTGCTGCCTGGAAGGCCATTTCAGAAGAATCCACCGCATGGGAGGCACCGTCGTTGATGACAACCCGGACGCCGGTAACGGGGAATTCCAGAGAAGGTCCTTTATCCATGCAGGCTTTGAAACCCTTTTCACAGGCGGGAATGAAGTTGGTGGGGATAGCACCGCCAGTAACATTGTTGACAAATTCGAATTCACCCTCTTCCAGAGGCTCCAGATAGCCGGCCACACGACCATACTGACCGGCACCACCGGTCTGTTTTCTGTGGGTGTAGTTGAATTCTGCTTTCTGCAGGATGGTTTCACGGTAGGCAACACGGGGCTTGCCCGTTTCCACTTCCGCCTTGTACTCCCGCTTCATGCGTTCAACATACACTTCAAGGTGAAGCTCGCCCATGCCCTCGATGATGGTTTCATTGGTTTCCTCATCCACAAAGGTGTTGAAGGTGGGATCTTCCTTGGTGAAACGGTTCAGGGCCTTGGACATGTTGATCTGGGCCTTGTTATCCTTGGGAATAATGGACAGGGAGATAACAGGCTTGGGAACAAACATGGATGTCAGGGAAACGTTGAGGGAAGGATCGGCAAAGGTATCCCCTGACGCACAGTCCACACCGAAAATGGCACCGATCATGCCGGCAGGAACCTTGTCGATTTCTTCCATCTGATCCGCATGCATACGTACAAGGCGCCCCACCTTGATTTTTTTACCGGTACGCACGTTGATGACCGTGGAGCCCTTTTCCAGTATGCCCTGATAGACACGAAGGTAAGTCAGCTGACCATAGGCGCCGTCTTCCAGTTTAAAGGCCAGGGCCACAACGGGTTTTTCCGTTTCGGATGCAAGAACAATGGGTTCTTCTGCATTGTCCAGATCAAGGGCCTCATTGCTGACATCGGGAGGCGCGGGCAGCAGGGTGGTGACGGCATCCAGAAGGAGCTGCACACCTTTGTTTTTATAGGCAGATCCCATGAAAACAGGGGTCATCTGGCGCAACAGGGTACCTTGGCGGATGGCTTCCATCAACATTTTATTTGTGACTTCGCCTTCCTCAAGAATGACTTCGGTCAGCTCATCGGAAAAAAGGGAGGCTGCATCAATGAGTTCATCGCGTTTCTCTTTTGCTTTTTCCAGAAGATCCGCAGGGATTTCTTCCTCACGGATGTCATCGCCACTGTCTCCATCAAAATAGAAAGCCTTCATGGTGATGAGATCCACAACGCCGATATGATCGTTTTCAAGACCCACGGGAATCTGCATGGCCCAGGCATTGTGTCCCAGTTTTTCCCTGAGCTGGGAGATGACACGGTCGGGGCTGGCACCGGTACGGTCGCATTTATTGACAAATGCGATGCAGGGTACGTTGTAGCGTTTCATCTGCTGGTCCACGGTAATGGACTGGGACTGAACACCGCCCACGGAGCAGAGAACAAGGATGGCACCATCCAGAACCCGGAGAGAACGTTCCACCTCAATGGTGAAGTCCACATGGCCCGGTGTGTCAATGAGGTTGATGTCGTGGCCTTTCCACTCACAGAAGGTGGCAGCGGATGCAATGGTGATACCACGTTCACGCTCCAGTTCCATGGAGTCCATGGTAGCACCGACGCCATCCTTGCCTTTGACGTCATGAATGGCGTGAATTCTTTTGGTAAAGTACAGAATGCGCTCGGAAAGGGTGGTCTTACCGGAGTCAATGTGGGCGCTGATGCCGATGTTCCGGACTTTCTGGATATCGTATTTCATTTTTACCGAATCCTTGAAAAGCAAAATATAAGGTTGTTTGATCATGGCATCTGTCCCATCGGGCAGAACCATCATCGTAATTTGTGGCCAGGATACAGTTGTTCTGTTTGGATTTCATTAAGGATGATCCGGAATGAAACAAAGAAACCTGACACGAAAGCGGTAATTCAAGAACCGCCCGTACCGAAATTTTCATGCCGGTTTTGAGGGGGGGTTCGAAACCATAAAAAAATCATCGTCCTCCCATTTAAGAGCTTTAAGGAGAAAGATGACCTTAAAACAAAATCAGTGTATTTTAATTGCAATATCCTGTTGTGTCAAATATTTTTTTGATTGAAACCATGCAGCCCCTGTTTGACTTGTCAGGGGCTTTTTTTTAGACTGCTGAACTTTTTGCTTCTGGGGCAGTCGTGTTTCAGGAGTAGAGGATTCCTTTATCTTCAATTTGGGGAAAGACATGCAGGGTACCAAAGAAGGAAGCTTTGTTGCGGGAGCAAAGGCCATATGGCCCATATGTGTGGGGTATTTTCCGCTGGGGCTTGCCTTTGGCGTACTGGCGGAAAAGGCAGGTCTTTCCGGTATGCATATTTTTTTCATGTCTTCCCTCGTCTTTGCAGGATCCGGGCAATTTATCGCCGTATCCATGATTGATGCGGGAGCATCCGTACTTGCCGTGATCATGACCACCTTTATGGTGAATCTGCGCCATCTGCTCATGTCCTCATCCCTTGCCGTCTGGTACAGGGGGCAGCCCCGCAGACGTCTGAGTCTTCTTGCCTGTTTTATCGTGGACGAAACATTTGCGGTGAATACCAGCCGTCTGAAGTCGGGGGCCTGGCCTCTGGGTGCTGCCATTGTGGCCAGTTTTCTGGCCTATGCCGCATGGGTAGGCAGTACGGTGCTGGGGGGGATTTTCGGCCGTTTCATTGCACCATCTGCCTTTGGTATTGATTATGCCATGATTGCCATGTTTATCTGCCTTCTGGTATTTCAGTTGAATGGCTTTATCTACCTCATTGCAGGCCTTGCAGCAGCCTTTGCCGGTACGCTGGCAGCCCTGTGGATTCCCGGAAATGCATTTATTGTGGTGGGTGCCGTTACGGGTGCCACCACGGGGCTTTTGCTTAAACGTATGGCCCGGATTTCGGGGGAACAGGTGAGGGAAGAGCGATGAGTGCTGAATATATGATTCTGGTTATGGGGATGGGGCTTGTGAGTTTTGTCCCCAGATGGATTCCCCTTTTTTTTCTTAGCCGGAGAAAAATGCCAGCTTTGCTTGTGGAGTGGCTGGATCTGATTCCCGTGTCCATCCTTGCAGCGCTTCTCGTCCCCTATCTCATTACCGCCGGAGAACCCAGGGTACTCAGCTTCACACGGCCTGAGCTGGCCGTTGCTTTTCCTACACTGCTGGTGGCCCTGTGGACACGGTCTCTGGGCGTGACTCTGGTGGCGGGTATGGTCATGTTCTGGCTGGCGGGAAAAACAGGATGGTTTTAGGTTACATAGCTCGGGAAAGTTCTGAACCACTGCCAGTGATCCTGTGGCAGACGTCGTGATGTGGTGGCCTGCCATTCACTGCAACTGGCACGATGAAATGGACGAATCGACTCTTTCCTGTTTGATTCGGACATTTTTTTTGCTATGCATTGAAGCTGGATTCAGTCAGCGGTAAATGAAGATTAACTAAATGAAAATCTGTTGCCCGTCAAGGTGCTGTTTTCAACAGCACAAAGGAGGAAGTCATGCAGTATGAAAACATTGTTTATGATTACGCAGATGGAATCGCAACCCTGACCTTTAATCGGCCCAAGGCACTCAATGCCCTGAATGCGGCACTGCTTCAGGAGTTTGCCCATTGCCTGGATGCCATTGATCAGGATGAAAATGTACGTGTCCTCATTTTGACGGGCAGTGGTGACAAGGCCTTTGTTGCGGGTGCGGATATTTCCGAACTGGCAACCCTCGGACCGCTGGATGCCCGTTTTTTCTGTCAGCTGGGCCACGATGCCATAGGGAAACTGCAGAATCTTTCCATCCCCGTCATTGCTGCGGTGAATGGTTTTGCCCTCGGTGGCGGTAGTGAAATGGCCCTTGCCTGTGATTTTATCTATGCGTCCGAAGCGGCCAAATTCGGGCTGCCTGAAATTACCCTTGGCATTATCCCCGGTTTCGGAGGTACCCAGCGCCTGCCCCGTCTTGTGGGTAAAAATATGGCTAAGGAGATGATTTTTACAGGGAAGATGCTGTCTGCGGAAGAGGCGCTGGCCCTGGGTATGGTCAACAGGCTGGTAAAGCCCGAAGAACTGATGGATGCCGTAAGAAAAACAGCCAAGGGCATCGCAGCCAAAGGAAGGGTATCCCTGCGTGCGGCCAAGGCCGTGGTGAATGCGGGAATGGATGTGGATCTGGCCACGGCCTGCCGCATGGAAATCGATGCCTTTGCCCTGTGCATGGCCAGCCCGGATGCCAAAGAAGGAACCACGGCTTTCCTTGAAAAACGCAAGCCGAATTTTACGGCGGGGCTGAAGGGTTGATAATATGGACATGGGCCTTGACAAGAAAGTGGCTTCCCGGTACATTCTGCGCTGAATTTTATCCGGAGGGAAGGATGCAGGATCGAATATATTATCGGGCAGGCTATTTTTTTTGTCAGTCTGCCCATGAAAAAGTGAAACTGACCGTTTAATGTTCGGTCACCTTCCAGTGGGCAGACGGACTCCGTTGAAAGCGTCCCCATGGAACCGGAATGACAACAAGGCTGTGGGAGGATTGCTCCCGCAGCTTTTTTTGTATGGGATTCATTCTTCCCCGGTGTACGACAATAAGGAGAAAAGCCGATGATTTATGATATGGAGTTTGAAACCCTTCCCAGGGAAGCCCTGGAAGCCATACAGCTGAAACGTCTTCAGGCGACCCTGCAGCGCGCCTATGCAACGGTTCCCTTTTACAGGGACCGCTTCCGGGAGTTCGGGGTCACGCCTTCGGATATCCGCTGTCTCGATGATATGGAGAAGCTTCCTTTTCTGATAAAACAGGATCTGCGGGACAATTATCCCTTTGGCCTTTTTGCCGTGCCCAAGGAAAATGTGGTGCGTATCCATGCCTCTTCCGGAACAACGGGCAAGCCTACGGTGGTGGGGTATACGGCAAGGGATATTGACACCTGGGCCAGTCTCATGGCCAGAGCCCTCACCGCCGGTGGCGCAAAGCGGGGGGATATTATTCACAATGCCTATGGTTATGGTCTTTTCACCGGAGGCCTTGGTGTGCATTATGGTGCTGAAAAACTGGGGGCAACGGTGATTCCCGTATCCGGTGGCAATACCAAGCGACAGATTACGATCATGAAGGATTTCGGTCCCTCCATCCTGACGGCAACCCCCTCCTACACCCTGCATCTGGCCGAAGTGGCAAGGGAAATGGGCGTGGATTTCAGGGAGCTGCATTTCCGCCATGGTATTTTTGGAGCAGAGCCATGGAGCGAGGCCATGCGGCGTCAGATTGAAGGGGATCTGGGGCTTTCCGCCGTGGACATTTATGGTCTGAGCGAGGTCATGGGGCCGGGTGTGGCCGTGGAATGCCATGAGGCCAAGGCCGGTCTGCATATTTTTGAGGATCATTTCATTCCGGAGATCATTGACCCTGAAACGGGTAAGCGTCTTCCCTTGGGTGAGGTGGGTGAGCTGGTGTTCACGTCCATCACCAAAGAGGCTTTCCCTGTCATCCGTTACAGGACAAGGGATATCACAAGACTTGTGGCCGAGCCCTGTATCTGTGGCCGTACCATGGTGCGCATGGAAAAGGTGTCCGGGCGGACCGACGACATGCTCATCATCCGGGGGGTCAATGTTTTCCCCTCACAGATCGAGTCGGTTCTCATGATGATTTCCGAGGTGGAACCCCACTACCAGCTTGAAGTGCACAGGGAGGACAGTCTGGATATTCTTACCGTCAAGGTAGAAATCAGCCAGAAACTCTTTACCGATGAGGTGCGGGGGTTGCAGAATCTGGAAAGAATGATAGCAAAAAATATAAAGGAATACCTTGGAATTTCAGCAAAAGTCCGCCTTGTGGAACCCAAGAGCATTGCCAGAAGTGAAGGAAAGGCTGTTCGGGTTATTGATCATCGGCGTTTATGAAGTTAAGATCCCTCTGACTGAAAGAATTGGGCTGAACAGAAGCATTGCGGACTTCATGATCAATCACCACGGCGACAAGGAGGATAGCTGATGAAGGTGGAGCAGATTTCTATTTTTATGGAAAATAAGGCGGGACGTCTTGCAGAAGTAACAGCCATCCTCAAGGAGCACGGCGTGAACATACGGGCCCTGTCTTTGGCGGACACTGCGGATTTCGGTGTTTTACGCATGATTGTGGATGATACGCAGAAGACGGATCTGATACTGAAAAAAGCCGGGTTTACAGTTGGGAAAACCGAGGTTGTGGCCGTGGAAGTCATGGATACTCCCGGTGGGCTGCATGATATCCTTGAGGTGCTGAGGGAAAAAAATATCAATGTGGAATATATGTATGCCTTTGTGCAGCAGAACAGTGACAGGGCCGTGATGATTTTCCGTTTTGATGATGTGGATACGGCCATTACCCATCTTTCGGCAAGGGGAATGACCGTGGTGCCCGGGAAACGTCTTTATTCCATGTAGTTCAGTTTTGTCTTTGAAACGCTCCTTTTTATGGTAAAAAAGGAGCGTTTTTTGTAGCTGTTCAGCGCAGTTTTTCAAGTAGTATATCTGCAAGACAGATGCACAGGCCCCAGGCAATTTGCCCGTGACGCAATCCGGCACTCAAGCTGAAAAACCCAAGCCCTTTACGGGAGCAAAAAAGCCTATGGATCTTGAGTGCCGGATTCGGGAGTTTCTTGTCCTGTGCGGAGGCGGCAAAACCTCCCCGCCACAGGCAGGATAAGCTTTTTGATTACCATGGCAGGCCTTGTACGCTGCCTTGTGGCGGCTCAGACAGTTTGCCGCTTTTATAGCACTCCGGCACTCAAGCCTGAAAAAGCTTATTTTTCTTGTAGTAGACTTTAGGTTTTTGGCTTGAGTGCCGGAATCCGAAACGATTGCAATGTCACTTGCAAATAGCCACGGGGCCTGCAACAGTATGAAGCTGCTGCAACTACAGCATTGGCAGTTCGGAATAAACTGTGCTGAGTAATTACCGTTTTTTTTATCTTTTTTTCCAGCCACCGATAAGGTGCAGATGCAGGTGAAAAACTTCCTGCCCCCCGCCTTTTTCAACGTTGAACTGCAGCTTGTACCCGCTGGTACTGATGCCTTCCCTTAAAGCCATTTCCTTTGCAGCAAGAAAGAGTCTCCCCACAAGGGGGCCATGGTTTTCCTCAAGCTGATTGATGCTGCGGATATGCACCTTGGGCACGATGAGCAGATGCACCGGCGCTTTGGGATTGATATCCCGAAAAACAACGAGGTCTTCGGTTTCCATGAGAAATTCCGAAGGGATTTCCCTGCGGATGATTTTACAGAAAATGCAGTCTTCCATGTAAGAGCTCCTTTATCAGAATGAATGCTATTTTAAGAATGACTCTGCCTGATCAGGGGGTGTTTTGGGGAAAGTGTTCCTGAATGTAGCGCCGTATTCCTTCCACAATGCCGTCGGCGATGCGGTTCTGGTACTGGGGGGTGGTCAGTCTCTGACACTCCCTGGGGTTGGTGATGAAGCCTGCTTCAATGAGAATGGAAGGCATCTGTGCGCCCAGAAGGACATAAAAGGGAGCCTGCTTGACACCATTGTCCCTGATGTTGCTGTAGTGGGGTTTCACGCTGTCCACCATGCCCCGCTGAACATAGGAGGCCAGCCTGCTGGACTCATTAATTTTGGCATTCTGCATCAGGTCGTTCAGGATGGTCTGAAGATCACTGATGTTTTTGGTGGAGGTGGCATTTTCCCTTGCGGCAACGGCAATGGATTCCTCGTCCGTGGCCAGATTGAGAAAATAGGTTTCAATGCCGTGGGCGTTTCGGTTCATGGCTGCATTGGTGTGGATGGAAAGAAAAAGGTCCGCCTTGTGCTGATTGGCAAACCGGGTGCGTTCCTCAAGGCTGAGATAGACATCGCTGTCCCTTGTAAGGATAACCTCGCAATTGAGCTCTTTTCGGAGTTTATCCGCAAGGATTTTTGATATCTGGAGATTGATGTCCTTTTCAAGAACTCCCCGTTGATATCCTATGGCTCCGGGATCTTTACCGCCATGCCCCGGATCAATGACAATGCGGTGAACCCCCAGAGCCAGCTGGCGGCGGATGGCACTGGCACTGGGGGGGGTTGTTGCAACAGGAGGAAGGGCCGCGGGCGGCAGGCTGGCTGCCAGTGCCGTTCGTTCTGTGGAACCGGTTTCGCCCCAGATGTCGATGACGGTTCTGTAGGGATCAAAAAGCTGAAAAACCTTGAAATCCCTTGTCTGGTCCAGATCCATGACAAGGCGCACCTTTTCCTTTGTATTCCGGGCTATCCTGAAGGCCTTGACCTGGGGATCATTGATCTGTGTTGAGGGAGGGATATCCTCTTTTAGCGTGCTCTGTTTGAAATCCACATATACCCTTGGAGGCAAACCCCTTTCCCTGTCTCGATTCAGGTCGTTAAAGGTGTAGGCCAACTCCCTGTCCGAATCCACAACAATGCGCGTCCGGTTGGCGTGGGTCTGGTAGCGGACACCCTGTATCATGCCAAGGTGGGAGATATCTTCCGCATTCTGCGGGGATGGGGTTTTTGTTTTTTCAATCACTGGCATGATCTGTATGCCTGCATCCGGAACGGGCAGTGCGGGTATGGGGGGGGCAGGCAGGCTGCTTTCCGCAGGGGGGGCTTCATCCGGCCTTGTGGACCGGGCAGTTTTAAGGGGTGGTTGCGGTTTTGATTCAGCCTGAATGACGGGTCGTGGTGGCGGCGGTGCCTGAAGAGGGGCTCCAAGCTCTCTGAGCATACCTTCGGCTCTGAATTTGTAACGGCTTTTGGGGCACTCGTGGAAAACCCGCCGGAAAAGCTCTATGGCTTTTTCCTTATCACTGCTTCGGCCTGAAAAGTGGGAGAGTCCAAGATACACTTCCCCAGCCCTGTACAGGGAGGCCGGTGCCCATGCATTCTGGGGATCCTGCATATAGGCACTCTCAAAGGCGTCTGCAACTTTTTCCCAGTTCGCCCGGAATTTACGCCTTTCGGTATTTTTCTGAAGTTCCTGAAAGTCGCGGTCTGCCCGAAGGTAAAGGTCGCGGACGGAACCCGCCCATGCAGGAAAACATGAAAAGAACAGGCAGGCAATGAGAATACATAAAACAGGAATCCGCATCGCTTTTTTTCCCCTGCAAGGGGGGCTGATATTTCTATGAACCCTGATCCGGTATGTTGGAAGAACCATGGGTATCCTGTTTCCTTTATGTCTGCCTGCCTGTGTACAGCCGGAAGATTAGCGGATGATCTTGCCCGTTGCCTGGGTCAGATACTTCTAAAGATCCGTATCCATCGCTTTTTCCTTCAGTCTGGCAAGAAAATTCATGGCCTCAAGGGGCGTCATGGTGTTGAGGTCCGTTTCCTTCAGGGTCTGGACAATGACTTTTTCCGGTCCCGGAAACAAAGGGAGCTGCCGGGGCTGATCCGGTGCTGTCCCATCTTCCGGTGACCCTGCATCTTCTTCCCACAGGGCATGGCCGTTTTCCACCCGTGCAAGAAGACCGCCTGCACGATGTATCACAGAATCCGGAAGTCCGGCAAGTTTTGCAACCTGAATTCCATAACTTCTGTTGGCACCGCCCTGAATCAGCCTGTGGAGAAAAATAATGTTATCCTCCCATTCCCGCACGGCCACACTGAAATTTTTTACCCTCGGAAGGCTGTCGGCCAGTCTTGTCATTTCATGGTAATGGGTGGCAAAGAGGGTTTTTACGCCTTTTTTTTTTAGGTTGTGGAGGTATTCCGCCACGGACCATGCAATGCTGAGTCCGTCGAAGGTGCTGGTGCCCCGGCCGATTTCATCCATGATGACAAGGCTTTCCGGTGTGGCATTGTGAAGAATGTTGGCGGCTTCCTCCATTTCCACCATAAAGGTGGACTGGCCTTCGGCCAGATTGTCCGAGGCCCCCACCCGGGTGAAAATACGGTCTGTGACAGATATTTTAGCCGATGCAGCCGGAACAAAGCTTCCCATCTGTGCCATGAGCACAATGAGGGCCACCTGACGGAGTACTGTGGATTTACCCGCCATGTTGGGACCGGTGATGATGAGTACCTGGGATTTTGTATTGTCCATATGAATGGAGTTGGGGACATAGCGGCTGTTTTGAAGCATGCACTCCACAACGGGGTGCCGTCCGTCCTGAATATCAATGACCCCGTCTGTTGTCATCTCTGGTCTTGCATAGCCTTTTTCTTCGGCAAGCCGGGCCAGACTGAACAGGACGTCCACCCGGGCGAGAAAGTCTGCGGCAAGACCGATGTCTTTGTGCAGGGCGGCGGCCTGTTGACGGAGCGCTTCAAAGAGGGCCATTTCCATGCGGATCTGCTCATCCTGCGCATTTAAGACCTTATCCTCAAAGGTTTTAAGCTCATCGGTGATATAGCGCTCCGCATTGACCAAAGTCTGTTTGCGTACATAATGATCCGGCACGGACGCGGACTGGGCTTTGGATACCTCGATGAAATAACCGAAAACTCTGTTGAACCGGACTTTCAGGGTGCTGATGCCCGTTTCTTCCCTTTCTTTGGTTTCCAGTCCCGCCAGATAACTTTTACCATCCTTTGCCATGGCAATCAGTTCATCGAGCTTTTGGTGAAAGCCGTTTTGTATGATGCCCCCCTGATCCATCTGCACGGGTGCATCTTCACGGATGGCCGTATCCAGAGTTTCAGCCAGCTTGAGAAGTTTTTCCTTTTCTCCGTGAAAGGAAAAGAGGGGAGATGGCGAGTTTTCAAGGGGGGCCAGAATATCCGGGAGCATGAGCAGGGAGTTTTTCAGCGCCAGAAGATCCCTTGCATGGCAGCGGCCCATGACAATGCGGGTGGAAATACGTTCCAGATCATGGATGTTTTTCAGTTTTTCCCGGATCTGTCTCCGGACAAGGGGTGTTTCCAGCGCCAGTGTCAGGGCCTGATGCCGCTTGTCTATGGCTTCCGTGTCCATGAGGGGGTAGGTCAGCCACTGCCTGAGGGTTCTGGCTCCCATGGAGGTGACGGTTTTGTCCATGGTCTGGAGCAGGCTGCCCCTGGAAGTGCTGTCCCTTAAGTTTTCCGTGATTTCAAGGTTGCGGAAGGTGGTGTCATCCAAAAGCAGAATACCGTCTAAGGCATAGAGCTGGATGCCCCGGATATGGGCAATATCCTGTTTCTGATTTTCCTTTACGTAATGGAGCAGGGCGCCTGCGGCTCCCACACCTGCACCGGCCCGGCGGATACCAAAGCTGTCGAGGCTGCGGACCCCGAACTGTTCCAGCAGAAGATTTCTGGCCTTCACGGGCATGAAGTCGGCCATGGGAGCCGGGCTGATTCTGGATCTGCTGAAAAGAGGATGCAGAAAGGCATTGGATTCTTCCTGCTCAAAGCCTTCGGGTACAAGGATTTCCTTTGCCTGAATCCGGGCCAGTTCATCCCTCAGGGCTGTGTGGGATCTGGTTTCCGTCATGCGGAAGACGGCCGTGGAAAGATCCAGACAGGCAAGGCCCCAGGTTTTTCCCTGAAAGGCAATGGCCACGATGAAGTTGTTCACCCTGTCGTCAAGGAGGTGTTCTTCCACCAGCATGCCGGGGGTGAGGACGCGGACCACATCCCTTTTCACAAGGCCTTTGGCCGTGGCCGGGTCTTCCATCTGTTCACAGATGGCAACCTTGTAGTTGTTCTGTACCAGCTTTGCAATGTAGATGTCCGCCGACTTGACGGGAACACCGCACATGGGAATGGCATCCGGGTCTTTTCTGTTCCTTGCCGTCAGGGTGATGTCCAGAACCCTTGATGCTGTTTCGGCATCCTGATGGAACATTTCATAGAAATCTCCCATACGGTAAAAAAGGATGCAGTCTGCGTACTGCGCCTTGAGCTCCTGATACTGGATCATCATGGGGGTGTTGGCGGCCTTGCTGCTCATGGGACTCCGATGGAATTTCTTTTTTGTGGGTGCTGCCGTCTCAGGACAGAGACGGCCCGGAGCGTGTATGCACCGGGCCGGAATGGCTGTTTTTGGATAATAGTCAGTGGATATCTGAATTTTTTATTCTTTTTCAAATTCAGGAGAACTTTCCTGTGCTGTTTTCTGACCGGTCTGGCCAGAGGCCATTCCTGCCAGCTCATCCTGAAGGGCTGCAATGGTTTCAAGATGTTCCTGATTTTCATTGTGGAGCATTCGGAGCCTTGCCGCCGCCCGCAGGCGGATAACAATGCTGCTTAAGAACATCATGAGAAAGCCTGCTGTAAAACAGAAAATGAGATAGAAACCCGTGGGAATTTCCGGGAAGGTGTAGCTTGTTAAGTAAAAATTAAGGGAAAAGGCATAGGGCTGCAGAAGATATTCAAGGTTCTGATAAACAAGAAGTCCTATGAATCCAAGGGTGAGCAGTGTGAGGATGATTTTTATTTGTTTCATGGATTTCCTTCTCCCACGGTAAGAAACAATACTTTCAAAATTATCATGAAGTACAGACTGGCATTCTCGTGGCTGTAAAGACTGTGTCAGGCTGGGGCTGAATCCTGTTTAAGATAAGGAATCAGATATTTTTGATACGTGTTTTAGCACTTAAATTCAACCTAATTTTTTATAAAAATGCGGGATGCGGTTTTTTCTGTCATTGCAATGGCACCATTTCAATCTCTCCATATACGCCGAGACGGTCTCCCTTTACAAGGACCATGGCAGATATTTCTTTTATATCCTTTGCCTTTTCCACCAGAGGTTCAATATCTTCGGGTTTTTGTATTTTGTTTCCCATGGCCGTTGCCAGTGCATCGGCCACAGCGGTGTCTTTGCTGATGATGACGGCGGCATCGGCTTTACCAAAGCTGATGGAGTGGCCCAGCCTGCCCGACGAGGTGCATATCCCCATGCCCTTGCGGGGAGGGGGGATTTTCAGGCCAATCCTGCCGGAAAAGGGGGAATCCCCGGCATAAAGACCGATGGTCACTTCTGTATCACTGCATACAAAAAGGTCTCCTCCATTTTCAACGATGATTTTTGCGGAACGCTGCAGCAGTTTTTTCCCCAGCGCTTCGGCAAGGGTTCCGGCAATGGCGGCCATGGGGCCTACGCCTGCAGTCTGTGATGCATGGATCATCTGCCGGATCAGGGCCGGGGCTGTTGGGTCATCCGGCCATGGGAGCAGGGTTGAATGAAATTCCGGGTATTTTGCTATATACTCTCCAATTTCCCGGCGCAGTCTCACAAGTTCTTTTCTGGCGGTTGTGGAAAGATCATGGAAGGCCTGTATATGCAGATCACTTTCCTTTTCACTGACCCTGAAGCTGACAAGATCCGCAGCAGCCATAAGGCGGCGGTAGTGATGACGGCTGAGGAAGGGGTCGTGCATGGACATTCCTTTCGGAGGGGCTTGCCGAAGTCTTTGCTGGGGTTGTTGCGCCTGAATCCTTAAGAAGTCAGGCCTGCGGGTTTCTGGTCTGGCCTTGGGTCAGCCAGCATTCAGGTTCCCGGCTGGATACGGAGATTGCAATATAGCCCGGAATGCGCTGGCCGACAATGGGATTGACAGACAGGGCCAGATTTTTCATAAAAGCTTCGCTTGTGTTGGTATGATCATCTGTCCAGAAATGAGGAGTTTGCCCCATGGAGGTTGATACCATTTTCACATCTGAAGAGTCGGCCTCATCGCCCTTTGCATTCAATGCCAGTGTGGCTGCGGTTTTTGATGATATGCTCAACAGATCCGTTCCCCTTTACCGGGAGGCCCTGACCCTGCAGATGAAACTGGCAAATCGTTTTTATCTGCCCGGAACAAGGATGTATGATCTGGGATGTTCCCATGGGAATTTCGGGGTGGGTTTTCTGGAGGCCGCAGGGGACAGGGATTTTTCCATGGTGGCCGTGGACAACTCAAAGCCCATGCTGGAAATATATGAAAAACGGCTTTCCGTGCGCAGGGGCAGTGGGCGTATTCAGCTTTGCTGTGAGGATATCAGTACCACCCCCATGGAAGAGGCTTCCGTTGTGGTGATGAACCTCACCCTGCAGTTTCTGCCCCTTGCCATGCGGGATGAAATCATCGGGCGGGTGTATCAGGCCCTTGTTCCCGGCGGGATTCTTCTTCTTACGGAGAAGGTGGTGCACAAAAATGCCTTTCTTGCGGATATTCAGCAGGAAAGCTATTACGGGTTCAAGGCGGCCAATGGCTATTCCTCCCTTGAAATCAGCCGCAAGCGGGAAGCTCTGGAGAATGTTCTGGTTCCTGAAACCCTGGAAGCCCATCAGGAGCGCCTTGGAAAATCGGGTTTTTCCATGGTGGAAATCTATCTGAAGTGGTTTCACTTCACAAGTTTTCTTGCGGTGAAGGAGAAGAAACAATGCGGCGTATGATGCTGGAGGCAGAGCGTCTGGGTATGGGTGCCTACGGTACGGCCCTCCTTGCCCTTGTGGCGGATCTGGAAGCCCGCCTTGCCGGTCCCGACGCCCAGGCCCGCATGCTCAGGGAGGCTTTTGCCGGCCTGCCCGATGCAGAGCCCTCTCTGGTGGATCTGGACGGTGACTGTGTTTTTATCGGCAGGGCCGGTGATTTGTCCGAAGAGGAAAGCAGGAATTTTTTCCATGTATTGAAAGCATTGATTCCATGGCGCAAAGGTCCCTTTTCCCTCTTTGGCGCGGATGTGGATACAGAGTGGCGGTCTTCGATGAAATGGAACCGGATAACACCCTTTTTGCCTGAGCTTGGAGGCAAACGGATACTCGATATCGGCTCCAGCAACGGATATTATCTTTTCCGCATGGCATCCCGGAAACCGGCCATGGCCTTAGGCGTGGAACCTTTTTTACCTTATTATTATCAGTTTCAGCTGATTCAGCACTACCTTGCCCACCCGGATCTTTTCATGCTTCCCGCAGGCTTTGAATCCCTCCCGGAGATGCCGGGTTTTTTTGATGTGGTTTTCTGTATGGGGGTTCTTTATCACAGAAAATCCCCCGTCACTTTTTTGCAGGATATGCGGCGTTATATGAAAGGCGGAGCGGATCTGGTTTTAGAAACGCTGGTCATTGGGGGCGAGGAACCCGTATCCCTCACCCCCCTTGGCCGCTATGCGAAAATGCGCAGTATTTTTTTCCTTCCCACGGTCAGTTGCCTGAAAAGATGGCTGGGCCATGCGGGTTTCAGGGATATCCGCTGTGTGGATATGGCTTACACGAAAACCTGTGAGCAGCGGCGCACGGACTGGGCCTTTGATGAATCTCTGGAGGATTTTCTGGATACTTCAGACCCCTTAAAAACCGTGGAAGGGGAACCCGCACCTTTGCGGGCGGTGCTGCTGGCAAGGGCCTGAGATATTTTTTGATTACTACCCAGACTCAGTCACAGCCTGCAGCTCCGGTTGTTGTCAGACCCATGGAGAGAGCTTTGATACGGGCAGGCGCAAGGCCTGCCCCGACGAATATTTTTTACGCCCCCTGTTTTGTAGGGGCACCCTTTACGGGTGCCCGTCAACAATCGTAAAACCTGGTCATGTAATTTCCATGGTTTCAAGTGCCTATGACTGAAAGACAGTGGTAATCAGATGTTTTTTTGATGTTCAGCATAGTTTTTTCTGAAATTCCAATGCTGTAATTGTAGCAGCTTCGTACTGTTGCAAGGCACCCTGACTATTTGCAAGTGACGTTGCAATCGTTTCGGATCAGAGTTTCGCAGGCCTGTGCGAAAGAAGCGGCAAACTGTCTGAGCCGCCACAAAGGCAGCATGCCTAAGCCTGCTATGGCAATGCATAAGCACATCCTGCCTGTGGCGGGGGGTTTTTTCCGCTTCCGCACAGGGCAAGAAGCTCCCGAATAAGATTGCGTCACGGGCAAATAGACTGGGTGCCTGTGCATCTGCCTGACAGCTATGGTGCTTGGCCAGTGAAGATGGCGCATGGCAGTTCCTTTTTTTCAGGGCTTGAAACCCTCCCCCTGCCTGCGCAGCCTTTTTTTGTTATGTTTCCAGGAATCCTTTTGTTTTTTTGATCGCCCGATGGCTGCCTTTTCCTCTTCACTGCGCAGGATAAAACTTCCGGCACTGAAATTGGTTTCTTTCGGTTTCACGGGTTTTTCAGGGCCTGCTTTTTTCTTTTTCTCTTCCCTGATAACGGGAGGCCCTTGAATGAAATCATTCGGGATGGCTTCTGCGGAAAAAAGATCCTCTCCGTGGCGCATGAAGGAAATACCAGAGGTGGCTGCCCTGAAGGCCTGTACCTGAAGGGCTGTGGGACGGGGATCTTTGCGCTTTCCCATGCGCAGGGCCAGTTCCGGATCTTTTGAGAGCAGAAGGGGATTTCCCGGTGCCGCATGCAGGCCCTTTTCCGAAACATGGGGCCAGGCCCTGCTTCGGACACAGGTGTGGAGTATTTTCGGAAGCATTTCAGCAGGACACCTTTCCGAAGCAAAGGGCCGGACCTTTGCACGGATTTTTCCATCCTGCATTTCCAGAGGGGCATCATTCATGTTCATGCAGATATCCTTCAGGTCGCCTTCCCGTACGCCCCGCAGATCCGGACTTTCGGACAGGGCCTGCAGCAGACCTTTGATGCTGACCCACCCTTCTTCATCGGGAAGAAGCCCGTGGCTGTCGGGGTGACGGCCCAGAAGGGTGGCAAGGATTTTTCCAAGGTGGTTCAGTTTTTTATCCCTTTGCATGGAGGCCTTCCTTGACATGGGATGAAATGGACGGGTAAAAGCGGTGCATGCTTGCAGATATTCGACATCATGGCTGTAAGCTGTTAAAAGGATGCTGTCGGATTTTTGCAGCAGCTTCTGTCTGTGGACAGCCAGAAGCTGGGTTTCCGGCTTTACCGGGTACCAGCAAAAAACTATCCAGTAACCATACCGGACTTTAAGGGTCGGGGAAAGGAAAAGAATATGCGGATGGAAAGATCACAGGAGTTGTTTCAGCGCGCCGAAACCTGCATCCCCGGTGGCGTGAACAGCCCGGTCCGGGCATGTCGTTCCGTGGGGGCTGCCCCCCTTTTTATTGAAAGGGCGCAGGGCGCATGGCTCTATGATGCGGATGGTAATGCGCTGATTGATTATGTGGGCTCCTGGGGCCCCATGATACTGGGACACCGTCATCCTGTGGTGGAAGATGCCATCCGCAGGGTGCTGGAGCGGGGGGTGAGTTTTGGTGCGCCCGTGGATCTGGAAGTGGCCCTTGCGGAAAAGGTGATCTCCCTTGTGCCTTCCGTGGAAATGATCCGGATGGTGAATTCCGGTACAGAGGCCACCATGAGTGCCTTGCGCCTTGCAAGGGGCTTTACGGGAAGAAATGTGCTGGTGAAGTTTGATGGCTGCTATCATGGCCATGGAGACAGCTTCCTTGTGGATGCGGGTTCCGGTGTGGCTACCCTGAATATTCCCGGCAGTCCGGGGGTTCCGGGGGAAGTGACCCGCCACACCCTTTCTTTGCCCTACAATGATATGGATGCCTTCCGCGAGCTCATGGCAGCGCGTGGCGGTGAGGTGGCTGCGGTGATTGTGGAGCCTGTGGCGGGGAACATGGGGTTTGTAAGGCCCCGGGAAGGTTTCCTTTCCCTCTTGAGGGAAGAAACGCAAAAACATGGTGCCCTTCTGATTTTTGATGAGGTGATGACGGGTTTCCGCGTGGCCTTGGGTGGTGTCCAGGGACTGTTTGGAATTAAACCGGATCTTTCCACCTTCGGAAAGATCATCGGTGGTGGTCTTCCCGTGGGAGCCTATGGTGGCCGCAGGGATATTATGGCGCATGTGGCCCCCATGGGCCCTGTGTATCAGGCAGGAACCCTTTCCGGCAATCCCCTGGCCATGGCCGCAGGCCTTGCCACCATGGAAGAAATCAGCAGACCCGGTTTCTATGAAAACCTTGAAGAGAAAACCTTAAAACTTGTGGAAGGTCTTGCGGCGGCTGCAAAGGATGCCCATATTCCCGTCTGCTGCGATTCCATAGGCTCCATGTTCGGTATGTTTTTTACCAAAGGGCCTGTGCACAGTTTTGCCGATGCCAAGACCTCGGATCTGATGCGCTTTAATGCCTATTATGCAGGGATGCGGGAAAAATGCATTTACCTTGCCCCTTCCCAGTTTGAAGCGGGTTTTGTTTCCATGGCCCATGGAAGCGCAGAAATTGAGGCTACCATTCAGGCGGCCAGATCCGTAATGAAAACCCTGTGAGGCATTCCACCCCATGCTGAGCCCTGAAAATAACAGGATTCCTGAAAAAATTCATCATATCCATCTCATTGCCATCTGCGGTACAGCCATGGGGGCACTGGCAGCCCTGCTTCAGGAAAAGGGCTTTCGGGTGACGGGGTCGGATCAGCATGTGTATCCGCCCATGAGTACCTTCCTTGCGGAAAGAGAAATAGGGGTGGCCACGGGTTTTGATCCGGATCGTATTCTTGAAGACAGGCCGGATCTTGTGGTGGTGGGCAATGCCGTGCGCAGGGATAATCCCGAAGCCATGGCTCTGGCAGAAAGCGGCATCTCTTACTGCTCCCTTCCCCAGGCCCTGAATCATTTTCTGGTGGGCAGCAGAAAGGCCATCGTGATTACGGGCACCCATGGCAAGACCACCACCAGTGCCCTGATGGCATGGGTGCTGGAAAAGGCAGGTCTTTCTCCGGGCTTTATGATCGGTGGTATTCTGAAGGATTTTTCTGCCAATTTCCGTATGGGTCATGGCCCCTTTGTGGTACTGGAAGGGGATGAGTATGACACGGCTTTTTTTGACAAAGGTTCCAAGTTTCTGCATTTTACTCCCCACAGGGCTATTCTCACGGGCATAGAATTTGATCATGCTGATATTTTTGAGGATCTTCCTGCCGTAGAAAAGACTTTTATTGCATTTGTGAAGGGCCTGCCCCCGGATGCCCTTCTGGTGAGCTGCAGGGATTCATCTTCTGCGGAAAAGGTGCTGGCCCAGAGTGGTCTGGGGCCAGACAGGATACGGCGTTTTGGCAGAGGCCCTTCAGGGCCGGGCTGGTCTGTGGGGGATCTTGAGATCGCTTCCCCTGTGGAGTGTTTTTCCATATTCCGTGACGGTGTGTTTTTTAGCCGCATGGAAACAGTTCTTCCCGGTGAACACAATCGTATGAATATCCTTGCCGTAGCTGCTGTGGCCGAAAGCCTTGGCATTGACGGAAAAACCCTTGCTTTGGCGGTGGCTTCCTTTACCGGGGTGAAACGCAGGCAGGAGATCCGGGGGACAGAAGGCGGTATTATGGTGGTGGATGATTTTGCCCATCATCCCACAGCCGTGCGGGAAACCCTGAAAGCACTCCGGCCCCATGCCCGGGGACGACTCCTTGCCGTGTTTGAACCCAGAACCAACACCAGTATGCGAAGGGTGTTTCAGCAGGCCTATGCCGAAAGCTTTGGGGATGCGGATCTTGTTTGTATAAGGGAAATTCCCTGCCCGGAAAAGGTGGATGAAAAAGAGCGGTTTTCCGCAGAAAGCCTTGTGCAGGATCTCAGGCTGAAGGGGCTTTGCGCCCAAAGCTTTGATGATGCTTCAGGTATTGTGGCTTTTCTTGCCGGAGAAGCCCGGCCCGGTGATCTTGTACTTGTGATGTCCAATGGTGGATTTGAAAACATCCACTCCCGGTTGCTGGATGCTTTTTCCGGGCGCTAAAGAAGGCCCTTAAAGACCTTAAAGACGGGCAGGCACAGGGGCCTGCCCCTACAACACATTTTACTCTCACGGTATTTTTAAAAGACCTTAAATGCTCTCAACTCGGCAGGCTTCTGGTGTCTGTTTTCATTAAAGACCCTAAAGACCTTAAGGACCCTAAAGACCCTAAAGATACTAAAAAAATATATAAGGAGCTTTTCCGTGACCCTTCCTTCCTATGTGGTCGGCATTGACCTTGGAACTTCCAATACGGTGGTGGCTTATGCGCCTTTGCAGGAGGTGCAGGATGAGGCACCGGAATTTTCCATCCTTGATATTCCCCAGATCAACGGACCCGGCGTGGTGGAAAGTGCCGGTGTACTGCCTTCCTTTCTTTATATCCCCGAAGAACGGGAAGCAGAACAGATGACCCTGCCATGGGGTGGAACAGGCCCTGTGGTGGGTATCCATGCCCGGGACAGGGGAGCCGAAGTACCCGGCAGACAGATTGCCAGCAGCAAGTCATGGCTGTGCAGTGATCTTGTGGACAGGGAAGGTCCGGTCCTTCCATGGGAGTCCGAAGATGTGGAAGCGGGCCAGAGACTTTCCCCGGTGGCGGCATCTGCAGCCATACTCGCCCATGTCAGGGCGGCATGGAATCATCATTTCAGGGAAAAGGGGCCGGAAGGCCGTTTGGAGAATCAGGAAATTTTTCTGACCGTTCCCGCATCCTTTGATGCCGTGGCAAGGGATCTTACCGTACGGGCCGCCCGTGAGGCCGGGCTTCAACGCCTTGTGCTGCTGGAAGAGCCCCAGGCCGCCTTTTATGCCTGGATTGCCGCCAGAAAAGAGGCATGGCGGGAGCATGTGCAGGCGGGAGACACCCTTCTGGTCTGCGACGTGGGCGGAGGCACCAGCGACTTTTCCCTGATCCGGGTGCAGGATGCAGAGGGCAGGCTGGAGCTGGAGCGCATTGCCGTTGGCAAACACCTTCTGGTGGGTGGCGACAACATGGATTTAACCCTTGCCTACCATGTAGCCGCAGGTCTTGCGGCAAAAAACAGGGCTTTGGATGCCTGGCAGATGCGGGGCATGATCCAGCGCTGCAGGCAGGTGAAGGAAAGTCTTCTGGAGCATCCTGAAAAGGGAAGCCTTGCCGTCAGTATCGCAGGCCGGGGAAGTGGTCTCATTGCCGGAACCATTAAATCGGAGGTGAGCTATGAAGAGGTACAGAAGCTCATCATGACGGGCTTTTTTCCGGAGTGCGGGGCGGATTCCCGGCCCGTGCAGCCCGAAGGCTCCGGTTTGAGTGAATTTGGCCTTGGCTATGAGGCAGATCCTGCCATTACCCGTCATCTTGCGGCTTTTCTTACGGAAACCGGTGCCCGTCCTTCTGCCGTTCTTTTCAATGGCGGGGTGATGAAGCCTGCCATGCTGCGTCAGCGGGTTCGGGATGTGATGGCTTCATGGCAGAGCGGGGAAGAGGTCAGGGAGCTGGTCAATGAAGCCGGAGACCGTGCCGTTGCCCTTGGGGCTGCCTATTACGGCTGGGCACGGCGGGGAAAGGGTATCCGTATCCGCAGCGGTCTGAACCGTAGCTATTATATTGGTGTGGCGGCGGCCATGCCTGCTGTACCGGGAATTCCCATGCCCAAAAAGGCCCTCTGCATTGCGCCCTTTGGTATGGAGGAGGGAACGGAGGTCAGCCTGAGGGATAAAACCTATATGCTCAGCGTCGGCGTGCCTGCCTCCTTTGAACTGCTGGCTTCCACCGTAAGAAAGGAAGATGCCCCCGGTGCTGTGGTTGAGGACTGGCAGGGGGCCATCACACCTGTGACCCGCATTGAAACCCTGCTGGAGGGGGAAGCTGAGGCACGGATTCCCGTTACTTTGGCTGTTCGTGCCACGGAGGTGGGAACCCTGGAGTTTTTCTGTGTTTCCACCAGGGATGAAAAAACCTGGGATCTGGCCTTTCAGGTTCGGGAAGCCCGGTCCTGAAATATATAGTTTTTTGTAATTATTCGGTTTTTTTTGGGCAACCACGGGGGGTGCCCCTACACAAAATTCATGGTTAATTCAGGTTTTGTGTTATTGTAGGGGCAGGCCCCTGTGCCTGCCCTGGGGTGAGAATCAATGCTGAATAGTTACAATTTTATTAGGCATGTTCAGGTTTTTTTAAGAGTTTTATGGCCTTTAGGGTTAGAGTCTTTAAGGTCCTTAAAGTCTTTAAAGTCTTTAAGGCCTTTCCGCAGACAGTTACACACCTAAATTCTGGAAATTTTTATGCAGACCAGCCAATCCGCCTTTGTGGTGGGCATCGACCTCGGAACCACCAATTCTGCCGTATCCTTTGTGGATCTCAGGGAGGCTTCCCGTGGGATAAAAAGCTTTCCCGTATCCCAGCTCACGGGTGCAGGTGTTTTTGCCCGCAACAGCGTACTGCCCTCTTTTCTGTATATTCCGGGTTCCCACGAAATGGATATGGAGGCCATCACCCATCCATGGCCGAAATCCACGGATATCTTTGCAGGGGTTTTTGCAAGGGATTATGGCGGTAAAGTACCTGCAAGGCTGGTGGTATCCGCCAAAAGCTGGCTCTGCCATGATCAGGTGGACCGCAGGGCGGCCATTCTTCCATGGGGTGCGCCTAAGGAAGTGCCCAAACTTTCTCCCATAGAGGCCACGGCCCATTACCTCTCCCATATCCGCAGTGCCTGGAATACCTTCCATGCCAAAGATCCGGACTGCCATCTGGAACACCAGAAAGTAACCATCACCGTTCCTGCTTCCTTTGACGAAGTGGCCCGTGAAATGACCCTTGAAGCCGCAAGAATCGCAGGGCTTCCCAGGGTGACTTTGCTGGAAGAGCCTCTGGCTGCTTTTTATTCATGGCTGCTGCGCCATGAAAAAAACTGGATGGACTTCATTAAGCCCGGTGAACTGGTGCTGGTCTGCGACATGGGCGGCGGTACTACGGATTTCACCCTCATCAGCCTCAAGGAAAGCGAAGACGGAGGAAGTCCCCGCTTTGAGCGCCTTGCCGTGGGGGAGCATCTGATTCTGGGCGGGGATAACGTGGATCTGGCACTGGCCCGTCTGGTGGAGATGAAGCTTGGCAAAGGGGATATTTCCCTTTCGGGCGACCGCTGGAAGATTCTCTGTCACCTCTGCCGGGCAGCCAAGGAAAACCTGCTGGATGCAAAAAAGGAGAAGGAACGCATTACCCTTGTGGGCGAGGGCCGTAAACTCATCGGAGATACCCTTTCCACTTTTCTGGAAAAGGATGAAGTGGAAAGGGTGGTGCTGGAGGGCTTTTTTCCAAACCTTGGGCCAGATGACCTGAGACGGGAAAAACCGGTGATGGGTGGTGTGACGGAATTCGGCCTTCCCTATGCATCGGACCCGGCCCTGACCCGTCATATGGCCGCCTTTCTCCACGGTCACAAAGATGAAGTGCAGCGGAGGATGGAGAGAACACCAAAGCCGGATCACATCCTCTTTAACGGCGGTGCCTTAAAGCCCCTTGTGATCCGTGACCGCATTCGCTCCGCCATTCCTGCCCTTTTCGGCCTTTCGCCCGATGAGAGCCCTCAGGAGCTGGAAAATCCCGCCCCGGATCTGGCGGTTTCTCTGGGGGCGGCCTATTACGGGCTGGTCAAATCCGGCATGGGCGTGAAGGTGGGAAGCGGCAGCCCCAGAAGTTATTATGTGGGTGTGGCCGTGGGAGATAAAAGAAAGGCCCTTTGCCTTGTGGAGAGGGGTTTAGACGAGGGCAGCACCATTGATCTGCCCCAGAGCCGTTTTGAGGTGCAGGCCAATCAGCCGGTGCAGTTTGATGTTTTTGCCTCCAGTTTTCGTTCCGGAGACAAGGCCGGAGACCTTGTGGATATCGATGATTCCCTGGCATCCCTTCCGCCCCTGCGTACCCTCATCCGATTCGGTAAAAGGGATGAAGCCCGGAACATTCCCGTGCACATGGCCGCAGCCTATACGGAAATGGGTTCCCTTGCCCTCTGGTGCCGTTCGGAAATTACGGATCACAGGTGGGAGCTTTCCTTCCAGCTCCGGCAGCAGGTGCAGGCTTCAGTACCGGAAAACCGGGAAACGGTGGACGCAGACCGCATAGATTCCGCCGTATGTGCAGCCCTCATGGCCTTTGAGGATACAGGCGGTGTGGACAACCCCGTGCGGGAGATTTCCGCCATTGTCCTTTTATCCAAAAACCAGTGGCCTTTGGATCTCCTTAGAAAAATATCCGATGCCCTGATTGGGGAGCCGGATCTGCGTACCCTCTCCCCTGCCCACGAAACCCGCTGGCTGAACCTCTTGGGATTCTGCCTCAGGCCCGGTACGGGTGAGGCCTTTGACGAGGAGCGCATTAGAAAACTCTGGAAAATTTACAGGGACGGGCCGGTTTTTGCCAACAAAGCCCAGAACAGAAATGAATGGTGGATTCTGTGGCGCAGGGTGGCCGCAGGCCTTGGGCCGGGAAGACAGCGGCAGATTCTTCAGGACCTTTCGCCCCTGCTTTTTCCCAAAAGCAAAGGAAAAAAGGCTCCTGTTTCCCAGGAGATGGTGGAAATCTGGTCCGTTATAGCCAACATGGAACACTTAAGTGTGCAGGATAAAACCCGCTGCGCCGAAGCCCTTTTTCCCCAGTTGCATCCGAGAAAAACCCCGGAGCGTCTTTTATGGGCCTTTTCCAGAATCTGCAGCCGGAACATGCTCTATGGTCCGGCAGACCGGGTATTGCCCCCTTCTGTGATCACGGGCTGGGTGGAGGCCCTGATGGACATGCCATGGACGGACCCGGAGGCCTTAGCCGCTCTGCTCATTCCCATGGCCCGCATGACGGGAGACAGGGTAAGGGATCTTTCCCCGGAGCTGCGTCAGAAGCTTGTGACTGTTTTGTCTGTGATTCAGGATGCGGAAAAGCGTCAGGCCCTGACCTGTCTTGGGGCGGTAGTAGCCATGGAACAGCGGGAGGAAAAGGCCATGTTCGGAGAATCCCTGCCGCCGGGCCTGCGGATGATGGCAGGGGCTGAAACGGGAATTGTGGATAAAGCATAAATATATCCTCTTCCTTGAAAGCAGCTCGCGGCCTGGCAGGTTTCATTTTGTAGATGCGCCATCCTGGCGTCTTCTTTAAAGTGGCAGGAAGCCGCTTCTATTCTTCCAGCGGCCTGTGCTGTATTTTAGGTCTTACCATATAAATTGCTTGAAGTTACTCAAAGGTTGTTCGAATCAGGGGAGGGGACTGCATGGAATAGTTCCGGGCCGTGTCCCAGAAGGCCTTTGTGACCACGTTGCCAAGGCTTTTTTTATTGGCGCATATGCCGATGCAGTAGGGCTCAAGGGGCGGGAGGACTTCCATAATTTCTATGGTGTGCATGACAGGGCTTTTTTCCAGTACCATTTCCGGCACCAGCCCGATACCGCAGCCCAAGTGAACCATGGCGATGATGGCTTCATTACCCGTTACCTGGGCGTAGATACGGGGCTTGATTCCCATTTCCTTGCGCCATCGGTCAAAGCGTTTTCTGGCAATGCCCTGCTTGGGAAGAATCAGCGGGGTCTCATTCCAGTCAGGATTTTCAGGCTTTTCATTTTTTTTAGAACGTATCCATACTAAAGGGGTCTTTGCCACCTCCATGGAGAGCATGTGCTCGGGCATCTGATCCGGGATGGCAGCAATGGCAATGTCCGTATCCCCTTTCTGAAGCTGCTCCAGTGCACTTTCCGCATCGCCTGTGCGCAGTTTGATGTGTACCTGGGGGAATTTGCTTCTGAATCCGTCTAGGATATCCGGAAGGATGCCATAGGCTGCGGTCACGGAGCAGTAGATGGTCAGTTCTCCGGAAACAACTCCCCGGTCAAGGGAAAGGGCCTGTTTGCCCTCCTTCCATATTTTCAGCATCTGTTCCGCATAGGAGCGGAACAGAAGACCTGCCGGTGTCAGGGAAACGTTTCTGTTGTTTCTTTCAAAAAGTTTTTCTCCCACATGGCCTTCAAGCCGCTGAATGGCACGGGAGAGGGCCGAAGGGCTGATATTGCTCTGGGCGCTTGTTTTCTGAAAGTGGCGGGTTCTGGCAAGGCTGAGAAAGAGTTCCAGCTCTTCTATGTGCATGGCTTTTCCTCCGGCGGGTATTTGTTGCATAAAATGAAATTTATGCTTTCTGTTAAATCACTTTACGCAATATGGCAAATACAATACAGTCCCTTAAACTTTGTAAGAATCCTTTTTCAGATCAACCCCCTATTTATACAGGAGCCAGCAGATGACAAATTATTTTTCTTCCCTTACCTTCCGTGACAAAGTCAAGCAGCTGGGACAGTGCCGTTTCATGGACCCGTCCGAGTTCAACGGTGTGGAAAAGCTTAAAGGCAAAAAAATTGTGATCGTGGGCTGTGGCGCCCAGGGTTTTAATCAGGGCATGAACCTCAGAGACAGCGGCCTTGACGTGACCTATGCCCTGCGGGATGAGGAAATATCTGAAAAGCTGCTCCCCTGGAAGCTTGCTTCTGAAAATAATTTTGATTACGGCAGCTATGAAGATGTGATTCCCAAGGGCGATCTGGTGCTTAACCTCACTCCGGACAAATATCACACCCCAGTGGTTTCACGGGTGATGCCCCTGATGAAAAAGGGTGCCTGCCTTTCCTATTCCCATGGTTTCAACATTGTGGAAGAGGGCATGAAAATCCGTGAAGACATTACCGTTATCATGGTGGCCCCCAAATCACCGGGTTCCGAAGTCCGTGCGGAATATGTGCGTGGTTTCGGTGTTCCCACCCTCATTGCCGTCCATGAAGAGAATGATCCCAATGGCGACGGTCTTGAAATTGCCAAGGCCTATTGTGCAGGTACGGGTGGCGACCGCGCCGGTGTTCTACACTCCTCCTTTGTTGCGGAAGTAAAATCCGATCTCATGGGAGAGCAGACCATCCTCTGCGGTATGCTCCAGACCGGTTCCCTGCTCTGTTTTGATAAAATGGTGGAAAAGGGTGTTGATAAGGCCTATGCCGCAAAACTGGTACAGAAGGGCTGGGAAGTGACCACCGAAGCCCTGAAACATGGCGGTATCACCAACATGATGGACAGGCTCACCAATCCTGAAAAGGTTAAGGCCTTTGAACTGGCCGAAGAACTGAAAGACATCATGCGGCCTCTTTATGAAAAGCACATGGATGATATCCTTGAGGGTGTTTTTTCAGAGAATATGATGAAGGACTGGGCCAATAACGACAGCAATCTGCTTAAGTGGCGTGGGGAAACCGGAGAATCCGCCTTTGAAAAATGCCCCATTCAGGAAGCGGACATTCCTGAGCAGGAGTATTTTGACAAGGGTATCCTCATGATTGCCATGGTCAAGGCCGGTGTGGAGCTTGCTTTCGAGATCATGACCGAAGCGGGTATGAAGCCGGAATCCGCCTACTATGAGTCCCTCCATGAAACACCGCTCATTGCCAATACCATTGCCCGGAACAAGCTTTATGAAATGAACGTGGTCATTTCCGATACTGCGGAATACGGCAATTACCTTTTCACCCAGGCCTGTGTTCCCCTGCTGAAGGATTTCATGGCAAAAATTGATACGGACGTGATCGGTAAAGGGATTACCTTCACCGGTAATGCCGTCGATAACAAGAAGCTCATTGCCATTAACGAAGCCATCCGCAACCATCCTGTGGAAGAAATTGGCCGGACCCTGCGTAACTATATGACCAGCATGAAAGCCATCTGATTCCGGTTGAAAATAATGTAAAAACAAAACCCCCCGGACTGGCAGAACAGCCTGACCGGGGGGTTTTGTTTCTTCCACCCACAAAAAAGGGCCGAAAAAATCCTTCGCAGGGGCAGGCCCTGCGTCTGTACCTATCAGATTATGGGTTGATCCTGAAGAAAAGCCCCTGCGAGATTGTAAAGCCTGTCGCAGGCTTCCGGAATCAGGTCTTCAAGATTTAAAAAGGCATGGATCATATCCCTGAATTCTTCGTGCATGGTAAAAATTCCCGCCTGCTTCAGTCTTTCAGCATAGGCCTTCCCCTCATCCTTTAAAGGACAGAATCCTGCGGTGACCACAAGGGTCTGGGGGAAGGGTGGTGGAATTTCCATGAAAAGGGGAGATGCGGCTTTGCGGTTTTCATTATTTTGAAAATAATGGTCAAAATACCAGAGAATTTTGTCCTTTTCCAGAAGATAATCCTTTGCCAGCTCTTCTGCGGAGGGCATGGACAGGGTGTAATCCAGACTGGGGTAAATGAGTATCTGTTTTTCGATGGAAAGTCCCGGTTCATGGACAGCCCTGTGGCTGAGGCTGGCCGCAAGGGCACTACCGCCGCTGTCCCCTGCAATGGCAAGCCGTTTTTCATGGCCTATTCCCAGACTTTCCAGCAGATCAAAAGCACCCTTTGCCGCCTGGGTCACATCCTCAAGGCCTGAAGGGTAGGGGCATTCCGGAGCCCTGCGATATTCTACGGAAAGGGTGATGCGGGAAGAGGCCTTTGCCAGCCTCCGGGCAATGCCGTCATAAACGGCTATGCTTCCCGCCATGTGACCGCCACCGTGGATAAAAAGGAGAAGGGGCAGGGACTGTTCCGGCGCAGGATGGTAGATACGCACGGGCACATCCCATTGGGGGCCGGGAATGGGCGCATCAATTATTTTTGCCATGGGACAGGGTTTTGTTACAAAGGTTCGGGTGAGGGTGGCAAGGCCCTCCCTTGCGTTGGCAAAGGTGGGCTGGCTGCCGTTTTGCAGAAAGGCTTTGCCAGCCTTGCGGACCTGTTCCAGAAAAGGTATCAGTGCTGGTGACGGATTTTCCATATTTTTTTCCATTTTAAATCAGCGAATCCGGTTTTCAGGGGCAAACACAAAGCCGCCGCCCTTTTCGTCCCAGTCCGCCTCGCACCAGTAGCCAAGCTGTGCGGCCTTTTGAAACACAAGGGGCGCATTGAAAATACGCTCGCCGTCGGGTCCTGGGGTGAGAAGTTCTTCCAGTTGTGAAAGGTCTTCATCATAGATAAAAATGACGGTATCTTCGGGGGCTTTCTGGCTGAAGCGGGCTTCCAGAAGTTCACTTAAGGTGTCGTAGATCATTTTTTCTCCTGCCTGAATCTTGTTTAGCAGCATTCCAGCATAAAGCTACATTGGATGCTGGTCCTGGTTTCGTCGTTCTGGCCTGAATCAAAGGGGCTTGTAGCAGAACGGCATGGCATCAAAACCGCCCCATGCGGGGCCGGAACAATTCCAACCAAATTAAGCATCGGAGACAGGGATGTAAAGGATGCGGTTTTTTATTTTCAGGGATTGGCCTGAAAGGGACATTCGTCAAGCAGGTGACGGACGGCGGTGGCAAGCTGGCTGCGGGTGAAGGGTTTCATGAGAAAGCTCCGGATACCCATGGTTTCCAGTATGTCTGGAGAGAGGGCTTCGGAAAAACCGGAGCAGAGCAAAAAAGGGAGCTCCGGCCGGAGGGCCAGCATATGCTGGGCGAGATTCACCCCTGTCATACGGGGCATCATCTGGTCTGAAATGATCAGATCATAATTTTCCGGATTCTGCTTAAAGATTTTCAGTGCATGCTCCGGTCTGGACACAGCCCTGACTTCGTAACCAAGGCCAGAAAGAATTTCTGCACAGAGCTGTAGCAGATCCGGTTCATCCTCCACAAGCAGAATGCGTTCCCTGTTTCCTCTGGGCATGGCTGGTGCGGGTTCATTTCTGGGTGTTGTTGCAGCTTCTTCAGCCAGAGGAAGGAAAACCCGGAAGGTGCTGCCCTTACCGGGCTGGCTGTCCACAAGAATCAGCCCCCCGTGATTGCCAATGATGCCATGGCTGATGGAAAGGCCCATGCCCGTACCCTTGCCCTGGGCCTTGGTGGTAAAAAAGGGCTCAAAGATACGGGAAATACAGGCTTCCGGTATGCCGCTGCCATGATCCTTAACCATGAGTTCCGCATAGGCGGTTTTTTTGAAGGCAGGGTTGAGGGAGGCAAGCTGATGGTCTGTTCCTATGTGCTGCAGACCGATGGTGATGGTGCCGCCATTGGGCATGGCATGGGCGGCGTTGGTGCAGAGGTTCATAATGACCTGATGGAGCTGGGTGGCATTGCCGAGGACGGGAAGCGGGGCCTCTTTCCGGGAGAGGGTGATTTCTATGGGTGCGGGCAGGCTGGCCCGCAGCAGTTTCAACGCATCTTCCGTGATTTCCGTAAGGCAGAGGGGGCGCATGTTGATGTGGGCACTGTCTCCACGGGAAAAGGAAAGGATCTGTTTGACCAGATCCGATGCCCTCTTGCAGGCAGCAACGGCTTTTTCCATAAAATCCCTTGCCGTGTGATCCCTTTCCAGTCTGGCCATGGAAAGTTCCGTGTATCCCATGATGCCTGCAAGGATGTTGTTGAAATCATGGGCGATGCCACCTGCAAGGGTGCCTATGGCCTCCATTTTCTGGGACTGGAGCAGCCGGTTTTCCATTTCCTGCATCTGTGTGATATCCCGCAGGATGAAAATGGCGGCACTTTTTTTCTGGAATGGTCCCTGATAGGGGTAGACCGCCACATCCACATGGCGCAGGCCCCATTCGGGAAAGGACCATGAAAAACGGAAACGCACGGTTTCTCCGGCAAGGCAGCGCATCAGGGGTTCTTTGAGTTTTTTGTGAAAAAGCTCTGTGTCCGTGACGGAAGTGATGGTTTTACCGATGAGTTTTTCAGGCAGGGTGCCAAAGGCATGGGCACAGGCCCGGTTCACCATGATAAGCTTGAGATTGTGGTCAATGAGGGCCACAGGATCCTGGGATGCGGCCACCACCCCCTGGTATTCAAGGAGTTTTTCCTGCGTCTGCTGCTTTTCTTCCATCTCCTGTTTCAGGCATTCAAGGGATTTTCCCAGTGCTTCGTTATTTTTTTTCAGGTCCGTGTACAGGGCCGCATTTCTAAGGGGAGACAGGGCCTGGGAAATCATGGCAGCGGTCAGGCTGAGTTCTGTTTTTGAATGGGGGCGGTTTTTTGCACTCTGGCCCAGCATCACAAAACCGGTCATTTTTTTCCCGTTCATCAGGGGAAAAAGCAGCTCCATCCCCATGTTGTCCAGAAAAAGATAGAAAAAGGAGCGCTGGTAGGGATCTTTTTCAATAAACCGGGGCCATGTATCCGCTGCAGGTTCTTCGGGCAGGGCAATTTCCATGGGAAGGGATTTCAGGGGGGTGCCTGTATGGGCCACACGGCTAAAAACACTCTTTCCCTTGTGGATATAGAAACATGCGGAGGTGGCCGTAAGATAGCCCGTAACACAGAGCAGCAGTTTCCTGCCGATGGTGACCGTATCCAGCTCCTGACTGAGGCTGGTTCCCACCTCTTCCAGAAGGGCCAGTTCAAAGACCTTCAGTTCCATCTCGTTTTTACGTTTTTCCAGATCCTGACGGATGAAAAAATGATGGATGACAAGGCCCGTCAGTGCGCTAAGTTGTTGGAAAAAGGGTTCTTCTCTACACATTTTTTCATGGGAGGCCGATGGAGAAGCCAAAAGCGCAATGATTTTTTTTCCGAATAAAACGGGCATGACAGCAAGGGCGTGGTCAGACTTTTGATCCATGAGCAGGCTTTGACCGGAAAAAAGAGAGGGCAGCTGATCCGGATCAATGTTCAGGGTTTCAAAGGGCGCAGGGCTGGGATGGCAGGAAAAAACAAAGCGCCCTTCATGGGGATATTCATGGATACCCAGCCAGGTTTCAAGGCCTGTGTGTTCCCGGATAAAATCCGTGAGAAGCTGCTGAAAAGTTTCAGGGGACGCCGTCTGGCCAAGCTCTGCGATGAGCTCTATCAGGGCATTACCCATGGGGCGGATGTCGGTGGGGGGCTGTTTCATGGTGGCCTCTTATTGTCCCTCTGAAAAACTGGCCAGTCCCTTTTCCATGGAATCAAACTGCGGGAAAAAATCTTCCATATCCAAAAGGGTGAAAATGCGCTTCACCCGTGGCTGCATTCCGGCAAAGCGGAGGTCGCCCCCTTTTTTACGGATGCTGCCGATGGCTCCGATAAAACAACCCATTCCGGCACTGCTGATGTATTCCAGATCCTCCACGCAAAGGAGAACCATGGGAAGGGGCATTTGGCTTATCTGCTGGAGAACCTCTTCCAGAAGGGGACTGGTTTCCGCATTGAGAACACCCTGAAGGTGAAGAATTTCCACCTGATTGATATTTTGTCTTCGTATGTCAAGCATGGCTGACCTCACTGAAATTGGGCATCGTTGAGGGGGCAGGGGACAGGGTTATGAAAAAAACAGGGGGAGAATCTTATCCGGATCTGGAAAGATAGCGCTTCATGGTCAGCCTGTTGGTGCTGCCCGGCCCCTTTTCATAACGCACTTCATCCATAATTGTTTTGATCAGATGAAAGCCAAGGCCGCCGGGCTTTGGATGGGTGAACAGGGCTTTGATGTCCGGAGGCGGCAGCTTTTCGGGATGGAAGCCACGTCCGTGAACACCCTGATCCGTCAGGATGATGGTCACATCCTTTGAAGAAATACGGATTTCTGCTTCGATGAAGGCGTCGGGTGCATGGGGACCGTAGGCATGGACAATTACATTGGTACAGGCCTCATCCAGGGCAAGAACAATGTCGTCTGCCGTATCGGAATCCAGCCCCGTCGTTATTTCTGCGGTGCTCCTTGCAATCCTTCGGATCAGCTCCAGCTGTCGGGTTTCTGCTGGAAAGACAAGGCGCAGCCGACAGTCTTTTTCCATACAGATTTTTTGAATATCCCCTTCCGGGATGTTCAGGGCCCTTGCCTGATGTGCAAGGGTTGTCATGGGATCTTCCAGAAACGATGGAAAGGCATCATGCATTGGCTTTCTCCTCATTGGGCGCTTTGCAGAAGCAGACAGCCACCAGGGTCACATCGTCGGAGGGTTTAATATGCTGGCAGAAGTCCGAAAGCTTCTTTTTCATATGCTGAATCAGGTATGCTGCACGGCTATGGGGCTCAGCCAGAATTTTTTGGATACCCTGCTCGCCAAAGGGCTCTTGTTCAGGAGAAAGACTTTCACTGAGCCCGTCTGTATAGGCAAAGAGGGTGTCACCGGGCTCAAAAGACAGCGTAAGGCTTTTCAGTCTCAAGTCAAATGTTTTTTGATGTAAACGACAGAAAGGATAGCCCGGAGGCTTGAGCGGCAGAATTTCCCCTGAAGCTTTTTTCATATATACAGGATCATGTCCGGCAGATACAAGGCTGACTTCCTGCCTTTTTGTATCCAGCAGCAGATAGCTCATGGTGAGAAAGTGGCCCATGCCCATGGCTTCGGGCAGGGTCTGGTTGAGGGTTCTGAAAAGGGCTTCGGGCGCATCCTGCTGCCGGGGGTTGGCCATGAGGAGAACCCGTGCGGCATTGGCAATGAGTGCTGCGGGAATACCTTTGCCCGATGCATCGGCAACCACAATACCTAAGCGGTGCTCATCCAGCGGAAAGAAGTCGAAGTAGTCGCCGCTGACTTCAAGGGCCGGTTCAAAGGAAAAGGCCAGATCCAGAAATTTTATGGCCGGAGGTCGGGTGGGGAGAAGAACTTTCTGTATGTTTGCCGCAGCCCGGAGTTCTCCTTCCATGCGGGCCTTTTCAGCCTTCTGTTCCAGGGACTCTGCTATGGATATCCGCATGGCATTGATGGCTTGTGCAACAATGTCCAGTTCATCTGTGGGATGATCCGGTTTTCTCCCATGCAGGCGCAAAGGGGTTTCCAATCGATCGAGATTCATCTGCTGGGTGTAGCTGGCCATGGTTTTCAGGTGACGGGTGACCAGATGGTGGATGATCCACAAAAAGACAAGGCCCATGAGCATCAGGTCTATGCTCCTTGCAGCGAGAATACGCAGGGCAGTGAAACGGATGTTCTGGTTCAGGGCATCCAGATCCATGGTGACCCCAAGGGAACCGATACTGGAAGAAACAAGGCCCTCAAGCTGGTAAAGGGTGTAGGAACGGTGCAGCCCCGTTGCCGATTCTTTTCCCTTTTCCGCCAGAATGCTTTCTTTGTCATCTTTGATAATTACATGCATCACACCGGGAATATTGTGAATGCCGTCCGTGATGAGCCGGATTTCATCAAAGCCCATATTCCATATCAGGGCGGCAAGGGCCTGCGTGTAGGTTTCATCGATCTGGTTCAGGGTTTTTTCCATGTATCGCATGGCCTGCCTGCGATCCTGCACAACCATAAAGATGGTGGATGCCAGTGTCATGAGAAGGGCAATGGCAAGGAAGCAGAGAGGAATACGTAAGGATATGGAGAAGGGGCGAACCATGGCAGACTCCGGAGCTGATGGTGTTTTATAAAAGAAAACCAGCTCGAAACGGTTAGGGATGCATCAGCTCCGTTTTTCATTGAGCAGGCGCTGGCGTTCCAGAAGCTGAAGCGCATTGATGTGACGGGCCAGAAGGGTTTCATGGTCTGCATCCAGTTGCGAAAAGGTGAACCCGGCAGAGGTTTCTCCGCTTTCGGAGTCTGTTTTTTTTCTTACAAGCTTGATTTCTGCATGGATATGGATGTCTGCAAGGGTGCCTTCCACGGCTTCAAAAAAGAGCTCCAGAAGAAAGGTGTTGCCTGCATCCGGCAGTCTGGTCTCGTAGCCTTGGGGAAATTTCAGGCCGATACCTGTCATGGAAATATCATTGAACCTGAAATCCTCTTTTGACGTGAAACTTGTTTCTTTAAACCTGATTTTCCCGGCCATCATGTCGGTATAGGGCTGGCAGGCACAGCGGAAAGCCTGTCTTTCACTGCGCAGACCTGTCTGGCGGACAGGGAGGGTGAAACGCAGCATCAAGGCTTCCCTTGGCTGACCATCGGGCAGTATGTATCTGGGCAGGGCTTCCAGTGACAGGATCTGTAAACCGGGTCTGCCGTCTGCCGGGTGGTTCTGATCCGTGGCCACAAGATCAAGGGAATCGACGCTCTTAAGACTTTTCAGGGCAGGGGAGGTCTGGGCTGTAACCACCATCTGTGTATCCATATTGATTTCATAAATGATGGTTTTTAAAAAATGAGGATCCGTGGTGTTTTTATTGAGCAGAAGGAAAGATCTCTGGCCTTTCACGGGAAACACTGTATCTTTTTTTGCCTGCATCCCGGTTCGTTTTTCCAAAGGCACCGGTGAAATATGGATGGGGATGCGGAACTCGCTTAAAAGGGGGTTGGCAAAATCCGTCTGGGGGCGGGTGATACGTACATAGATTTCATGTTTTCCGGTTTCTTCAAACCGGAAGTTTCTGGAATGGTTTTTATCCGTTCTGGGTATGAGGTTCCAGGTGGCGGAGGGGTTTTGCCTGCGGTAGGCAAATTCAAAGGTGTAGGCTGTGTCGTGGAAATCCTGATCCGTATCCACCTCAATGCGGATCAGCTCATGGCGCACGGGGTTGCCGGTAATGGAAAAGCCGCGGATAAAAGGGGGAATTTCCGGGAGAGGCCCCTCATTTTCATTGTTTGTTTGTGCATCGCCATTTTCCTCCGGCAGACCTTTTTCAATGTCTTCGGGAAGGGTGCCTATCCATTCTGCCAGCGTCCGGGAGATCTCCAGCCGGTGATTGGTGAGCAGACCAAGCATCCCCTTCATGCTTGTGGCATTTTTGACCTTGAAGGTGACGGGCAGCTGCATCTCTGCATAAATTCTGTCCATACGCATCAGCGCAATGGGGAGGGAGATGCGGCCAACCAGAGCAGGTTTTTTGATGGCCATGATTCGCAGGGCACTTTTTACCATAAAGTCTGCATTGTCTCCCTCCCTCGGGCTGTATTCCCTTAAGTCAAAGACAAGGCCGTATCCTTTTTTCATGCTACGAAGGCTGGCAGTGAGATCCTGAATCAGCCGAATGGCCTCTTCTTCCGTGACAAGGCCCCGCATCCTTAAAAGAAGGCAGTTTTTTTCTTCGGACTTGAAGATTCTGTACATGGATGCCCCCGTTTTTTCTAAGGTCTCAGCCATGGGAAGCCGAGAATCGGTGAATACTTTTAAGCGCATTGATTCCATAATATTACGTCCGAACGCCTCTAAAATCAACGCTTTTTGTTTGTCTTCGGTCAGATACTTTCTTTTTTGTAAAGAAAAATCTTTGCTTTTAAACAGGGTTGTTTTCTCGGATGATTTTTTTTAATGAAAGGGATGCGGGCTAAACCTTGTTCTTGCTTCGGATTTCTGCTAATAAAACTAAAATTTTCAAAGCATCACTACAAGAAGGTGACAGGAGCAGAAAAGGTTTGAAGTTTTTGTAAAAAAGTGTTTTTTTACAGGTGCTTTCTGCAAAATAACAGGGGCAGGACCGCATAAAGGGGGAGACAGATGGGTGCATATAAGGACGCTTTCTGGAATTTTTTTGTTCCGGAAGACTTCTCGGATAATCCTGAGGAAAAAAGGGTTGCCGTTTTTCTTGTGATTTTTACCTTTTTTGCCGCAACGCTTTTTCTGCTCACAACCATCCGCTGGTTCCGGATGGGCGAAAGTGTTCTTGCAACCAATATCATGTTTGTGATGTTTGGTGTTGTTTTTGCTCCTTTTTTACAGCGTATGCTCCTTTCATCAAGGGTGACAGCTGCCTACATGATGACCCTGCTGGCCTGGTACTTTCTTTTTTATATCTGGCGTACCGGAGGCATGGAGTCCAGTGCTGTGAGCTGGCTTCTGGTATTTCCCGTGCTGGCGGCGGTTTTTCAGGGGCTATGGGCCTGTGTAGGCTGGTCTCTTGCAATGGTTGCGGCACTGATTTTTTTTAACTTTGCCCCTGATATGGGTATTACCTTTCCCGTTTTTAATGTGGATGCGGCACAGCGGGCGGAACTGCGCTTCGGGGATTATCTCAGGCAGATGGCATCCATTGCCGTATGTATGTATGTGATTGAGCGCATGCGTCTCAATGCCATGGCCGCCCAGAAAGAGGCCGATGCAAAACAGCAGGAGGCCATGGAAGCCCAGGCAAGATCTTCTGCTGAACTGGCAAAACATATGGAGAATCTCAAGGAGGTCTTTGAGCGGACAACCCAAAATGCCTGTGATCTCCTTGATGCCTCCAAGTCGCTGGCTGCGGGCAGTGCCAGTATGGGTGATGAAGTTGCTCAAACGGCCCGTATTTCATCGGAAGCAAAAGAAATCACTCAGGATATAAAAGAAATCCTCCATGTCATGGCCAGCTCCGTGGAGGAAACTTCTGTTTCCATCACAGAGGTCCGCGACCGGGTGAATGAAGGGGCAGACGTTGCAAGGTCTGCAGTGAAGGAGGCGGATGCGGCCAATGAACTGATTGATCATCTTTCCGAAAGCAGCCGCCGCATCGGTAACGTGACGGCGGTGATTCAGGAGATATCCGAACAGACCAACCTCCTTGCCCTGAACGCCACCATTGAAGCGGCCCGTGCCGGCGAAGCGGGTAAGGGGTTTGCCGTTGTGGCCGGAGAAATCAAGGATCTGTCCCGGAAAACCAGAGAGGCAACGGAAGAAATACGCAATCACATATCCGGCAATGAAGCCACGGTGGAGAAGGTGGTACAGAGTAACAAGGCCATCAGCCGCACCATTTCCCAGATTCGGGAAGGGGAGGATTCCATTGCGGCAGCCGTGGAACAGCAGAGTGTGGTGATTCAGGATATTGCTGCCCGTATCGGTGACTCGGCCCAGAGAAGCGATGAGGTGGCAGACCATGTGATGGCCCTGAGTGAAGCGGTGGAACGCATGCGCGAAGACATAGAAAAGATGGTGGCATCCGCTGTTTTCCTTGAAAAGATGGCCAAAGACTTAAATGATACCTGTGAGATGAAGGAATAGGGGAAATATGGACGAGATCAGCAGAAAAAAACTTGAAGCATGGCATGATATTGTTTTTAACCGGAACATGGAGGCACTGCAGGCCATGCTGGCAGAGGATGTGCAGTTTTATTCCCCTGCATTATGGAAGCCTAAAACTACCCGCATGGAAGCCATGGTCATGCTGGGAACGGTGATAGAGGTTTTTGAGAATTTCACCTATCACAGGGAGCTTGTGCAGGGAAATAACTGGGCTTTGGAGTTCAGTGCCGATGTGGGGGAAAAATCCCTTAAGGGCATTGACCTGATTGAGTTCAATGATGAAGGAAAAATTCAGCGTTTTGAGGTTTTTATCCGTCCCCTTACCGGACTGATTGCCCTTGCCGAAGAAATGGGAAAACGTTTGAAGGAAAAGGGATTTATTTAGGAAAATTGTAACTGCTCAGCATAATTTTATATGTAATATTGTGTATTAATTTCAAAGTACTGGTTCCGGCAAAAGACAATCGGGCTGTTTGTGAGTGACATTGCAATCGTTTCGGTCACGAACAAATGGCTCGGTTGTCTATGCACCTGATTAAAGGCATTCGATTTAACGAAGAAAAATTGTGCTGAATAATTACGGGAAATTCAGGCTTTGCAGGAATGACTTTTGGAAGGGGCCGACAGGCCCCTTTTTTTATTGCATGTTTATGGAATTTTCTTCGGACATGAAGAAGATGTCATCATTATGGAAGATGGCCTCCAGCTGCTGCTGCTGTGCAATGAGACAACGGAGACGCACGGCACAGAATTCCCGGCATATGCGGTCATCCATGCGAAAACGGGTGTAGCATTCAAGGGTATCGTCGTGTCTGCCTGCTTTGTACGGGGTTTGCTTCATGGTTGTCGGACTCCGGGGTACTTCAATGTGTGGATGTGGCTTTGGGGGCCACACCCGTCAGGTGAAAAAGCCTGGGCCATGGTAAGGCACTGCGCTCAGGCTGAGCGTTTTTATACAAATCCGGTATAGGCCTTTTAAAAGGGGCTGTCAATGCAGCCCGTCAGTGGTCTGACTGAAAGGTTTTGCTCCCGTATGGGAATAAAGCATGGTCTGCATTTCGTCCAGCAGAGGACGCAGGCTGGCCCTGTCCAGTGCAGATACGGCAATTCCCGGATACTGCCTTAAGGCTTTTTCCATTTCTGCCTTCTCAGCCAGATCCATTTTATTGAATACCCGTATCTGGGGAATTTCCGTCAGATCAAGCTCTTCAAGGACGCTCTCCACACTGGCCACCTGTTTTTCCCAGGAGGGGTTTGAGATATCAATGACATGGAGAAGGATATCCGCATTTTCCAGCTCTTCCAGGGTGGCACGGAAGGCGGCCATCAGCTCTTTGGGCAGGTTGCGGATAAAACCCACCGTGTCCGTGATGATGACCTCCACATCCTCAGGGAAGCGCAGCCGCCTTGATGTGGGGTCCAGGGTGGCAAACATCTGGTCCTTTGCCTCAATTTTACTCTGGGTGAGGGTATTGAGCAGAGTGGATTTACCCGCATTGGTGTAGCCCACAATGGAAAAAACGGGCAGCCCCTGACGGTTGCGCAGGGCTTTCTGCTGTTTCCGGTTGCTGTGTACTTCCTCCACGGCTTTCTCAAGCCTCAAAATCTGCTCCCTTACCCGGCGGCGGTTGATTTCAAGCTTGGTTTCTCCAGGCCCCCTGCCACCGATACCGCCGGTGAGCCTGCTCATGGCTGTATTTTTATCGGATAGCCTCGGCTGCAGATACTTAAGCTGGGCCAGTTCTACCTGCAGCTTTCCTTCCCGGCTCCTTGCCCTTCGGGCGAAGATATCAAGGATGAGCTGGGTGCGGTCCATGACTTTAAGTTCCATGCGGTCACTGATGTTGCGGACCTGGGCAGGGGAAAGTTCCTGATCAAAGATGATGAGGGTGGCGGCATCCTGAAGGGCCATGAGGTAAAGATCCTTCAGTTTTCCCTGACCCATGAGGGTTTTTGGGTCCGGTTTCTGGCGGGTCTGGGTGACGTGGCCGATGACATGGACACCACAGGATTCCGCCAGTTCCTTCAGTTCTGCCATATGGGCATCGGATTCCGCCTTGCTGAGCTTTGAAACGCCCACAAGAATAGCCCTTTCAGCGTCCTTGGGCGTATCCCGCATGGAGGCGGTTCTACCGATTTCATCCTCCAGTTCCAGAATAAAATTCAGGCAGTCGTTTTCCAGCAGCTCCCCGTGGCCGGGGTGGATGACATGGCAGGGGCGTTCCCTGTCATTGCCCGGCAGCACATGGGCCACATACACCTTGTCAAGGCTTCCCCTCTGGGAGGCGCAGAGGGCACATATGAGGTCCAGACGCAGGAGGGCAAGGTCCGTCAGGTCGTCTTCCGTCAGAGCCTCACCATTGAGATGGGTGTGGACGATGCGGATGCCCCGGAGCCGTCCCGGAGCTGTTCTGAAATCCGAAAGATCCGGTATGAGAATTTCCTTTGCATCCCCTGCAATTACCCGGACCACCTTGCCGCCCCTGTCGATGGCAAGGCCAAGCTGACGGTTCATGGCTCTGGAAAGGGCGCAGATTTTTTCTGCAAGATCTTCGGGGAGGATGCAGTCCTGGGGAATCCGCTGATTATAGAGGGCTTCCAGATCTTTGATCTGACGGACTTTCAGCCCGCCTGTATTGCCGAATACACTGGGCATAAATGGACACCTCTGTCTAGTGGGGGTATTCGCCTGAGGCGAGGTCTTCAAAGCGTGTATAGGCGCCCAGGAAGGCCATGTGGGCGGTCCCTACGGCGCCGTTTCTGTGTTTTGCAATAATAATTTCCGCCTTTCCCCGGTTGGGGTTGTTCTCCTCTTTATTATAGACTTCATCCCTGTAGATGAACATGACAATATCCGCATCCTGCTCCAGAGAGCCGGATTCCCTGAGGTCCGAAAGCATGGGGCGTTTATCTGCCCTCTGTTCCAGCATACGGTTGAGCTGGGAAAGGGCGATAACGGGAATCCCCAGTTCCTTGGCAAGGCCTTTGAGGGACCGTGAGATTTCTGCAATTTCCAGATCCCTTCTGTCCGACTGGGAAGAGCCCCGCATCAGCTGCAGGTAGTCGATGACAAGAAGGCCAAGACCCTTTTCCATCTTGAGGCGCCTGGCTTTGGCGCGGATATCCATGGGAGAGGCATCCGGCGAGTCGTCAATATATATGGGTGCCTCATAAAGGATAGAGGCGGCTGTATTGATGCGGTTCCATTCATCGGGAGACAGCGAGCCGCCACGCACCTTGCCGGACTCCACACGGGCTTCTGCGGTGAGAAGGCGCATGGAAAGCTGCTCCTTGCTCATTTCAAGGGAAAAAATTCCCACGGGGATACCGGCTTCCACGGCGGCGTTTCTGGCGATATTCAGTACAAAGGAAGTTTTTCCCATGGCAGGCCTTGCCGCAAGGATCAGAAGGTCGGAGTTCTGCAGTCCGGAAGTCAGTTGATCCAGACGTCTGTAGCCTGTGGGAATGCCTGTGATTTCCTTCTGGCTGCCCTGCTGCTGTTCGATGGTGTCGATGTTGATGTCTATGAGCTGCTGCAAAGGCGAAAAGGCTTTTCGGGTTTTGTTTTCCGCAATTTCAAAAATCACACTCTGGGCAAAATCGATGACCCCATCCACGTCATCGGCATTGGAAAAACACTTGCCCACAATCTGGGTGGCCCGTTCAATGAGTCTGCGTAAGGATGCCTTGTTTCTTATGATTTTAGCATATTCCACGGCATTGGGTGCAATGGGAATGGTATCCACAATGCGGGCCAGTGCGGTCGCCCCCCCTACATTTTCCAGCTGTCCTGCATCCTGCAGGGCATTGGCCACGGTGACCAGATCCGCAGGCTGGCCTTTGGCAAAGAGGGACGTGGCAGCAGCGTAGATTTTCTGGTGGGCACCCCTGTAGAAATGCTCAGGATTCAGAATATCCACAATGTCCATGAGGACATCGTTGTCAATGAGAATGGCACTTAAAAGGGAGGTTTCCGCCTCAGGGCTGTGGGGCGGTGTTCGGGAAAAGAGTGGATCATTTGTAGCAGGGGAATGGTCAGCCATGGATACCTCTTATGGAAAATGCCTTTGACCCGAAAGAGGATCAGGCGGAAAACCATAGGGTTTTTCCGCCTGATCATTTTTTTATAAAATTCGGGGACAATCAGGCAGCCGGAACCACTTCCACGGTTATTTCCGGTTCCACACCCTTGTAAACCCGCACGGGCACCTTGTAGGTACCAAGGGCCTTGATGGGTTCGGGAAGGAGAAGCTGACGCCTTTCCACTTCCACATTCTGTTCCAGCAGGGCGCGTACAATATCCTGAACCGTAACAGAGCCGTAGAGCTTGCCTTCATCGGCCACTTTGGCGGAAAGGGTGACGGAAATTTCATTAAGCCGGGCAGCCAGTTCCTCGGCAATGGCCCTTTCCTTGGCAATCTGGGCCTGTACACGAACCTTCATCTGTTCCATTACCTTGCGGTTCTGGGGAGTGGCCAGAATGGCTTTTTTCTGGGGTAGCAGGTAGTTTCTGGCATACCCGTCCGCCACGTTCACCTCGGATCCGATGATGCCGAGGGACTCTATGGTTTCTTTAAGAATAACTTTCATATCAACCTCCAAGGGTCTGTGAGGATATCAGTCAAGATTGTGGCTTTGTCCCGATGCGTTTACGGAAGTTGAGCCATGTATCAAAAATACCGATAAGCAGAATAACCAGAAAAAGGACCTGCTGTATCAGCATCAGGGCATAAAGGGCGTATCTGATGATGGGTGGTACGGCCCGGTGGTGGAACCAGTATGCCACAATGGCCATCCCCTGAAGGAAGTACAGGGGGAGAAGCACGAGAAGACAGGATATTCCAAGAATACGAACAAAGGGAAACGGTACCATGAGAACCAGCGCTGCAACAATTATCCCCCATATAAATACGGGCGGTACTCCCCAGTTGATGAAAAGTCCGAGATCCGCAGCCTGAATATTTCTGCTCCTGACCATGGGGCGTGCTGCCAGAAGATTAAGCCAGGCCGCAAATATAAGGATAAAAGCGGCAATGGCTGGCAGCAGGCGGGTCAGGGCATACTCCAGTCTTGGTATGGCTGCCTCAAAAAGAGTCAGGGTTTCCTTCGGCATTTCCATCTGGCGGTAGATCTCAAGGGTCATGGCCAGGTTGGCTGCAACATGGTTACCGACCAGTGTCAGCGGCCCGGTTCCCTTACTGATCGCAAGGAAGAGGATGGCAGCACAGCCTGCTCCGAGAACCGCAAGAAGGGCGCGGAGAACAAAAGCCTCTTTACTGAGTCCCCGACGCCAGCCCTCTCCCATGGCAAAGCCATAAAGGAGCATTCCCCCATAGAAAATCAGATCCGATGATATCCTGCCCGTGAAAATCAGGGGAATGCCCAGCACCAGACCAGAAAGGATAAGGGCAGGAAGCGGTTCCCGGTTTTCCAGGCGCAGAATCAGCATGGGCAGAGGGAGAAAAAGGGCAGGAAAGACGCCCACAAAGGGCAGCAGCACGCCTGCAGCGGCAAGAAACCCGGCCAGTATGAAAATACCAGCCAGACTCTTTATATCAATCCCTTTTCCCCCGTCCCTGATCATTTTATACTCCCTGAGCTTTGTGGCTTAGTCAACGTTACCGACAAAAGGCATCAGGGCAATATTACGGGAACGCTTGATTGCCGTTGTCAGAAGCCGCTGATGTTTGGAGCAGGTACCGGTGATTCTGCGGGGAATAATTTTGCCCCGCTCCGTAACAAAATATTTCAGACCTTTGGGGTCCTTGTATTCAATTTTTATTTTGGTATCCGCACAGAAACGGCATACTTTTCTGCGGTGATAAACGCGTCTTTTCTTTTTTCTTGAGACTTTGGATGCTCTAGGATTTACCATGGATATCAGTCCTCCCTGTCGTAATTGCGGTCATCATCGTCATCATCATCATCGTCGTCATCATCATCTCTGTCTCTGGCATTTTCCATGGCAGCAGCAGCCTCGGCAGCCGCTTTTTCAGCAGCAATATTTTCGGCTTCTATTTTTTCAAGGCTGCTGAATTTGTCGAGGAGGACGGTGAGGAATTTGAGTACCTTGTCATCAAGGCGGAAGCTGCGTTCCATCTCATAAATGAGATCACCTTCGCACAGATAATCCAGAAGGAAATAGTGACCCCGGACTTTTTTGGCTATGGGATATGCGAGTTTGCGGTTGCCCCACTCGTCAATCTTTGCGATCTGACCGCCGGTGGCTTCAATCATTCCGGTGGTGCGTTCAAGGATCTGGGTCCGGACTTCTTCGGAAATGTCCGGGTCCAGAATGAAAATGGTTTCGTATCTTCTCATGAAAACTCCTTTCGGGTTTAAAGCCCCGAACGTATTTCAGCCCGGAGCAAGGAAAAACCCGCCCCCTTTTGGAGACAGGTCAAAATCACGATTGAATACTATACGGGATAAGTAATGTCAAGAAGAGCTTTACCAGCGTACATAATGATCTTCCGTCCAGCCGGGCAGATCTGAAAGAATCAGGGGTGCATGCCCCCTGATGTGGATCATCCCGGAAAAAAAGCCCGTGTTCTGTACAAAATCTGTTGCAATAAGACCGGCACTGACCCTTTGGGTCATGGCCCATGAAGGGGTGAAACTGAGGCAAAGGCTTTTATCTTCGCTGTAAATCTGCCAGGGAGTGCTGCTGCGGTTTTCGGGAACCTCGAAAATGACGGGTCCGATATTGACCGGCATGCCCCTGATCCAGATGCGGTTTTCCGTGAAACCGGTTTCGTTGACACCCCAGGCGAGGTTCATTCCGAAATCCTCTCCGCTGGCAAGGATTCCTGTGGCAGCGGCCCAGTTCCAGAAGGTTTCTCTCCGGAGGATGCCGCAGGTTCTGTCCGTAAGGGCACGGCAGGTTTCCGGTGACAGGTCCCTGTGGACATTATGGCAGCGAAAACTCCCGCTGGCCGGAATGGATGCGGCCTTGCGGGTAAAGGTCCATCCGCGCCAGCCGGTGCGGGTGCAGAGGCGTAGGGGAGACGGGCTTTCTCCCAGAAGAATATGGAGATGGGCATCTTTATATCGTGCTTCAAGGCAGTTTTTTTGAAAATGGAGCATGAGTCCGGATTTCTGAAAGAAAAAATCCGGGAATTCCGATTCAGGATTCATGGGATTTGCAGGCAGGAGGGACATGGCAGAGGTGTGGACCCAGGGCAGCCCTGCGGCAGGTTTCACGTAAAAAAAGGCCTGCTGTGCAAAATGCAGATCCGCAAGGGCAACACCTGCGGAAAAATTTTGGTCTGAAATGCCAAAAAACATGAACTGTCTGTATTTAAATCGCTGGAACCATCCGGGTACGGGTCTTCCCATGGCAGATCGCAGGTGGAAGTCCTTCAGGTTGATGGTGACGGGTCCGTCATGGCGGCCATACACAGGCCTGCCTGTTTCCGGGCAGATGATGGGTCTTGGCATGGAGACTCCAGAATGTCGGGTTGTAAAAGACAGGTGCAGCTATAGCCGGTATTTTTGGAGTGCTTTTAATGTTTTTTTGTAATTATTCAGCACAATTTATTTCGAACTGCCAATGCTGTAATTGCAGCAGCTTCGTACTGTTGCAAGGCTCCGAGGCTATTTGAAAGTGACATTGCAATCGTTTCGGATTCCGGCACTCAAGCCATAAACCCAAAGCCTGCGATGAAAACAATGGGCTTTTGTAAGCTTGAGTGCCGGAGTGCTAAATAAAAAGCGGCAAACTGTCTGACCCGCCACAAAGGCAGCGTACTTAAGCCTGCCATGGTAATCAAAAAGCTTATCCTGCCTGTGGCGGGGAGTTTTTGCCGCTTCCGCACAGGGCAAGAAGCTCCCGAATCCGGCACTCAAGATCCTTGAAGCACTTTTGCTCCCGTAAAGGGCTTGGGTTTTTTAGCTTGAGTGCCGGATTGCGTCACGGGCAAATAGCCTGGAGCCTGTGCATCTGTCTTGCAGGTATGATATGAAAAACTGTGCTGAACAGTTACGTTTTTTTAAGGGTAGCACGGAAGCTGTGAACGGAAAAAGCTTTTTTTTGGAGGGTGGAAGAGGTAAGCTGAAAAGGATTGTGTTGATAGTGGCCTGCAAAAGCAGGTGGATTTTTACTGCTACGCACAGTCTGATTCGTCCTCCCATGCTTTGGTTCTACTACTTTTTTCGGGGGGATCTGCTTTTTTAAATGCTACGGAGTCGGTATCATGCTTGACAGTCGTTTGCGGCCTTTGATCCAGCCCCTTTTTAATCTCATGGTGAAGCCCTTTTATCTCTGCGGCATGACGGCCATGCATCTCACTTTCCTTGCCTTTTTTTTTGGCATGCTTTCGGCTTTCTGTATTTTTATGGGGTATTCGCCGCTTTGGGCTGTGGGTTTTCTCTGGTTTTCCGGACTCTTTGACGTGCTGGATGGCACCCTTGCACGGAGAAGGGGAACGAGTTCCGCAACGGGTGCTTTTCTTGATGTATTGGGCGACCGCTGTGTGGAGGTGGCCATTATTCTTGCGCTGGTTCTGGCCCGGCCCGAGTTGTGGATGGTCATGATTTTTCTTCTGGCAGCACTTTTGATTTCGGTAACCGTTTTGCTTCTCCACGGAGCCCTTCTTCCCGGAGATACAAGGAAAAGTTTCAGGTATCAGCCGGGGCTTGCGGAACGCAGTGAAAGTTTTCTTTTTTTTACATTGATTATTTTGTTTCCAAAGGCAGGGGTTTTTCTTACCCTGATATTTACTTTTTTTGTGGTGCTAACGGCCGGGCAGCGAATTCTGGAAAGCCTTATGCTTTTTCGTCTTGCTGCTGCCCGGGATGATGATAAATGGTAGCTGTTCAGCATGCTTTCCCTCTTCCTCCGGGCTTATATATGTAGAGTGGGAAAGTGGAGAGTGGTGTTCTGTCGAAGCAAGGAGAGGCCCTATGCCGATTTATGAGTATCGATGTATGAAGTGCGGTCATGCCTTTGAAATGCTGATGCGTATGAAAGATCCCAAGCCTGCCTGTCCTTCCTGTGGCTCAGGTGAAGCGGAAAAGCTGATGTCCTGTGCCGCCATCCGGCCCGAGGGGGTTCCCCGGGGAAGCGGGGGCTTTACGCCGCCCTCATGTGGTGGGGGTGGCTGTAAAATGTGAAAAAGAGGGACTGAAAGGCTTTCGTGTATTTTTTAAGTTGATTTGTATCAGCCAATACATTAATTAGTCTGACAGAAGTTGCGGGAATAACTCAGTGGTAGAGTGTCAGCTTCCCAAGCTGAAGGCCGAGGGTTCGAATCCCTTTTCCCGCTCCAATAAAAACAAGGGCTTAGGCGGTTTTGCCTAAGCCTTTTTTAGTCCAAAAGGGGTATTTGCGACCAAATTTGCGACCAAAACCGAAGCCATAACCTTCAGTTCAATTTGTGACCAAAATCTGCGACCAAAATTTGCGACCACGTAGGCATCAAAAAGGCCTACCCCCCACCCTCGGCCTGCCCCTGGGTCTTTTTGGTTTGGGGGGTGAAGCAGCTCCCCAGATCCTCGGGCCGGTGCTCAGTGTGCGGATATTGGCTTTTCTCACGGCCTGCCGCACCGTTTCCGGATCAAATCCCGCCAGTCGGCAAACCACCTGAAAATCCGGCCCGGCAATCTCTATCCACCGGAATGCCTGCCACAGCTCCAGCCGGTTAGCCTGGCTTTTCCATGTGCCGGGGTGTGATCCGTCTTCAATGGCTCGATGCATGAGGCTGTCCGCAATAGCCCGCGCCAGCACGGCCCGCCATAGGGATCGGATGGCCGAAAGATCCCCGGCATCAAGCACCCCCTCACAGGGCAGACTTTTTTCCATGGTGCCTCCTGAAACAGGAACAGGCCAGGGCGTATATCCCCAGCCTGCCCGCAGAAAAAAAAGGGATGCTTACACAGCGGTTTCCCCGCCGCTACCTTCAATGAGCGCGTCCAGGAGCACTTCCAGATCAATCCCGGCCCTCTGCACCTTCAAAATTTTAAGTCTTAGGGTCTCTGATTGCAGGGCATCCAGCTCCTCGGCCATCTGGCTTTTTTTCTGGGGGCTGGTTTTCTGGGTCTTTAGTTCCCTGGCGGGGGCCGGAATAAATGTACAGGGCATGACAAGAACGAACATTTGACGAACCTTTCTTGTTGAAACGAAAATTTATGGAATGGCCCCGCATGGGGGCCGGTTATCCGAAAAACGGCCCACCGTCGAAACGGCAGGCCGCCGTGTGCTAGGATGATGCCAGCTTGATACGTGCGAAGGCATCTTCCATAACGGGCATTCCGTCAACCTCCAGCCGTCCGATGAAGCCGGTCATGTTCTGCTCAGCGTACAGCTCGTCAAGGCGCTTTACGTGCACAGCAAGGCCGGTGGCTATCCAGTAGAAGGACAGATCCCCGAACAGGCCCACATATTTGCCTGCTGAGAAGTCACCAGGGCAGTGCTCGGAAATGTGATAGGGGCGCTCCAGGATGGTATCCGGTGCACCGGCAAGGCCCCGCTGCCACAGGTACTGGCCATCGTTATCCTTCAGCTTGCGGATGCGCCGGATGGCTTCCCGGTTAAAAATCCAGACGGCTTTTTTCGCATAAGAGGCCTTCACGCTATAAACCACATCGATGAGCGTATCCGCTGTGATGGCTGTGGCTGTGTTGCTGCCCTTCACGTCTCTGGCCGTACTGATCCCATCCGTGGAGGGGGTGAAGAGGCCCAGGGGCTTGTTGTGGCCATCCCCGGTCATAAACGCTTTCTCTTCGGTCGCTCCCAGCTTGTACACCAGCCGTTCTCTCACCAGGTCTTCCGGATTCAATGCCGCTGTACGCAGGATTTTATTGGAAACCAGCACCCGTTTAGCTGTGGGGTAGGGCCGCAGCTCACGCTTCCCAAAGCCCAGCCCCTTATCCTCGGAGCCGGTTTTCAGTTCAGCCGTCCACTCGCAGTCTGCAAGATCCGAATCCAGAACCGGGCATCCCAGGCTGACGCTGTGCGGTACGGGGTAATTTGTCGCCAGTTTACGGATGAAGATTTCATCGTCGAGGCTCTTGAGGAGCTTTTTCACAAAAACCTCCGGCGCATTCAGGAAGCCACCAGACACGTCAGACCCGGCCTGAAGCGATCTGAATTCATCGGCACCGATAGCCCGGCTTCCATCCAGCAGGTACCGGTTGAAAGAGTGCCTTTTCGTGTTGCCTGAAGGATTACTCCGGAAATCAAACTGCTCCTGTCGATCCGCTTCCATCCCGAAGGGTTTACCACCGCTGCGGCTCTCCCCAATGGGAGCACCAAGCCCTCCGTATCCATGCCCTCCGTGCTCTCCAGCCCAGGGGTCACCGGACTGGGAGAAACGCTCTTCCCGCTCTTCATCCCTGATAGATCGTTTCAGGCGCTCGATTTCGCCTTCCAGCCCGTCAATGGCACTGTCAAACCGGTCGAACTTTTCCAGCTGCTCACCTGTCCAGCGCTTTTCATCGTCGGGCAAGCCATCCCGGTATGATTTGTATTCATCCCAGGTTTGCCCCAGTTTTTCCTGTGCTCTTGTCAGCTGCTGTCTTTTCATTATATAAGTCCTTTTATTTTTAGTGTTTTTTCGTGACGGTCAAAATGTTTCAATCTTTGTGAAGATTGCCCAGACACCTTCCCGCCAAAGCGTCGAAGCGCTTCCCGTCGGGCAATATCTGTGTCCGGATATGCCGGGTAGGTTACAGGGCTGATGTCAATCAGATCCCTGATTTCCAGTATGGTGCGGGTGGCAATCCGCTTTTTCTGATCCTCCTCCCACTGGTCACGACCCACCACAAAACAAAAACTCTGCTCCCGGATGTCACCACGCTCAACGCTGACGGCCAGATCCCGGCCCAGCTGGGTATCCGGCAGGTGGATCACGGAACGCAGCCCGGTGCTGTCCTGTTTCAGTTCCAGAGTTCCGGCAGACTCCCTCCCTAAAATCAGATTGGGATCATGGTTAAACACCGCCCGGCAGTCGCTCTTCCTCAGTGCTTCCGTGAAGGCACCCGGTGCGATGTATTCCCGGACTTCAAAGTCACCCCAGCCAAGGTTTTCGGAAGGCTTGCCGAAAACGGCAGAATATCCTTCCAGTGTCATCCCACCGGAGCGGCTGCGGTACAGCCTCAGCTCCTTTGCGGGAAATATACGTCGTTCAATTTTGCTCACATGCTTTCTCCTTTCTAAAACCCGAAGTCAGTAGCGGTAGCGCTGTGGCTTTGGGGATAAGAGCCGGTCGCGGCTTATTGTTTTGTTTCGGGGGCCGGGTGGTCGCACCTAAGCCCCCAGGGGCGGTTCGGATCTCTAGGCCCTTTGTCTCCTGGACCGGACGGGCAGCTTTTTTTCCGCTATGTCAAAATGGGGTAGGGGGGGGTAAAAAAAAGTCCTCCATTTTGACACAGGGCCGAAAAGGCTGCCCTCTCGGTCTAGGGAGCGGCGGTGCCAGAGATTTTACCCTCCCCCTCCCAGTTGCTTCAGCCGGACATCTGGCTTGCACCGGCAATCCCCGTTTCGAAGAGCCGGGCAGTCGTTATCGTGCAGGTATTCGATGCACCACACGCCAGGCCCTTTTTTGACGGCCTCAGCCATGAGCCGATTCGCTTTCTCTACAACCTCTTTGTCCATGCCTTGCCTTTCTTTATAATTTCAAGGGCATACGCCCTGTTGTTGTGGTTTTGGGTGGCCTCGGTGTAACGCAGTGTAACGCGTTACATCTCTATTGTTTTCCTTACTCTCTCTTCCTCGTCTCTCTCTCCCATTCTTCCCCTTCCTTTAAAAAAAGTTTCCGCTACAATGAAAAGTAACGCGTTACACTGCGTTACAGACAGCCGTTTAAGAAAGACTGATCCCCATATAATTCCTTGAATGGCCACCCAGAATGCGAACTAGCTTTGTTTCCACCTTTGGCTCCGCAGCCTTGAGACCGATTCCAAACTTCTGGGGGCTTCCGGGATCTCTTTGGCCCAGCTCCAGGCACCATTGCTCCCACGCCTGGAAGAGTCGCCAGCATTCAATGCTTTGCCCCGGCCCGGTTATGCAGCGCTCCCGGATGAAGGGCCGTATCGGGTTTGACAGGTCTTCAAGCTCCTGCATGGCTGCAATGCTGCTTTCAGGCTGGGAGAAATACCCCCGCTTTTCCAGAAGATCCCGGCCATCCAGAGACCAGTTCAGGATGCCGGGCAGCTCCTTAATCAGCTTCTGGGTGAGCTGGGGGTCTTCTTTTCCGAAAAAGCTTTTGGGCATTATCAGGGTGATAAATCGGGAAGCCAAGGCCCCGGAAACATCGCCGAGGTTCGGCATTTCATTAGAGAAAATCAGAATTCGGGTGGGGAGCTGCATCGTCACGTCCGTGAGATACTTCCTCGGAATGCTTAAAAAGTCCTCACCGGAAATGCTCAGGAGCCGTTCCGACATGGTGGCCTTATCCGTTTTTGAGGAAAGCCTCGCATCGCTGATAATGGCCAGTGGTTTTCCGATGAGGCCGGCAAGGCCGAACTGCTGGGCCAGCCCGTTCAACGTAGGCCCGGCCACATTTTCCCGGCCCAGAAGCTCGGTCAGTACACGGGCAATGGTTCCTTTTCCGCTCCGCTTAGGCCCGACTATCAGGAATATTTTTTGCTGGGTGGTGTCGTTTGTGAGCAGATATCCAAAAAGCTGCTGAAGTGTGTCCATGCTCTCAGTGTCGCCGTCAAAAACCTCCAGGAGAAAGTCAAACCATCTTGAATAGCTGGCTTCCGGATCGAAGCCATAGGGCAGGGCGTTTCGCGTGAAAAACTTTGGTGTTGCAGGTGTCAGCGTTCGGTTCCGCACGTCAAGGAGGCCGTTTTCACAGGCCAGGACGAACTTACCCTGGGGCTCTTCCCGGCCATCCGTCCAGCAAGGGGGGGCCTGTCGTGCCGGAATGTTTGTAATGGCCTTCACGGAATCTTCCATGTTCACACGCCAGTTCCGGTTCGGCTTGAAGGGCCGCTTTTTTTCAAAATCGATCTGGGTTTCAGCCCAGGCCAGCAGAGCGGCCCCCAGGTCAGGCGGTTCAATGGGGACGTACCGGCCCCCCTGGTATTCCATAATCTCTCCTCTGTGGGTGAGGATCTGTGTTCCCCGTTCCTTCAGGAATTTTCTGGCCGTTCGCATGAAGTCGGTTTTATCTATGACAAGACTCTTGTCCACCTTCGGCGCTTCCAAAAGCGGGTTCCCGTCCCCACACTCATGGTCTGGCTCTTCTTCCAAGGGGCTGGTTTCCTCGATGAGGGCGACAAGCTGTTCCTTCGTACCCCCGGCCTGAATCCAGTCTGAAATATCCTTTCCCGGCCCAGGGAGTAAAACCGTCCGAACCGAGGCAGCAACGCCAACAAGGCTGCGGATCACGGCTTTAAGATACACTTGACCGGGTTCGTCCTTGTCGGGCAGCACGGCAACGTGTTTGTCCCGCAGGGCCTCCGCATAGCCAGGCTTCCATGATGAAGCCCCCATGGGGCCGGTTGTGGCCGTGAAGCCAAGGGCTGCGGCATTGTCGGCATCCTTTTCGCCCTCGACCAGCAGCACGTTTGACGAAGCCACAACCTCCGGAAGCCGGTACAGCACACGGCGTATATCTTTGAGACTGGAGACCCACCGGCCTTCAGAAAAATGGCCCTGCCTAAAGGTCTTGGCACCGTTGGCCTCATACCGACGCACGCGAAAAAGCTCCTTCCCGGCCTCATCCCGGTACAAATATTCGGCCTTCAGGTTAGCGGGGGTGGCCGCTACCTTCCCGGCCTGTTTTTCCCTGGGGAGGGCGGGGGCTGCGCCCAGGAACTGTTCTGCAAGTCCCCGTATGGTTGTCCCGTGAAGCTTTTGGAAAAAGTCGATTTTGTCTCCTCCACGCGGAGTGCATTGGCGGCATCCGAAAAAGCCGTCAGGCCGGAGAAAAAAGCGATCTTCTCCCCCACAAAAGGGGCAGGGGCCGTGAAGTTCCGCACCATTCTTCATGAGACCGGGAACATGATCCCGGATTTCAGGGAGGGTCTTTTTCAGTTCTGGGATGAGGTCAGTTTTTTCTTGCATTCTCGGCATGAATGTCCTAAGGTAAGGCTTAGTTATCTTTTTGTTTTTTGGCCCCACAGCCCCCCACAGGCTGGGGGCCGTTTCATTTTAAAGCCGGGCCATCTGCTCATGGTGGGCCACCTGCATCCGGACTGCTTCCAAAAGCTCGCCCAGGGTGACGGCTTCAAGCTCCCGCCCCTCCCCAATCCGTTCGGCCAGCCCCTTGAAAAAAAGCCTTGCACGGAAGGCCTGTGCTCCAAACTCCCCAAGGATTGCTTCAATTTTTTCCGATTGTGTCTGCATGGTTTCCGACCTGAAGGCCGGGCAGTATCCAATTTCTGCGACAACGTGCCGCATCAGGCAGTCGAGGCTTTCGAATTCCCGCTGCATGAGTGTGTCGCCTGATTTGTCCATGGCCACCAGCACCCAGGGGGCTTCTTGCCCGTCCGCAAAAAAATGGAGGTATGCCAGGTTTTCGGAGTCATGGGCTTCTTTCAGGGTTCTTCTTAAAAATGTTTTTTTCATGGGGTGCCTCCTGCCGTAGGGGTGTTTTTCATAAATTCCCGGACTTCGTCGTACAGCCACCCGACAACACCCGGCCCAACACACCTGCGGGCAGGGAACTTGCCAGCTTTTTCCCATCGTTCAGCCGTCGAAGGTGACAGGCCGGTCAGTTCCTTAAGTTGCTTTCTGCGGATTAGCATTGGTGCTCTGTCCATGGTGCGCTCCTTTACTGGCCCAGGGCGGGGCCGTTTGCCGTTAAAGTTATTCCGCCGGGGTTGTCCTGACTGTTTTTTTCGTAAAAATCCACCAGCGCCATGACCGTTTCCCCGGCATTGGGAAAACCGTGTATGGCTCCAATGATCCGGAGCTTTCTATGGGCCTCGGGGGTAACTATTGCTGTGATCTGCCGCTTGCCTTCGGGTATTGCCATGGTGTTTCCTCCTCTATTCTTCTCGGTTAAGTATATTTCATTGTGGCTTAGTTAATTAATGGTAAATTATCATTGACTCTAAAATGTAAAAAAAAGCTGTTTTGCAGATAGTAAATTCCTTTTCTCGGTTAAGTATATTTCATTGTGGTTTAGTTAATTAATGGTAAATTATCATTGACTCTAAAATGTAAAAAAAAACCCTTATTTTTTAAGGTTTTTTAAAAGAAGCCTCGCCATCCGGGAAAGGTTTATTTGAATTACCAAAAGAATAGCTTCAACATCGGTAAGATCTATTCCCCCATGAAGTTGTCTTATTTCATCTGAGAAGGCATTTTCACACCTTACACAGGCATTTCTCTCAAGGTCAAATCTGTGGCAAATCCCCCCCCTCCCATTAGATAAAAAACGCAAAAGGACGTTGTTATTATACGCAGAAATTTCAGTTAGATTAAGCCGTTTTATGTCCCCGTTTGAATTGAGGCTGTCGAACATCAAAAATATGGTTCGCCTCGGTAAGCCAATCTTTAAACATTCGTGAAGAACCATAGCCTGCAACAAATTATTAGCGGAAAGCAACACAACCGTTCCTGGCCCGGTAGCACTCCGAATATCGGGGTTAATTTTACCGGCGGTGATGTACCCATGAAGGTTTTTAGCACTCATTCCAGTTAGCGCTTCAAGTTCTTTTGTTGTGTAGGCTTTTTTCATATTCATAGTAAATAAGCAATTACCATTTTCTTGTTTTTCATGTCAAGCACAAATTTGCTTTAAAAAATGTATCACGCCCTCCGCCGCCCGGAGAGGGACACCACATTCCCCGCCTCTTCCTTCCCGGCTATCCGGTCAAGCCTCCGCTCCCATGCTTCCAGCGCCTTCCGCTTTTGTGCGTCATATCTGAAATGATTGTAATGCTGTGCCGTCACGCCCCGCCTGGAATGATTCAGCACGGCACCGATGACTTCATCGGTAAATCCGAGTTCTGCCAGGCCAGTGGCGCAAGTCCTCCGCAGATCATGGGGTGAAAAGTCTTCCAGGGGAAGAGTTCTTTCGGAATCGGTTCCTTTTTCCCGACCGGTGATGGATCGGCGTAAGGCCTTTGAAAGGATGGTATGGCCCACGGGGGTATCCTCTTTTCGCAGGCTGGGGAAAAAAAGGCCGTGCTCATTTGGAAGGCCAAAAAGATCCAACATTTTTCCGGTGAGGGGTATCCGGTGTTCTGAACCATTTTTTACCCTGCTGCCTGGCAGTGTCCACCACATGCCTTCAGTATCAATTTCAGCTTCGTGAGCTCCGCACACTTCCGAAGGGCGCTGCCCGGTTCGAAGGATAAGCTCCAGTATGCGGGTGGTCTGCGGGGCCGCATTCATGAGGGGGAGTGCGGCCAGAAATTCCCCGATTTCTCTTTCCGACAGGTACCGGCTTTTCCGGCTTGTGCTGCCGATAGGCTCCAGGTGCGTCATGGGTGAGTGTTCGATTACGTCCTTCTGGCAGGCATAGTTGAAAAGCCTGCTCAGGCGGCGGTAAACCTGCAATGCCTGATTCGGAGCCCTTGCCTCGATACGTTCCAGAAGAACACGCAGATCCCGTTTGGTGACATCTGCAACCTTTTTGCTTCCTATGGCGGGAAGCACGTCAGCTCCAAACATGTATTGAACATTCCGCTTGTGGCCGTCACTCCAGGGCTTTCCCCGCTTGTCCGTCCCTCTGGTATGCCATTCTTCAAAGAGTTCCTGAACCGTTGGTGCCGCTTTCAATGCGGCCCTTTCTTCTGCGGGGTTCCCGCCGTCCTGGGTGAGCTTTTGCAATCTGGCATTTTCGGCACGGGCATCCTTAAGTTTCATGGCCGGGAACTCCCCCAGAGGAAACCATTTTCTCTGGCCGCTTAATTCATACCGGTGCAGCCACCTTTTTTTTCCCTTGGGGGAAACCTCCAGGTAAAGACCATCCCCCTCTGTCACGGTGTAGCGCTTGCCCGTTGTCTTCAGGCGTTCAATCCCCAGATCCGTAAAACGTGCCATTATGTGACCTCCTTTGTGACCAAAATTTGCGACCAAATTTGCGACCAAAATTTCACGGCAACAGGTAAAAACGGGTGGTGAAGCATGAAGGCAGTATAGGTGGTAAAATTCATAAAGTCAATAACTTATAGTGTGTTTTGTGGGGGGGTATGAAGGGGCGTAAAACCGTGAAATGCAATTTTCCCAAGCTGAAGGTCGCGGGTTCAAGTCCCGTTTCCCGCTCCATAAATAAGAGGAAGGGCCCGGGCTTTATGTCCGGGCTTTTTTTTATTCTGAGTAACTGTTCAGCGCAGTTTTCCAAGTACCATAGCTGCAAGACAGATGCACAGGCCCCAGGCTATTTGCCCGTGACGCAATCTTATTCGGGAGCTTCTTGGCCTGTGCGGAAGCGGCAAAAACTCCCCGCCACAGGCAGGATAAGCTTTTTGATTACCATGGCAGGCTTCAGCACGCTGCCTTTGTGGCGGCTCAGACAGTTTGCCGCTTCTTTCGCACAGGCCTGCAAAGCTCTGATCCGAAACGATTGCAATGTCACTTGCAAATAGCCACGGAGCCTTGCAGCAGTACGAAGCTGCTGCAATTACAGCATTGGCAGTTCGGAATAAACTGTTCTGAATAATTACTATTCTGAAAACAAAATAAACCAAGCCCCTTTCCGGAGTCTTCCGAAAAGGGGCTTCTTTTTTTTAGCTTTTTACTGCAGGGTGAGACTTATCCCCTGTTGTGGTTCTTGCGGATGATGATCATCAGCATGCCAAGGCCTGCCATAAGCCCCATGAAGATCATGAAGGTGTTATGATTTGCGGCTGCTGCGGAATCAATGAAGCAGGGACTGCCTGCAATCTCACTGTCTACCTTGACGGCTTCGGGTGGGGCAGGGAGTTTGCTTGCCTGCATCCTGGCAAGAACATCTTTTGCCAGCTCTTTGTGGGCTTTGGAGGTGGGGTGGATGGTATCAAAGAAAATATAATCTGCTGCGACTCCGGTGTTGGGAGTCGCGGGGCTTTGTGCTTTTATTACTGGAAGGGCAGGAGGTTCAACATTTCCTTCAAGTTTTAACCAGCTTGTTTGATAATCATTATAAAAATTGGAAGGCAGTTTGTTTGTGGCAGCCCCAATAATTATTTCCCATATTTTTAATTCTCCAAAATTAGTGGTTTTTGATTCAAAAAGCTGCTCAGCTATTTTTTCAGGCGAATATTTTTCGTTTTTGTTCATTGGGAAAGATGTTTCGTCAGCCTGAGCAATAGCCTGATTCATAAATTTGAAAGCACTATAATACTGGTATTTGGCATTGGGCCCCAAGCTACTGAAAAGGTTCTGAAGGGCAATCATAGTGACGTCATTAAAGGCCGCAGTAAGCTTGGATATGTTGCCAAGTGTTTCTTTTATTATTCCGGCAACCTGTTCCGGACTCATAACCTGGTCTGCCTGATCAGCCTGGGCAATGGCTCCGGATGCAGCAATTCTTGCAGTTTCAATGGCCTGTGGTGTCTTTCCAAGATCAGGGATGTTCAGTATAAGAAAATTTTTGGCGCCTGAGCGCTCTAATGCCTGAATCCCGTGGACAATATTCAATACAATTTCATCTCTCAGGTAGATCTGGATTTTTCCATTGACCATTTCTGCTATTTTGGCTTTACCTTCATCGGATCCAAGATATGCGGGCAGCTCGCTTGGATCTTTTCCGCTTTCTATCCATTGCTTTTGGATGGCTGCTATGGCCTCTTTAACCCAAGGTCCATTATTTGCCGGGTTGCTTGCATCCTGTGCGGTATTGTAGCTGATAATGGGAAGGTGGGTATTTAAATCATTACCGCCTATCCAGATAGCTACAAGAGCATTTGGATCAATTGTATTTTTTGAAGTATAGGCATTAATCTGTTCCTGAAAACCAAAATTGTTAAATTGCTCATTTAGGTGTCCTGTTGTTTTTGCACCTCCATACGCTTTGTTAATGAGTTTATCCTCAAGCCCCATTTTTTCAGCCAGAAATTCAATCCAGACTTTATCGTCACTGTATCTGACAGGTTGTTGGCCTTGTGTTATCGTATGCATATTATTTACATCCGACAGGCTATCCCCGAAAACAAGGATATTCGAATAGGTTTTTGCCCATGCACCGGATGCCATGGCGCAGAGGAAGAGGGCCGCAAGGCCGATGATAAGTAAATTCTTTCTGGAAAATTTCAACACGGTTTCCTCCTTTGGTCGATGATTCCCTTGGGTGTACGTCTGTGATTTTATGAAATGCTGTTCAGGTTGCGAATCACTATACATGGGAGTATGCCGCAGGGCAAGCTCTTTTCGCAGTATGGAGCAAGAATTTTGCATAAAAGAAGCCTGAAGACAGGGGCCTTGTGTACAAAGCCTGATGAGTTGTTTGATAAGGTTCGGTCAGAAAAGCTGAAAGCAGAATACCTTTAAAGGAAAATTCTGCTTTCAGTTGAAAAAAGGACTTGTTTTTATAGTGAAATTTTATGAGCTGGCATGGGATGAACTTTTTTTTCAGAGTTCATTAAGGAAAATATCCGTTTCTTCCGGTTCTTCAATGCAGAGGTATTCCCGGGTCTGCTTCTGGCTGCTGTGATTGAAAATTTTCATCAGTTTTGAAATATCCACCCCATAGCTGTGGTTTTGGTGGAAGCCCCAGGTTTTTCTTAAGGTGTGGGACCCAAAATTTCCGGGGAGTCCGATACTTTTACACCACTTGGTGACCAGCCTGTGCAGGGAGGGAACCACAAGGTTTCCCCTTTGGGATTTGAAAAGAAAATCTTCGTCTTCGTAGCTGTCCGTTTCAAGCAGTGCCTGTATGGCCAGTACGGAAATGCGGTTAACGGGGATGGTTTTTGCTTTATCGTTCTTGTCATCAATGATGGTGACGGGATCTCCGGGTTTCAGGTTTCTGACCTGATGGACCCTGAGGTGGAGAAGTTCGTTGGGCATCAGGGGGGTGTTGATACCCAGCGTGAAGAGGGCGGCGTTGCGGGGGCTGTCTTTGATGAGGACCTTGATGGCTTTGATGTCTCTGAGCCGCCGGATGGGTTCGACCTTGGCCTGTTGGGCAGCATCCGGCTCCTGGAAGTTGTCTGAAGGTTCGTTATCACCTATTTCCTGGGTTTGCATGGGAACCTCCTGCATTTAAGGTTAAGTTTTATTTGATATTGACTAAAACAGAACCAGTTTTCAAGTCTTTTTTTTAAATACCTAAAAAAAAATTATGGATCAAAATGCTTAAGGTAAACAAGGACGCTGCCACCGGGCTCTCTTTTTTCATTCTCCCATTTCCAGGACAGGACCAGCCCTGCCTCTTCCATTTCCCGGATTTTCTGATCCACAATATCAGGCAGCACCGCAGGGCCTTCGGAGTGCAGGCCCCGTCCGGGGATGATCCTTACGGTAAAAGTTCCCTTTTCCTTTGCCTGTTGCAGGAATATTTCCGTTTTAAGTCTGGCCTGAATACCTGAAAAACCATGGAGATCAAGGTTTTCCTGGGGGGGGGGATAGCGGCGCAGACGCTCTTTCAGTGTGATGGGCGCAGAAGGAGGAAACCCTGCCTTCTTTTCCTTGAGGAGAACGGCTCCGGCTTTGTTGCCAAGGCTTTCCCTGAGGCTTTTGGAAAAATCACCGGAATCCTGATCCTTCCACAGGGGAACTTTCGGCTGAGATCTCTTTTGGGTTTCAGGTTTGGCGGCATCCTTGATATTTTCACTAAAAACTTCAGTGAAATCCGTATGATTTTTTAAAAGGGGGATACCGTTTTTATCCTTTAACAGGGGCCTTGGTTTTTTTCCCGCTGGCAGGCCTGCTTTTTTTCTGAGGTGGGAGGCCAGTTTCTGAGGCTGATGGGATAAGTGGGGTCTCGGAGCTTCCATCTGCATCATGAGATCCGCATCCTGATCCAGAATGGGAAGCCCTTTTCTGTTCATGGGTGTGTGCTTTTTCTTTTCCGGTTTTTTCTTGGCGGAAGCCTTATTTGACGTCAGGGGCAGCGTTTTTTTTCCGATTGCCGGATCTATGGTGGCAGGAGGCGTCTGCTGTGGAACGTCTTTGAAGAGCTCTTCCACAGGCTTTTCGATGAGGGGAATGCCATGCCTGTTTTTTTTTAGAGCTGCCTTTCTGGCAGGCGGAGCAGCGTTTTCACTTGCAGGGGGGGCATCGGCAACCGTTTTCTTTTCCGGAAGGGGGTTTGGTTCAACGGTTTTTTTTTCTCTGGCCGGGAGCTGCCGGAACAGCTTCTGCAATCCTTCAAATACACTCATCAGGCAAAACTTCCATTGGTTTCATCGGGTGCAGGCAAAAGGATTTCTCTGGGTCTGGCACCATCGGCAGGGCCGAGAATTCCTTCCTTTTCCATGGTTTCTATGATTCTTGCTGCCCGGTTGTAACCGATGCGCAGATGCCGCTGAACTGCGGATATGGAGGCCTGCCGGGTACGCAGAACCAGATCCACGGCTTCATCGTAACGCTCATCATATTCGGTGTCTTCACTTTCCGGGGTTTCCTTATGATCCGCAGCGGTGATATCGGGAATGTATTCCGGCTCCCTCTGGGATTTAATGAAGTCTATGATGCGGGTCAGTTCCTCTTCCGTGACAAAGGCGCCGTGGATGCGCTGGATGCGGGAGGTGCCGGGCGGCACATAGAGCATGTCACCGTTACCCAGAAGGCTTTCTGCGCCCATGCTGTCAATGATGGTTCTGGAATCAATCTTTGAAGATACCTGAAAGGAGATGCGCGTGGGGAAGTTGGCCTTGATGACACCGGTGAGAACATCCACGGAAGGTCTCTGGGTGGCGAGGATGAGGTGGATCCCCGCAGCCCTTGCCATTTGTGCCAGTCTGGCCAGAGCCACTTCCACATCGCGGGAGGCCACCATCATGAGATCTGCCAGCTCATCAATGATGATCACGATAAAGGGCAGGGGGGCATCCAGTCCCGTTTCCCTCATTTTTTTATTGTAACCCGTAATGTTGCGGGTTTTGTGATCCGCCAGCAGGCTGTAGCGTCTCTCCATTTCCCTGACAGCCCAGTACAGGGCATTGGTGGCCAGTTTCATATCCGTGACCACCGGGGAAATAAGGTGGGGGATATCATTATAAAAGGAAAGTTCTATGCGCTTGGGATCAATCATCAGAAGCTTCACTTCATCGGGCCTTGCCTTGTAAAGGAGGCTTGTGATCATGCTGTTGAGTCCCACACTTTTCCCCGTTCCCGTGGCACCGGCAATGAGGATGTGGGGCATGTGATCCATGGGGGCAACAATGGGACGGCCTTCGATGTCCTTTCCAAGGCAGAGGGTCAGGCGGGAGGGGTGCTGCATAAAGGCCGGAGATTCGATAACTTCCCGCAGCCTTACCATTTCCCTGTCCTTATTGGGTATCTCTATGCCGATGACATCCTTTCCGGGGATGGGGGCGACAATGCGTATGCTCAAAGCTGAAAGGGCCAGGGCCAGATCGTCGGAGAGGTTGACAATTTTGCTGATTTTAATGCCGGGTGCAGGGCGGTACTCAAAGGTGGTGATCACGGGCCCCGGAACAATGCGTACCACCTCACCCCGTATACCGAAATCTCCGAGTTTGTTTTCAAGTATTTCCGATTTCATTTCCAGGGCTGTTCTGTCCTGGGTGGGAGGAGAAGGATCCCTTGGTGTCAGAAAGTCAGGGGAGGGCATTTCCCAGGGAGTGTTCTGATATGGCTTTTTCCCCTGTGCCATGGGATGAGACACCAAAGGCCTGTTTTCTGATAAAGAAGGTGCCGGCCGGATTTCTTTCTCCTGTCTTTCAGGGAAAGGCACCTGATTTTTTGTGGTATCAGGGGCTTGCTGTGCTGGTTGTTGGGCAGAAGGAGCCGGGCTGCCAGCAGGCGTTTGCTCAGGTGTTTTTTCCGGAGCTGGTGTTTTGACTGGAGGGGCTACGGCTTCCGCAAGCTGCGGTTCTGCTTTGTCTGTGAAAACAATTTCAGGGCCTGTTTTTCCCGTTGCGGTATTCAGGCGGGTCAGCATGTTCTGGAAACGGGTGTAGACCGAATCGCTGAGAACCCGGTCTTCCTTTTGCAGGCTGATCAGTTTTCCCGTCAGATTCAGGGCGGCTGTGAGCAGCAGTTTTTCATTGCCTACGGTACTGTGGGTCGGCGAAATATCTTTTTTTACATGGTCCAGTTCTGTTTTGAGAAGGGCCAGTACGGATTCGGGATCTGTCACATCGGAAGAAGCACAGATTTTATGCGGTGTTCCGAAAAGATCAATGGTGATTATTTTTTCTGAATCTGCCTGTGACATGGATACTCCGTGTGTGTCAAAATAATGGTAAGCGTCAGGTATTTTTTGATCTAAAATCCATGAGCTTTAATTTGAGCTGCTTCGTTCAGCCCTAACCCAAGTTCGTCATTTTTTTTCTGAAAACCCAATGAAATCAAGCGAAGTGATTTTTTATGGGTTCTACATATCCATTTTTTAGCCATTTAAACTAAGCCTTCAGAAGTATGGTCACTACTTTGGCGAACTTGGGCTAAAGTGTCCCGGCTGTTTGTGAGTGGCATTGCAATCGTTTCGGATCAGAGCTTCGCAGGCCTGTGCGTAAAGAATCGGCAACTGTCTGAAGTCGGCACAAAAGGCAGCGTACCAAAGCTTCTATGGAAATACAAAAGCCCAATCTGCCTGTGCCGACAAGTTTTGCCGATTCAGCACAGGGCAAGAAGCTCCCGAATCCGGCACTCAAGATCCTTCAAGCACTTTTGCTCCCGTAAAGGGCTTGAGCTTTTCAGCTTGAGTGCCGGATTGCGTCACGGTCAAACAGCCGGGATACCTGTCTGACTGACAGATGTGGCCTTTAGCAAGCAAAGTCAGGGTCTGACGGCAAAGGCATGGCCGCAGGTTTCGGGCCTATGGCTCTGCCTTTGAAAAACGCTTTCATCCCTTGCTGTGACCACCCGGACTTCATTGGTATAGCCCCGGCTGAAAAGCTCCGAACTCCAGTACCAGCGGTTGGGGTCGGGCAGGGGATAGGCCGGAGGATTTTTAAATATCTGGGCCAGCTCGCTTTCCCTTGGCAGCCGCCAGTCCCTGTGACCACCGAGATCAAGGTTTTGCACAAAGTCCCTTGCCTCATTGAAATTAAGGCATTGGCCCGTATGGGCTTCGGAATCCGTCAGCATCCATATCTTTCCGGTCTGTCTGTCCTGCACCGTTCCATTGTTGAGGTTGATGAAACGCTGGGCCACCCCTGCAAGCCGCTGGTTCATTTCCCTTGTGGCATTTTCAAGGCGTGCCCTTGCCTCTGTGGCCCTTGCCCTTTCCTCCGCCTGCTGACGCTGCAGGGCCAGTGCTGCCTGACGCCTTCTTTCTTCAAGGGCTTGCTGCTCCCGCCTTGCCCTTTCCGAAAGAATCTGGTTTCGCATGGTCTGGGCCCGGCTTCGGTAATGGTCCGGCGGAGATTCGGTGAGGTAGCGGTCCAGAAGGGAGATGCGGGCCGTTTCACTGAGACCGGGGCGGTTGAGATCCGACTGCAGACTTTCCCACATCCGGTCTTCTGCTGTCTTTTGCTCAAGCTCCGTGATGCGCTGACGAACAAAGGCGAGAATCTGCGGATCGTTTTCCTCTCGCCTTGTTCTTTCAAAAAAACGCAGCATCTCTTCATTGCTGTTCAGCTTCTCTGCAGAATCCTGAAGATCCTCAATGCGCTGCTGCCGTAGAAGGCTGGCCAGATGGGTGCGGGCCCTTTCCACGCCTCCGTGCTCAGGGAAATCTTCCATGTATTCACGGGCGGCAGCCACGGCACGGGATCGTGTTTCCCTGTTGTTGACGGGAAGCCCAAGCATAAATGCCAGCCGCCGGTCTCCCCTTTCTTTTATGCTTTTTTCCAGGATTTCCATGCCGGGATTTTCCGGAAAACGCTGCTGGAAATCCCTTGTCCGCTGTAACCAGTCTTTTTCGGGAAGCTCTTGCACAGTCATGGCCGCCATATTTTTTGCCATGGTAAGAATATGATCCTCGCGCAGCTTTTTAACCGTATCCGTCCTTGTGCCGAAAGGATGACGGATAAGAAAGCGGTCATAGAGTCGCAGCCCCCTTTCAAAGTCTTCATGACCGGAAGAAAGCTGTTCTTTTTCTGTCATGAGTTCACGGAAATCCCTTTCCAGTATATTTTCCCTGAGCTGACTCCTTGCGTGGATGAGTTCTTCTGCATGGGGGCTTTCCGGAAAGGCATCCAGAAAGCGGGTAAACAGAACTTCCTGCTGTTCGGGCAGTTCCATGCGCAGGAGGGATTCCTGAAGTTCCGAATAGGCCGTGTTATGCTGGTACCGGGCATAGCCAAAGTAGGAAACAGCTGCAGCGACAACAATGAAGCCTATGGCTGTAAAACTGAAAATCAGAAGCTGTTTTCTGCTGAATTTTGGAGCAGGAGAGAGCTTCGGAGGTTCGGGTTTTTCTGCATGGGAAGGCTGCTCCGGTTTTAAAGGCTGTTTTGCGCTGGTCTGTACGGCCTGTATCCGGATGGGCTGCAAGGAGGCTTCGGGAGAGACGCTCTGGGTAAAATCCGCATTGCTGGCCTGACGTATTTCATCGTCGGAAAACTCATAGGCACTCAGGGCGGCCAGCTCATCATCTTCTTCATCATCAAAACCGCTTCCGCTGTCCTGCTGGAAAGGTGCCGTTGGCTCAGGTGTTTCTTTATCTTCAAGCACAGGGATCTCATCTTCATCGTCTTCTTCAGCCCCGATGTTCTGGAGTTTTTCATCCTGAAGCCGTGCCCCTTCCATGAGAAGGTGCATCATGGGCACACGGATTTTTCTTTCCGTGGCAGCGCAGTCCCTTTGCATGTGAATGACAGGATCTTTGAGGCATAGAATCTCGTAGGCGGCATCCAGTGCGGGCAAATCCCTGTAGCTGGCATCAATGACTTCACCCTCCCGGATATGGATTTCTCCCTGGGATTTTTTCCCTTTCACCGTGAGTGTGCAGGTGCTTTTTTCCATCTGTACCATCTGGAGGAAAGCAGGAAGGCTGATGCCCTGAATTTTTCCGCCTGGAGATAAGCTCATAAAATGCCCCTGGGTGCTTTAAGTTTTTGTGAATAAAGATGCGCCTTTTATGTCTTAGGACTCTTCTTTGTTTTCCGGGTGCAGAATATCAAAGGACTGGATGTTTCTGAAACCCCTTGGCAGCAGTTGCCCCCTGCGTCCCCTTACCCCCCGGAAAGGATCGAGCTGACCCGGCTTCAGGGTAAGGCTTCGTTTTCCGGCCCAGAGAACAAGGCTGGCATCCGAAGGGAGAACCATGAGGTGTTTCAGCACTTCTTCTCCGCTGGCAGCTCTGGCTGCCAGTATGTTGATAATTTTATTGCCCTTTCCCCTTGGCAGTACGGGAAGATCCCCAAGGGGGAAAACAAGCATGCGGCCTTCGTTGGTGATGGCGGCAAGGAGCAGATCCTGAATCCGGGAAAGGCCCAGCGGTTTTAAGGGAACGGCTTCCCGGGTCAGGGTAATGAAGGCTTTTCCTGCGCGGTTTTTGGCCATCATGTCCCCAAGCCTTGCTATGAAGCCGTAACCCGCATTGCTGGCCACGAGAAAGCTGTCTTCGGGCCTGCCCATGAGCAGGTGCAGGGGAACGGCATCCGGAGGAAAACTCAGACGGCCGCTGAGGGGCTCCCCGTAACCTCTGGCCGAGGGCAGCCCGTGGGCCGCAAGGGAATAGGATCTGCCCGTTGAATCGATGAAAACCGCCTGCTGGTCACTTTTACCCCGCACAGCATCGAGAAGACCGTCTCCGGACTTATAGGAAAGGCTGTGGCCGTCCACCTCATGGCCCTTGGCTGCCCGGACCCATCCCTTTTCCGAAAGAATCACGGTGATGGGTTCCGCAGGCATCAGCTCATCCTGACGCAGGGGACGGGCCTCTTCCCTGGCAACCACCTGGGATCTGCGGCCATCGCCAAACTGCTTTGCATCCTGAAGAATTTCTTTTTTGATAAGGCTTTTCAGTTTTTTTTCTGAACCGAGAAGCCCTTCAAGGCGGCTGGCTTCCTCTGCACAGGCATCCTGCTCCGCCTTCAGTCTTACTTCTTCCAGCCGTGCCAGTTGCCGCAGGCGGGTATCGAGAATATATTCCGCCTGAATTTCCGTCAGACCAAAGCGCTCCATGAGAACGGGTTTTGGTTTGTCCTCCTGACGGATAATGGCGATGACTTCATCAATGTTCAGGCAGGCAAGAAGAAAACCTTCCAGCAGGTGCAGGCGTTCTCTGAGTTTGTTCAGTCTGTGTTCCAGCCGCTGGCGTACGGTTTGTGTACGGAAGGCCAGCCACTGGGAAAGGAGGCTTTTTAAGCCCAGAACGCCGGGTTTTCTGTCCATGGAGATGAGGTTCATGTTGACCCGGCAGTTTTTTTCCAGATCCGTGGTGGCAAAGAGATGGGCCATGACGGACTGGGCGTCTGTTTTGGGGTTTTTCAGAACAATGACCAGACGCACGGGATCTTCATGGTCGGACTCATCCCTGAGATCCACCACCATGGGGATTTTTTTTGTCTGCATCTGGCCTGCTATCTGTTCCAGAATTTTTGCACCGGAGGTCTGATGGGGCAGGGCTGTGATAATAATCTCTCCGTTTTCCACCGTGAAAACCGCCCGCATTTTAATGGAGCCGTGGCCGGATTCGTAGATGGAAAGGATTTCCTGTCTGGGGGTGATGATTTCCGCACCCGTGGGAAAGTCAGGCCCCTGAATATGCTGGCAGAGGGAAGCTGTGTCCGCATCCGGGTAATCAAGGAGGTGGACGCAGGCTGCGGCCACTTCTCCAAGGTTGTGGGGGGGGATATCCGTGGCCATGCCCACGGCAATGCCGGATGCGCCGTTGATGAGCACATTGGGCAGCCTTGCCGGAAGGACTCTGGGCTCCGAAAGGGTGCCGTCAAAATTGGGTATCCATTCCGTGGTGCCCTGACCCAGTTCGGAAAGGAGCAGTTCCGCATAGGGGGTGAGTTTGGACTCCGTGTAACGCATGGCGGCAAAGCTTTTGGGATCATCCTGGGCACCCCAGTTGCCCTGACCGTCCACAAGGGGGTAACGGCAGGTGAAGGGCTGGGCCAGATGCACCATGGCCTCATAGCAGGAGGCATCTCCGTGGGGATGGTATTTACCCAGCACATCCCCCACGGTGCGGGCGGATTTTTTATACTTGGCAGCGGCCTTGAGGCCCAGCTCGCTCATGGCGTAGACAATGCGCCGCTGTACGGGCTTCAGACCGTCTCCGATGTGGGGAAGGGCCCGGTCCAGAATGACATACATGGCATATTCAAGGTAGGCCGTTTCCGTAAAGGTATCAAGGCTTAAGGCTTCATCGCCTTCCAGGGTATCCGGGGTGAGGATGTCTTCGCTCATGAAAGGATCTCCCCTTCATCGGTATTTTCTTCAAGGGTTTTATCCCCATGGGTTTCCAGCCATACACGGCGGTCCTGGGATCGTTTTTTGGCCAGCAGCATGTCCATCATATCAAAGGTACGGCTGTCATTGTTAAGGGTGAGACGCACCAGCCTGCGGGTATCCGGAGCCATGGTGGTTTCCTTGAGCTGCATGGGATTCATTTCACCAAGACCCTTGAAACGAACCACGTTGACGGTACCCTTTTTCCCTTTTTTCCGGGCAATCCGGTTTAAGATGGCTTTTTTTTCCGACTGATCCAGAGCATAGAAGACCTCTTTTCCTGCGTCAATGCGGAAAAGAGGGGGCATGGCCACATGGACGTGCCCCTTTTCCACCAAAGGCCGGAAATGGCGCATGAACAGGGCACAGAGCAGGGTGGCAATGTGCAGACCATCGGAGTCCGCATCCGCAAGAATGCAGATTTTACCGTAGCGCAGTCCGGAAAGGTCATCGGATGCCGGGTCAACGCCTATGGCAACGGAGATGTCATGGATTTCCTTTGATGCAAGAACCTGCCCCGATTCCACCTCCCAGGTGTTGAGGATTTTTCCCCTCAGGGGCATGACCGCCTGAAACTGTCTGTCCCTGGCCTGTTTGGCAGAGCCCCCGGCAGAGTCTCCTTCCACCAGAAAGAGCTCCGTCCGTCCGCTTTCCTGGGAAACGCAGTCCGCAAGTTTTCCGGGCAGGGCCGGTCCTGCGGTGATTTTTTTTCTGGATACGGTTTTTGCGGCCTTCAGCCTTTTCATGGCCGCCTGTATGACAATGGCAGCAACGGCTTCCCCCACTTCAGGATGGCGGTTGAGCCAGAGACTGAAGGTATCCTTGACCGCTGTGGAAATGAAGCTGGCTGCCTGACGGGATGAAAGGCGTTCTTTGGTCTGGCCGGAAAACTGGGGTTCCGACATCTTCAGGGAAAGGACAAAGGAGCAGGATTCCCAGACATCCTCCGGTGCCAGCTTGACACCCCGCTGCAGGAGGTTTCTGAATTCACAGAACTCTTTGAGGGCAATGAGAAGCCCGGACCGGAAACCGTTAACGTGGGTGCCTCCCTGGGGGGTGGGGATGAGGTTGACATAACTTTCCGCAACCGAACCCGGACCTTCGGCCATCCATGTGGCAGCCCATTCAACGGATTCATTTTCCGTATCATGGCTGCCGGTAAAGGGTACTTCGGGAACCCTTTCCTGCATGTCCAGTGTGGTGTCCAGATAGTCCCTGAGTCCGTCTTCGTAGTGCCAGTGTTCCTTTGTCCCTGCAATCTCATTGGAAAAGATTACCTCAAGGCCGGGGCAGAGGACGGCCTTGGCCCTTAAGATGTGGCGAAGTTTTCCGACGGAGAAATCCGGGGCATCAAAATACCGGGGTTCCGGCCAGAAGCGCACCTGGGTTCCCGTATTCCTGCGGCTGACCGTGTCTATGGGGGTGAGTTCTTCGACCCTGTATCCCTGTTCAAAGGCAATGGCGTAACGCTTGCCGTCCCTGCGGATTTCCACTTCCAGACGGCGGGAGAGGGCGTTGACAACGGAAACGCCCACCCCGTGCAGGCCGCCGGAAAAACGGTAGGTCTTGCTGGAAAATTTGGCCCCTGCATGGAGGCGGGTCAGGATAAGTTCCACGCCGGTGAGGCCTTCTGCCGGATGCATGTCCACGGGCATACCCCGGCCATCGTCCAGTACGGACAGGGACTGATCCCTGTGCAGGGTGACGGTAATTTTTTTTGCAAATCCTGCAATGGCTTCATCCACGGCATTGTCGATCACCTCCTGGGCCAGATGGTTGGGCCGCTGGGTGTCCGTGTACATGCCGGGCCGCTGCCTTACAGGGTCAAGGCCCCTGAGAACCTCAATGGATTCCGATGTATAGTCTGTGGATGCCGGTGCCGCTCTGTCGAACATGAAAATCCCGATGCCTCATTGTTGAAACTCTGGGCAGCAGGGAGAGTGCCTCTCCTGCTGCCGGAAACAAAGTTTTATATATACCCCAGATTCATCTGGAACGAAAACCGTCTTTTTATGAAAATAAAATAAGGAGGAGGCGAAGGGAAAAGTCAGGGAAGATAACCGAGGGCCCTTGAAACTTCCATGGCCGTTGCCAGAAGATCCCTTGTGTGATGGTCCCGGTCCGGCCCGGAAAGCAGTGCCGGACTGTCGGAGATGCTGATGGCTCCGGCACATTCTCCGGTACTGTCCCATACGGGGGCAGCAATGCAGCTCATCCCGTTCATGTATTCTTCGGATTCCGTTGCAAAGCCCGTTAAGCGGATCTGTCTTATTTCTTCCCTGAAAAGGTCCTTTTCCGTACGGGTTCTGGGCGTGAAGGGAATGAAATCCGTATTTTCCATAAACTCGTTACAACTTTCTTCGGGCAGGGCCGCCAGCATGACTTTCCCTAAGGCCGTGCAGTAGGCGGGTAGCCTCGGGCCCAGATGATGCTGGAAACCCGCATGGAAGTGGGGAAAAAGATTCATGGTGACAAGGGCTGCATTTCTGTCCCATATGGCAAGCCTTGCCATGCGCCTTGTGGTTTCCGCCAGCCTGCGGGTGGGGGCCATGCCCACCTGATTGATTTTTAAGGTGGCGGAAAGATAGGTTCCCAGCTCATAGATCTTGAGTCCAAGGCCGTATTTTCTGGTTTCAGGGTCCTGCTGCAGAAATCCTTCTTCATGGAGGGTCTGCATCAGTCCGTGTACCGTGGGTTTGGGCAGGCCCATCTGTTTACTGACATCGGTGATGCCAAGCCTTGGGTTCTTGCTGGAAAAAAAAGAAAGGATGCGCAGGGCACGCTGAACGGATTGTATGCTCATGGAATTTCTGCTCCAGTGTTTTCCGGGGTGACGGTTTTCAGGCCGTCAGACTGTTCCTGTTCAATGGATACGGGAAAGCGGATTAAAAAACGTATGCCGCCATTTTCAGGGCTTTCACAGGAAATGGACCCTTTCAGGGTCTGGGTGACCAGATTGAAGGTAATGTGCATACCAAGCCCTGTTCCGCCTTCTCCTCTGGCTGTGGTGTAAAAGGGATCAAAGATATGCCTGAGGGTTTGGGGGGAAACACCTCTGCCATTATCCCTGTAAATGATTTCTACCATATCACCGCTTGTGTGGATATCAAAATGGATTTCTCCTTCATTCTGAGGATCAAAGGCATGGGTTACGGAGTTGAGGATGAGGTTGGTGACAATCTGGGAAATGGCTCCGGGATTTTGAAAAAGCATCAGGTCTTCACGGCACAGGATAAAAACCTTCTGGCGGGTATGGCGCAGTCTGGGGCTGAGGCTGAGCAGAATATCCTCAAGGTGGGCTTTGAGTCTGAAGTGGCGGCACTGGTTGGAGGTCTGATCCACGGCCACCTGCTTGAAACTGGCAATGAGATCCGCAGCCCTTTTAAGATTGGACTGCAGAATTTCCGTGGCCTCCTTTGCCGTATCCATAAAGGCCCTGAAGTCTGACTGGCGCAGTTCGTTTCCGGAAAAAAGATGAAGAATATGGCGGGTTTTTTCCGAGAGAAAGGTGGCGGCTGTAATGCTGTTGCCTATGGGGGTGTTGATTTCATGGGAAATGCCCGCCACAAGGGAGCCAAGGGAGGCCATTTTTTCCGACTGCACCAGCTGTTCTCTGGCACTTTGCAGGGCTTTGATGGAGTCCGTCAGTTCCTGATTGATTTTTTCCAGTTCATCGCTGCGTTCTTTAAGTATATTTTCAGCATCTTTTTGCAGGGTGATGTCAAAGGCCATTTCATAGCGGACCATGCGACCATCGGGCCAGCGTATGCTCCTGTTTAAACAACGGAACCAGTTCTGGCTTGAGGGGTTGAAAAATTCATGGGTTTCAGGGGCGCCTGCCCTGCTGAACTCCGGACTGAGAGGCGTAAGAGAGGTGCAGTGTATGCAGGGGATTTGTCTTCCATGGATAATTTCATGGCATTTTTTTCCCGTGGCATCTCCCCATAGTTCTTTGAATGCCTGATTCACAAAGAGAATTTCGTGGTTTGAGGGATCTGTGACATAAATGACCTCATCAATACTGTCAAAGATGGAGAGAAGCTGCTCCCGCTCCCTGCTCAGGTCTGCGGTTCTTTCCTCCACCCGCTGTTCCAGTTCCTGATTCAGTGTTTGCAGCCTGCTGAGAATATCGTTAATGGTTTCAGTTAGCTGGCCAAGCTCATTTTTCTCATTGCCATGGGGAATGGTTATTCTCTGTCCTCCGGGTCTTGATGGATGAATGGTGGCGATCTCTCCGGTCATGCGGAGCAGGGGACGGCTCAGGGTGCGGTAAAAAATATAGGCAAGGATGGCTGCCATGGTCAGATACTGGATGAAATCCATCATCATTGCCAGAGCAGAGCGCCGGAAGAGTTCCATGAAAATGGGATGGGCATCCAGTTCAATTTCTATGTAACCCACAGCCGTATTCGCAGGGGTGAAAACAAGGGCATGGCGGAAAGGTGCAGGCTGAATGACTTTTACTATGAGTGGAGTAAGGGCATGATCCGTCCGGCCCCTCTCCCTTTGTACGAAAACCATGCCGAAGTCATCCACAAGGCGGACACGGCCAATGATGGGAAGGGAGAAGAGGCCATCTGCAATGCGCTCTCCCTGTCTTATATCCAGATGGTAAAGGGACTGGGCAGCGGATGCTTCGCTGATGATAAAAAGCTGCTCTATATGTTCCTTCAGGAATTCCTGATCCCTGTAGTAGTCCGTGGTCATCCGTACGCTGCTGGTAATCAGGCCCGTGAGCATGGTCAGTACAAGAACCCAGAAGGTCTGTCTCAGTGAAAGGCTGCGCCGCATACGAAGAGATATTTTTTTCATGGTTCCCCCCGGACGGGCTGGGTAATGGTGAAATAGGATTCAAGGCTTCCGTCCGCTTTCATCTCTTCTATGGCCCTGTTGATATCTTTGAGGAGGGCTGAAGCCGGACTGTTTTTTGCAATGCCGATGTGCATGTCCCAGGATTCCAGAGGTACGGGCCATATGGAGAAAAAATGGGACTGGGGGATGTCTTTCATTCGTTCTGCGATGCTGATTTCCTTGCCGATGAGCAGGTCAATGCGACCGGCTCCCAGGGTTCGCAGACCCGTTTCAATGCTGGGAAGGTTTTCAATGTCAAGCTGATGGGAATCCGCTTTTTTTTCAATGCCAGGAGAATGGCCGGGAATCAGCCCCAGGGTGTACCCTTTAAGGCTTTCAATATCTTTGTATTCGAAGTTGGGATGTCTGCGTGTGTCGTAACAGATGATGGTGTGACTGGTAAAAACAGGGTGGGAGAAATGAAGCAGATCGTCCAGTTCATCCTGATGTTGAATAAGGAGAATACCGTCAAGCCTGCCGAAATCCAGCATCCGGAGCACCCGGTTCCAGGGGTGTACCAGAACCTGTACGGAGTTGCCTGTTTTGGCAAAGATTGCAGAGACAAGCTCTATGGCGGGGCCTCCACTGGCAGGGCCGTAGCTGCCTTCCACCAGAGGGGGCATGGGATCCGTTGCCAGAACATAGGGGATGTCCGCACGCAGATTGCCCTGTCCCAGACATAAGGTCGTGAGAAGGATGATGGAAAACAGGAATCTGCGAAAAAATGGAAAAATCATAGTAATTATTCAGTATGTTTTATTCTGAAAAATTATTTTTTCTGATTACCACTGTCTTTCAGCCATACAAACCTTCATCATGGAAATTATATGACCAGATTTTACGCATGTCAGCGGGCACCCGTAAAGGGTGCCCCTACACAAAACAGGGTCGTAAAAACCATTCGTAGGGGCAGGCCTTGCGCCTGCCCGTGTTAAAGCCCGCACCATAGGCCTGGCAACAACCTGACCAGCAAACTGTGGCTGAGTCAGGGTAGTAATCAGATTATTTTTTAATTTAAGGGTCTTGATTCCAACAAAAGACAATCGTGCTGTTTGTGAGTGACATTGCAATCGTTTCGGATTCCGGTACTCAAGATCCTTGAAGCACTTTTGCTCCCGTAAAGGGCTTGAGCTTTTCAGCTTGAGTGCCGGATTGCGTCACGAACAAACGGCTAGATTGTCTATGCGCCTGATTGTAAGTTTAAGATTTATAGATGGAAAACTGTGCTGAATAGCAACCCACGCCGTGTTGCGGCGTTTTGTCATAAAGTAACTTTTGAAGTTACTCAGAAGCAGCTCACGCCCTGTTAGGGCATCTTGTCGTAGAGTAACTTGTGCCGGATTCAAACTCATTTCGATCAGTGATGGATAATTGGCCATTTTTTAAGCTTTTGAATTAAAAGAACTAAATTCAAGTTACTCAGAAGTTGCAATGCATAAAATTGTCAAATGATAAAAACAGGGCTCCGGTCAAGGCTTAACGTATGAAAAAAAGCCTCTTTGTCAGGAATCGGGAAACCAGGGACGCAGATCTTCGGTATCCGGAATACCGTCGCCGTCCATATCCGTATCCATTGTGAGTCCCGTGGCCTTTATGGCATCCTCTGATGCCAGCGGCGAAAAGAAATCCGGCCTTCCATCGGCATCGGTGTCAAAACGTGCGGTCTGATTGCCTGAAAATGCGCTGTATCCGAGAATATTCTGGCGGATACGGGTGATCAGAAAGGGAAAGATTTCTTCGCTGACAGGAACGCCTTCCATGGTTCTGTAGGCATCCCGGAACCATCCGCCGGAGCACCACAATTCCGCAGTTCGAAATCTTAACTGATACGCAAGGTCCGGGTTTTCCACATGGGCAATCAGTTCTTCGCATTCCCATAACAAAGAACGGGTGAGATTGTCACGTACATTAAAGAGAAGTCGTGTGCGGATGACCTGTAAAAGGGAGGCAAAACGTTTTTCCAGATGCCGGTCCCTGCCAAGTCCTGCAGCATGTGTGGATACATTTTCTAACAGGTTGATTCTGTGAAGTTCCAGAACTGTATGCTTGATTTCACAATTGTCCAGTCGTCGTGCAACCGTTGCCATCAGCTGGATGCTGCTGTCTGCTTTTCGGGGCGCTGCTTCTGTATCCTCATGGAAACGAAGGGCTTTCAGAAGGACTTTTTCTGCGGTGACCGAATCCCTTTCAACAAAAACCCTTGCAAGGGCAGCGAGCTGCCTTGCCTGATCACTGCCATAGAGGCCCCTTTTTATTTTTTCCACTTCTTTCTTCAGTTCTGTTCGGGCTTCTGCCTGTCTGCCAGCCAGAAGAAGGGCCCTGATGATACGCCGGTTTTCAAGGGAAGCGGGGTCTTTATACGCGGTTTTTTTTTGAATTTCATCCAGCCGGGACAGCAGCAGTTCTGCATTTCTCCCTGCCTCCAGACGGGTTTCTGTGGCGCGGATAAGAAGGTCCCTGTACCAGGAGGGGGCTGTGCTGGTTTTTATCCACGCAAGGGTCTGTTCTTCATCTTTTTCCGGGCCCATAAGGGCGGCCATGCGCAGGGCAATGTTGCGCTGAATTCTTCCGGGGCGCTGGAAATTGTAGCGGCGGAGATCGGATTGTAAAAGAACCTGTGTTTCAGGATTGAGTCTCGTATCCGGATGGATGGCAAAGGGGAAAGTTTTTGGGATCTGGTTGATCAGGTTAAGGGCTTCCTCCTGAAGGCCAGCCGCATAAAGGGCCTCGGCAAGGGAGGGGAGGCGGGCTTCAAAACTTTTTCCCGAATATATGGCCTTGAGCGCTTCATGCCATTCTTCCATCAGCAGATGATACAGTCTTAAAACCTGATTTTTTTCTCCCATTTCAGCATAAGTCCGGAGAAGATAGATTTTTGCAATGGACTGGGCTGCGCCGGGCTGGAACCACTCGGTGCCGGTTATAAGAACGGTATGACCCATGTCCTCAGCATACCCTGTTTCGGGCAGGTTTCTGGAAACAGGCAGAAAATCCACCATGGCTTCCATGGCAGCGACGATGCGCAGGGCTGTTTCAGGATCCTGTTCCTCTATGGCCATGAGGGCTGTCTGCCGGAGATTATGAAAAATATCCTGCTGGTTTTTATCCGGCATGATTCCCTGCTGCAGTTGTTGTTCCGCCCTTTTGAAATATTTCACAGCCGCTTTGTACTGGCCCTGAAGCCGGTAAAAATCCATCATGTGAAGGGTAAAGGAAACGTCCTTTCTTTCTTTATGAGGGAAGCTTTTTTTCAGGCGGACGAAAAGGGCCTGTGCATGTTTTTCCTGGCCGATATCAAGGAAATAGCTGTGGCAGGCTCTGTAAATCCGGAATCTGGCTTCCATGTCCAGACGGGTATCGGCCACATGCAGGGCCGCTTCTGTCTCATCCCGGCTGAGCATGAGGCGGGCGAGCAGTTCATTGTAAAGGGGGTGCTGTTCAAAGTCTTGCATCATGTAAAGGATGCGCCAGGCATAGCTTGCGGGCGAGGCATCGGAAATATGGAAAAGGGCTGCCCTTGCGGCATTGTCATTGCCGGGAATATCATCGGGATGCAGGGGAAGGTCTGCGGGCATGGGATGGAGATTGTCCAGGGCAAGGCGGTCCGGACATAAATTTTTATGGGACAGGGAGCTGTGGGAACAGGAGCAAAACAGCACAAGGCCTGCCATGAGAAAGGAAAAATTCAGGTGCTTCATGGTGTTTTTCCCTTTGGGTCAATATAGAAAAAAGCCGATTCTATAAAGGTTTCCCGGCAGTCCGGGCATTTACCGGGCTTTGAGAAGCGTTTTCTGTCCGCAAAGGTGTATCCGCATCCCTGACACCGGGCAGGGATCTGGCGGAGTTTCAGTTTCAGAGGTTTCAGGCTTTTTTCCACATGGGGCAGTTCTTTGAGAATCTCTTTTTCCGGCAGTCTGAGTTCAAGGGAAAGATCCCTAAGATTATGGGGCTGCGTGAGCAGGAGGGTGCGGATTTTCTGTCTGGGGGTTTCCATATGTCTGGCACCTGCCTTTTTTTGAGCATTCATCCACGGCAAGAGGTCTGTGAAGACCAGAATATGGTTTTCTGGTTTCAGGTGGGGATGAAAGGATATGATTCCCTTCACCCTGCAAGCGGGCCGCCCGAAGGACGACCCGCATGGGTTCAAAGCTGTTCCATCAGCTTCTGGATGACCTGCTGCAGATCCCTTGTGAAACCGGAATCTTTGCGTGCAATGGGATTGCCTTCATCACAGGCATCCACAACCTTTGCATCGTAGGGCAGGGTGCCAAGAAAAGCAATACCCGTTGCCTTTGCCGTACTTTCTCCGCCACCGGTTTTGAACAGGGCAATGCGCTCATTGCAGTGGGGGCAGTCAAAGGGGCCCATGTTTTCCACAAGGCCTGCAATTTTCAGATTCACGGTTTTGCAGAAGTTAATGGATTTGCGCACGTCTGCAAGGGCCACTTCCTGGGGTGTTGTCACAACAATGGCTTTGGCATCGGGCACACTCTGTACCACGGTCAGGGGTTCATCCCCTGTGCCCGGAGGGGCATCAATGATCAGAAAATCCAGATCCCCCCATTCCACGGAAGTGATGAACTGCTGAATCATGCCGGATTTGGCAGGTCCCCGCCAGATCACAGCCTGATCCCTGTCCTGCATCAGGGATTGCATGGAAATGACACCGAGATTTTTGCCACCGTTTGCAGGGATAAGCTGTTTGGCTCCGGAAACATCCAGAAGACCGGAAAGCCCCATCATCTGGGCAATGCTGGGGCCGTGGAGATCCACATCCATCAGGCCGGTCTTAAAACCCTTTTCCGCAAGGGCCACGGCGAGGTTGGTGGCAACGGAGCTTTTGCCCACACCGCCCTTACCACTCATGACCAGAAGCTTATGGCGGATTCTGCCAAGGGATGCTTTCATCATGGCATCTTTTTCTTCGGCGGGATTCTTTTTTTTCTGATCAGGCATTTTTTCATGAATCATGGTTCTTCCTCCTGTGTTCCTTGTATTCTAGGTGTATCTGTCAGGCTTAACTGAGAAATCCAGTAGTGTTTCCTTGTGGCCCCAGTGCCTGGCATGGGAGCCCGGAGCGGCACTGTGGCTGTATTTTCGTCTTCTCCGGCCATCTGCATCTGCTATGGCAGAAAAGGTTTTATTGCCTCCCATGCAAAGCGTCAATAGAATAATTTTGAGACAATGCTCACAAGTCTGCTTGCTGAAAATTTTGGAGAGATGAAGGGGACAAAAGACTGAGGCGGAAAAGGGAGCTGTCCATCTGGGATGCGGGTTCAACATGGCGGATGCGCAGACGCAGGCTGTGCTCGCTGCTTTCGATCTGCCAGATGCGGGGTTTGGGATGCAGGGAGGTGAGGGTGTAGATCACTTTGTTTCTGTGCAGCCGGTCCAGTCTCAGGAGATCCCCGCGGGCATCCAGCAGAAGGCGGGCTTCTGCACGGCGGCCATGCATCAGAAGAAAGGTGGAAGGTCCATCTGAAACCACCTCTGTCCACTCAGGGAAAGGAATTTCTCCGGCCAGCAGAAGGGAAAGTTCGTTCATATCCAAATGGATACCCATTAACCTGCGGGTGAGGGCCCCAAGGGAGTTTGCTCTCTGCAGTTTCCCGGAATCCATATCCCGTATATGCACATGTCCGGGAGCTGCGGCCATTTCCAGAAAAGGTGCCCCCATGGGTGTCAGTACGGCCATACGGAGTCCCTTGTGCCGGGACACGGCATAGGCCAGTTGCAGGCTGCCCCCCGGTGGCAGGGAGTCCGGCAGGGTGAGTATGGCCCTGCCCTTGAAGTCTGCGGGAATTTCCCTGTGTATTTTAAGTATCTCCGGAAAATTTTCCGGAGCCATGGGTGCAGGTCGGTGCAGGGCGCAGGCTGCAAGGCTGAGGAAGAAAAGCAGTGCCGCAAGGGTGCGGATGCTGCGATATCCCGCAGGGGCAGGCAGGTCAGGGTTTTTCATGGAAGCGCCTCAATTTCAAGGGAAAGGGCTTCCAGTTTTTCCCGAACTTCTGGGGCCTCCTTAAACTGCAGGGATTTTTTATAGGCTTCCACAGCGGCTTTTCTTTTTCCGAGGCTGCGGTAGGCGTCGCCCAGATGATCCAGAATCACCGGATCTTCCGGAAGGAGGCGGGCGGCTTTTTCGAGGTAGGGAAGGGCCTTTTCCGGCTTTCCCTGTTTAAAGTAAACCCATCCCATGCTGTCTGTGATGTAGCCGTCACCGGGTTTCAGCTCCATGGCCCTGCGGATCATGGCTTCTGCTTCATCCAGACGGATTTCCATCTCGGTCAGGGTATAGCCCAGATAGTTCAGGGCATTGGCATGGTCCGGGTTCTGGTCGATCAGGATGGCCATCTGTTCCATGGCCGCCTCTTTTTTATCCATCCTGTCCAGAACAATGCCCAGCCTGTAGCGGACATGGTGATCTTCCGGGTCTTTTTCAAGGCTGTCTCTGAAAATATCCGCCGCATCTTCAAGGCGGTCCGCTTCTTCATAAAAAGCGCCAAGGTAGAGCCGAAGGGTGGCATCATAGGGATTGGTGACGTGGGCTTTTTCTAGGATCTCAATGCCTTTGTCTATGTTTCCGCTCTGACTGTCAATGTAGGCAAGGTGAATGACCGCTTTACGGAAAACGGGATCGGCTGGATCAATGGAAGCATAAAAGCTGCGGGCCTTTTCCCGTTTTCCCGTTTCTTCATGGACAAGACCCAGCGCATAGCGGATTTCTCCGTTTTCCATGTCCTGACTGCGGAGTCCTTCCAGAAGAAAAATGGCATCGCTATATCGTTTGTTTTCCACAAAAACGGAAAAAATTCTTCTGATCACCTCTTCCCGTGTCTCTTCCTGATTAAGGAGTGCCATGGCCTCCATGGCCGCATCCTCCCTGCCGGTCTGATAAAGAAAGAGGGCATGGTCCATTCGTATTTCAACGGATTCCGGGTTCATCGTCAGAAGATTCGTATAGGCCTGCTGAATGGCCGCAACCTCGGGATTGTTTTTTCTTGGGGGCAGAAGAATTTTTTTTCCCTTTTCCAGATGATCCATATCCACAAGCTGGGGATTGAGGGCCATGACCTGTCTGCGGAGGGCAGGTGTCGGTCTGCCGGAATGACGGACCAGAAGGGCATCCAGAGTATCTCCCTTCCTGATTTCTACGGTAAGGGAACGGGTAAGGCGCTGGCTCAGAATATTGATGCGTTCCAGATAGGGTTCCAGAAGATACGGGGCTTTTTCAATGACAATATCAAAGTTTTCAAGGGCCTCATCTGGCCTTTCCAGAAGGGCAAGGAGCTGACCCAGATAATAATATCCTGCATAATTTTCCGGATGCCGGGCAATGAGATCTCTGTAAACGGCTTCGGCCTTTGCCGTTTTCTTCTGTGCCAGATAAAGATTACCCAGAATCAGATAAATGCGCTCCCTGTCCGGATCAAGGGCGATGACCTTTTCATAGATGGGAATGAGTTCCTTGATATCCTGTTCCAGCATCTGCTGTATGCCCGCAAAGACAATGAGGGTTTCCGGATCCTCAGGATCCAGCTCCAGAGATTTTCTGATGGCCTGCAGGGCCGCCTGGGGCTGACCTGTGCGTACAAGGATGGCAGCCAGTTCCTGCTGGAGAAAGGCGGATTGTGGGTCCAGAGCCGCTGCCTGCCTGAGAAATCCGATGGCTTCCAGGGGGCGGTTGCGGTTCAGGCGGATCTGTGCTTCCGTGTAGTAATAGTAGGGAGATTCCGATGCCCGGGGCGCAGGAAGGAGGATGACGACCGACTCATTTTCTGAGACAGGTGCAGGAGGCTCAGGCTTCTGCTGACCGGGAGATCTTAGGGCGCATGCGGACAGGGAAAAGAGGAGAAGAACGATGAAAAAAAGGTAAAGGACACCTTCAGTGAAACCTTTTGTTTGCAGATGAAAGACCGGAGGGGGCGATGGAGTCTGCATACAGCACTTTGCCTTCATGGAAGTTCGGTGTTGATTGTGTGGGATCTGCCGTTAGTTTCTCTTGATACAGATCTTGTTTTCCCCTTCCTGAAATCCGTCGGATCTCAGGAAAGATCCGATGTGTAGATGTCAAAATCAGGAAGTTCTTTCTGGAAATAGCTCTGCATTTTTTTAATGATGCCGGTTTCAATCTGCCTGACCCTTTCCCTTGAAATCCCATAGGTTTCACCTATTTCCTGAAGGGTGACCGGTTCATCGGAAAAAATGCGTTTTTCAAAAATTTCCAGCTCCCTTTTGTTCAGCTGGGAGGTGAAGGAGGCGATTTTTTCATGGAGCATGTTTTCTATCTGTTTGCGTGCGACCTCATCTTCTGCGGAAACAGCATCGGAACCGAGAAAGGACATGCGGTCCGTTTCCGAGTCTTCCCGTACCGGAGCATCCAGTGAGAGATCCCAGGAGTCCAGACGCTGATCCATGTCAATGACTTCCTTCTGGGAAACTCCCAGTCGTTCCGCCAGCAGTTTGGGTTTGGGGTCAAAGCCCTGATCAATGAGATTCTGTTTTTCTTTTTTCAGCTTGAAAAAAAGCTTGCGCTGGCCCTGGGTCGTGCCGATTTTGACGAGTCGCCAGTTGTCCATGATGAATTTGAGAATATAGGCCTTGATCCAGAAGGAGGCATAATAGGAAAACTTGACGCCCTTGTAAGGATCAAATTTACGTACCGCCTGCATCAGGCCGATATTGCCTTCCTGAATCAGATCCAGCAGGTTCTGCATCCATACCCGCTGGAATTCCATGGCGATTTTAACCACAAGCCTCAGGTTGGCCGTTGTGAGCATGTAGGCGGCCTCCGGGTCATTGTCTTCCTGCACCCTGCGCCCCAGCTCAACCTCCTCTTCTCTGGTCAGCAGTTTGTAGCGGCTGATTTCAGAAAGATAACTCTGGAGAGGATCTATTTTGGCAAGGGCTTTGGTTGTTTCCTGCCTTGGAACGGGAAGGTTCTTTTTTACAGTGTTTTTCTGTGTTTTTTTTTCTTCTGTCATTGTGGCACTTCCAGATGGTCGGTTAAGCTTTTCTGATGCGTTCCGGGGCTGCCGGGATGCCTGTCATCCAGGTTTATACAGAGGGGTAAAAGCCTCGTGCTTTCCCGGAAAGGACATCATCCCATGCCTGAATAAAGATGTAAACCTTGCAGGGTATTTTCATGGATCATCCTCCTGTTTTTTTTGTCCCCGTTCTTTTTTTTGTGAAAAAAAAATTATGGCCGGTAAGGATCATCTGTTTGCCTGTCACCATGATGGCTCTGGTATGCAGGAAATGTATCCGGCCCCTGCTCTGGCATGTTTATAATAAAAAAATGGATTTCAGGTTGCTTTTTGCTGGACAAGGGGGAAACCCTCTGCTAAAAGGTCTCTTCGTTAAGCGCCAGTAGCTCAGCTGGATAGAGCAACGGACTTCTAATCCGTAGGCCGGGAGTTCGAATCTTCCCTGGCGCGCCAAGCGCCTTTTAAAGGAAGCTTCTGAAAGCCTTTGAAATGGGCGGGAATAACTCAGTGGTAGAGTGCAACCTTGCCAAGGTTGAAGTCGCGGGTTCAAATCCCGTTTCCCGCTCCATTAATTTTAATTGTTTTTTGTTTTACCCCCCCTTATGCGGGAATAACTCAGTGGTAGAGTGCAACCTTGCCAAGGTTGAAGTCGCGGGTTCAAATCCCGTTTCCCGCTCCATTATGACGATGAAGGGCCATCCCAAAGGGGTGGTCTTTTTTTATGCTTTAGTCCTGCCTGAAAATTCGGGCCGCCTGCACGGCCTTTTCCCACTCCCTGCAGCGTCTGGCTGCGTCTTCTTCTGTCATCTGTGGCAGGAAGGTCTGGCGTTTTCCCTGTTCGTGAATGTCTTCAGGATTTTTCCAGAATCCCAGAGCAAGGCCCGCCAGATGGGCAGCCCCCATGGCCGTTGTTTCTATGCAGGCTGGTCTTTCCACACAGATGCCTAAAATATCACTTTGAAACTGCATGAGAAAGCTGTTTTCCGCAGCCCCGCCATCCACCTTCAGTACAGGGATGGAGATACCCGCATCCTTTTCCATGGCAAGAAGCACATCCCGGCTCTGGTAGGCAAGGGACTCCAGGGTCGCCCGGATAAAATGCTCCTTGCTGCATCCCCGTGTGAGGCCAAAAACAGCACCCCTTGCTTTGGCATCCCAGTGGGGCGTTCCCAGTCCCACAAAGGCAGGGACCACATAAACGCCCGCCGTATCCTTGACCTTTCTGGCGTAGTTTTCGGAATCCGGGGCATTTCTGAACATGCGCAGGCCGTCCCTCAGCCATTGAATGGCAGAACCTGCCACAAAAACAGAACCTTCAAGGGCATACTGTACCCTGCCGCTGATTTCCCAGGCAATGGTGGTGAGAAGCCCGCTTGTGCTTTCCACGGCTTTTTCCCCTGTGTTCATGAGCATGAAACAGCCGGTGCCGTAGGTGTTTTTGGCCATGCCCGGTGCATGGCAACCCTGACCGAAAAGGGCCGCCTGCTGATCCCCTGCCATGCCCGCAATGGGCAGCATGTGGCCGAAGAAGGTTTCCGGCAGGGTATGGCCGCAGACCCCCGAGGAGGGAACGATTTTGGGCAGCATGGATGAAGGAATATCGAGGATGTCCAGAAGATCCCTGTCCCATTTTTTTTCACGGATATTGCACAAAAGGGTACGGGAGGCATTGGAAAGGTCTGTCACATGGACTTTGCCGCCGGTGAGCTTCCAGATCAGCCATGTATCTATGGTGCCAAAGAGGAGATCCCCCCTGCGGGCCTTTTCCCTTGCACCGGGAACATGGTCGAGAATCCATTTCACCTTGGTTCCGGAAAAGTAGGGGTCCAGCAGCAGGCCCGTGCGCTCCCTGAAAAGGGATTCATGGCCCCTTGCCTTGAGTTCTTCGCAGATTGCCGCACTCTGGCGGGACTGCCAGACAATGGCATTGTATATGGGCCTCTGGGTGTTTCTGTCCCAGATCACCGTGGTTTCCCGCTGATTGGCAATGCCGATGCCTGCAATGGAGGCACCGCTGACCCCCGGTTTACCCAGCATTTCGGCCACAACGGCCTGAACGGAAGACCATATTTCCATGGCATCCTGTTCCACCCATCCGGGCTCGGGAAAATACTGGGTGAATTCCTTCTGGGTGATGTGCAGGATTTCGTTTTCCCTGTTGAACAGAAGGGCTCTGGAGCTGGTGGTACCCTGATCAATGGCAAGGATGTGGTCTGCAGGCATGGTGGCTCCATGGGGAGACGGGCTGTGGGGAATAAAAAAAGCCCCGGACAGAATCCGGAGCTTTAATGTTTTATTTGTGGCGCGCCCGGCACGACTCGAACGTGCGATCTTCGGCTCCGGAGGCCGACGCCTTATCCACTGGGCCACGGGCGCAACAAAAAGAATGATTAGAAGAAAGGCGTTTTCCTGTCAAGGTATTTTATGTAAAAGGGCAGGGGTGGGGTAAAAGGAAAAAGGTTGGATTTTAGTTTTTTTAAGGTCTTTAAGGTGCTTAATCTTGTTGAATGCAGCAGGTTTGGCTGTGTTTAAGGTCTTTAGGGTCTTTAAAGTCTTAGGGTTTTTAAATATGGCAGGCTTCATGCCAGCCTCGGGTGGGCAACCACAACCATGGAGGACAACCATGACCATAGTACAAAAAGGTGCCCCCTTTATAAAAAAGGCAGCCATTGAGCTTCTGGCCCCGGCAAAGGATCTGGCAGGGGGCAGGGCCGCCATCAGCCATGGTGCGGATGCCGTATATATCGGTGCGGACCGTTTCAGTGCCAGAGCCGCCGCAGGAAATACCATGGCAGACATTGAAAGCCTCTGCCGTTTTGCCCATGGTTTCCATGCAAAGGTTTATCTGGCCCTGAACACGCTTTTATACGACCATGAGCTTAAAAATGCGAAAACCCTGATCCATGAAGCCTGGAATGCGGGGGTGGATGCCGTTATTTTTCAGGATATGGCTTTTTTTGAAATGGATCTTCCCCCCATGGCCCTCCATGCCAGCACCCAGATGCATAACATGACACCGGAGCACATTGCTTTTCTGGAAGCAGCGGGCGTCTCCCGTGTCGTTCTGGCAAGGGAGCTGGACCTTGAAGCCATAGGGCGCATCCGTAAAAAAACGAACCTTGACCTTGAGGCCTTTGTGCATGGTGCTTTGTGTGTCAGTCATTCGGGCCGTTGCTGGATGAGTCTTGCCATGGGAGGCAGAAGTGCCAACCGGGGTGTCTGCGGCCAGCCCTGCCGTCTGCCATGGGACCTTATGGACGAAAAGGGAAAGGGTATCAGCGGCGGAAAGCATCTGCTTTCTCTGAAGGACATGGACCGTTCGGAGGGCCTTCTTTCCATGCTGGAGGCAGGGGTGAGTTCATTCAAGATCGAAGGACGCCTCAAGGATATTTCCTACGTGAAAAACGTGACGGCCTTTTACAGAAAAAAGCTGGATGCGGCCATGGAAATCTGGGGCAGGGGAGAGCGGGCTTCCCACGGAGATTCTTCCTTTACCTTTAGCCCGGACCCGGCAAAGACCTTTCGCCGGGGCGGCACGGATTATTTTCTTTACGGCAGGCGGCAAAAAATCTGGCAGATGGATACGCCAAAAGCCATGGGTGAAAAGCTTTGCCGTATTCAGAGCCTTGAGGGGGGCATTCTTTTTCTGGAAGGGGCAGCGGATCTTGCTTCCGGAGACGGACTTTGTTTTCTGGATAGCGCAGGCCGGATGCGGGGTTTCCATATAAACCGTGCGGAAGGGAAAAGGGTATGGCCTGCACCGGACGCCCTCAAGGGTCTCAAGGTTTCCGATGTGGCCGGGTCCGTTTTATACAGAAATGGGGATATCCGTTTCAGGCGGATGCTGGAGTCCGAAAAAAGCGCATCCAGAAAGCTTGCCGTAACCCTTGTTTTCAGGGAAGGGGAGAAGGATTTTGTCCTTGAAATGGGAGATTCTGCCACAGGGCTGTGTGTGGAGGTTTGTTCAGGCTTTGACCGTGAACCCGCAAAGAACCCTGCAGCCGCTCAGGAAACCGTGAGGCGGCAGCTGGAAAAACTGGGAGACACGGCCTTTGAGGCAAAGGACGTCCTTGTGGAGACAGGCCCCTGGTTTTTCAGGGCTTCGGCCCTCAATGCCCTGCGACGGGAAGCGGCAGAAAAGCTTGCGGCCCTGCGTCTTGAAAAATATGAAAGACCCCGAAGAAAGCCGGCCGCAGAGGGCTTTGAAACACTGAGCTATCCAGAAAGCTCCCCTGATGCTTCCTTTAATGTCAGCAATGCCATGGCAAGGGCCTTTTATGAAAAGCATGGCAGCATTGTTCAGGCCATGGCCTTTGAAAAAGAAGGACTGCCTCCCGGAACAAGGGTCATGACCACCCATCACTGCCTGCGCTATGCCTTTGGGGCCTGCCCCCGCTGGCATGGGGCAGACGGCGGAGGAAGCTGGCATCTGAAGGGAAACAGGGTTTCTTTTACTCTGGTTTTTGACTGTGCTGCCTGCTGCATGCACGTTGTTTCGGAAAATGCTGTTCAAGATTGAAAAAAGGGGGAGAGAAAGAGATGGACAGAAAATATGATACGGTTCTGACAGAGCGGGTTTCCGGTCAGGAAACAGATGAGCTGCTGCATCTCTACCTTGATTTTTTCTATAACCGGGAACCACTGACAAAATGTATTGGTTTCAGCAGGGAACGTCTGTTTTCCATTGCAAAGACGGTATATGGTGGTGAGAGTTCCCTTTCTCAGGCGTTCTGCTGGATTGCAAGGATTCCGGCAGAGGGGGGAAGGGCCGCAGGTTTTATCCTCTGTGAAGATCCGGCTTTTGCTGCAGGCCTGCAGCAAAAGCCGGAAAATCTGACCGGGGATGAAGCCGAGAGGATTTTGGCTGTTTCTGCTCTGCATGAAGAGCTTCTCTTTCCGTTGCACGAGATGGGAGGAACCGGGAAAGGGGCAGGCCTGCACCTCACTGCGGTTGGAGTTGCACCGGAGTATGAAGGCAGAGGTATTGCGATGCGTCTTATGCAGACTGCGCTTGCGGCTGCCTGTAATGCTGGCTTTCACTATGTCTTTTCGGAATGTACGGGCGTTGGTTCCCGAAAGCTGCACGAAAAATGTGGCTTTGAACAGCTTAAGACGATAGCAGTTAAGGATTTTCTTCTGAATGGTGAAGCACCCTTTGAAGGCTGTGACGTGGATATCTGCCTCATGGTAAAATATTTTTGCAAAGGCTTGCATCAAAGGCCGTGACCCAGGACCGGCGGCGCATAATGGATTGGTAACTCTCCTTGATTGCTGTAGGCATGAAAGAGTCTTATTATGCGGGCATTAAGAGGTGAGAATGGCTGGTATTTCTTTTTTCAGGGTTTTGCTCATACTCATTGCTTTCTTGCTTCCTTTCAGACCGTGTTATGTTTTTTCTGGCGCTTTTCCCATGATTGCCTTCTTTCTGTACCAGCCTCTGTGACATCCCCTTTGACAGCCGGGTTACCCTCCTTCCTCCTTTGCCCCCTTTTTACGGGGTGCGGGATTCACGGAATCAGGATGGGAAGCTTGGTATTAACCAGCTTTATAAGATATTGATTTTGTTTAGATTGTGAAGGCAAGCCCTGAAAGCATATTATTAAAAAAAGGAGGGGAAGTGAAGGTAGTTAAATATCTGCGCCATGAATTTCATGGCGAGCCAGAAGCAAGGGAGGCTGCGCTTCCGGTTTTTGTCTATGACATTCCCTATCTGGGACATTTGGGTATTTTTCCTGATTTTTTTGTTCTCAACGAGATTTTTCTTTCCGGCGGCGGGGATGGTGGCATGGGACCCGGAGCAAGCTGGGAACCCTTTTCCATATCGGAGGAGGAATATGAACAGCTTCTTGATGCCCTGGAAGATCTGGATCCCGCAACGCTGGGGGAAGAGGCCCGTTACACGGATGAGAAGCTTTCCCCTGATATTTCCCTTGGTACCATAAGGGATCAGTGGGAGTGGATGCAGGCTGTGGGGGAACGGCATGGAGCAGAAGGCAAAAGAGTGAAGGCCTTTCGTCTGAGGCTTGGTCGTTTGCCCCTGAAAGAACTATGGGATCTTAGCGCACATTCTCTGATGCCTTTCCTTGTTCTCTCGCTGTGTAAATATCTGGGGATAAAAAAGTTTGATACAGTTCAGCCTCCTCCGGTTTTCAGGCTTCCGTTTAAGGAGGATTCTTTGCCGGATGAAGAGGTGCTTAAAGGGCTGAAGATAGAGTTCGCTGAGCTTGAAGCCATTGGTTTTTCATACTGGGGCAGGGCAGAGGACAGCGAGCTTGCAAAAAAAAATGGGGTTTTTCTTCTTTTCAGAAAGGGCGATATTCTTGCCATACTGATTTATGGTCCGGGCATGGGGCCGTATGTGAATTTTATAAGTTTTCTGGAACCCCGGCCAGTCGCTACAGCCAATGGCAGTCATGGTATCAAAAATGGTGAAGATACGGATCAGAAGGTCTTATGGGGGATGGACATAACGGGGCTTCTGGAATGTCATATCAGAAGGGCCGGATACAGGCAGGATGCTTTCCTTGAGAAGGATTTTGTTCTCGATTCCATGGAGAAAATGGCAGGGCAAGCCTATGCCTTCAATGTTCAGAGGGGGGTATATGAGGAACTGGAAAATTGTCCGTGATACCCTGGTTTATGCAGACTCAGGTCCTTGTGTGATGGTGGCAGCTTTGGTCTGACCGATGAATGCCCTATGGGAGGCGGAGAGAGCAGGAAAGGGCCTGAATGCAGCGATTCGTAAGCAACCGCATGGAAGTGCTGGCGGTAAACCTTAGCGTTCATCCCATGGAAGACAGTCCGTATCCATGGAGCCTGAAATCATTAAAGCTCGCACCATGGGCCTGACAACAACCGGACCAGCAAGCTGTGGCTGAGTCAGGGTAGTAATAAGAAATTGTAAAGATCCTGATCATCAGAAATTTTATTTTAAAAAAATGAGGGGTGCCCCACTATATGGGCCGCTGACTGTGCTATAGAAAGGATTCTTGCAGATGCTTCATGGATTTTGAATACAAGGAGGCTTCGTGGAGACAGATCATTCCGGAACAAAGGGCAATTTTGATTTTCTGAAAAACCATGATCCCATCTTTTCCGAACTGGCCCTGCGCGCGGAAGAGGCCTTTGCCAGCGATCCCAACACCACCCTCATCAAACTCCGCCAGCTGGGCGAAGCCTTTGCCCAGGACATTGCCACCCGCTGTGGCATTCCCTTTGACAGCCAGACCACCCAGGCCACCCTCCTTTACAGGCTCCAGCAGGACATGGGCCTTGATCCGCAGATCCGGGAGATCTTCCATACCCTTCGCATCGAGGGCAACAAGGCCACCCATGCCTTCCGTACCTGCCACAGACAGGCCATGGACGGCCTGAAGCTGGCCCGGAGCCTTGCGGTCTGGTTCCACAGAAGCTTTGGTAAAAATGCAAAGGATTTCAAGCCCGGCCCCTTTGTTCCGCCCAAAGATCCCAGCCAGCCCCTGCGAAAGCTTCAGGAGGAAATGGCCCAGCTGAAGGCAAGCCTGAAGGATGCCTTTGAAAAGGAAGGGGAAAGCCGTGCCCTTGCCGAGCTCATGGCAAGGGAGAAGGAGGAATATGAAGCCCTTGCGGAGCTGATGGATGCGGAAGCCCGAAGCTTTGAGGAAAGGGCGAAAACGCAGGAGCAAAGGCTTGAAAAGGAAAGGGAGGCCTTTGAAAGCCGCATTAAAAATCTTCAGGAAGAGCTTGAAAAACAGAAAAAACAGGGTGCGGACACCCCCGGCCTGAAGGACATCCGCAAGCGCACGGCGAAGGCGGCCGAAAACCTTTCCCTGAACGAGGAGCTGACCCGCATCCTCATTGATGCCAGACTTAGGGAATCAGGCTGGGAGGCGGATTCCCAGTCCCTCACCTGTTCCCTTGGCGCAAGGCCTGAAAAGGGCAGAAACCTTGCCATTGCGGAGTGGCCTTTAAAGGGCGGACACCGGGCGGATTATATTCTTTTTGCGGGCCTTATCCCCCTTGCCGTGGTGGAAGCCAAGCGGGAAAACATCAATGTGGCATCAGCCATTCCCCAGGCGGAACGCTATGCCAGAGCCTTTCGGCCTTCGGAATCCATGCAGCCCCCTTGGGAAAATGGCCCCTGGCCCGACGGTCAGCAGGATTTTTTCGGCATTCCCTTTGCCTATGCCTGCAACGGCAGGCCTTTTCTGCCCCAGATGGCGGAACAGTCCGGCACATGGTTCAGGGATCTTCGCAGTCCTTCTTTTATCCGCAGAGCCTTGGAAAACTTCCACAGCCCGGAAGGTCTTCTGGACATACTGGCCCGAAGCCGCAGGGAGTCCATGGAATTTTTAAAAAAGGAGCCCTTTGGCTATCTCCGGCTGAGGGAATACCAGAAGCGGGCCATCACCGCCGTGGAAGAGGCCCTTGGCCGGGGAGAGCGGCGCTGCCTTGTGGCCATGGCCACGGGAACGGGTAAAACCCGCACCATCATCGGGCTGATGTACCGCCTTCTCAAGGCCGAGGGGTTTCACCGCATTCTCTTTCTGGTGGATCGCACGGCCCTTGGCAGTCAGGCCATGGATGCCTTTAAGGAAGCCCCGCTGGAGCAGAACCTTTCCCTTTCCAGGGTGTACAACATTGCGGAAATGGGGGACATGGCAGAAGAGGCGGAAACCCGCATTCAGGTAGCCACGGTGCAGGCCATGGTGCGCCGCATTTTCATGGTGGAGACACCCCCTGCCGTGGATACCTTTGACTGCATCATCGTGGATGAGGCCCACCGGGGCTACGTTCTGGATCAGGAGATGGACGAAGGGGAGCTCCATCACCGGGACGCTTTCCAGTATCAGTCCGCCTACCGCAGGGTGCTGGAATATTTTGATGCCGTGCGCATCGGTCTCACCGCCACCCCGGCCCGGCACACCACGGAGATTTTCGGCAGACCCGTTTTCACCTATTCCTACAGGGAGGCCGTGGCCGAAGACTGGCTCATCGATCACGAGCCGCCCATCCGCTATGAAACCATGCTCACCCGCCACGGCATCCATTTTGACAAGGGCGAGGTGCAGGCCATTGATATGAAAACCGGGGCCGTGGAGCTGGCGGAGCTGGAGGATGAGCTGGATTTTGATGTGGAGTCCTTCAATCGCAGGGTCATCACCGAAGGCTTTAACCGGGTGATCTGCGGGGAACTGGCCAAAGAGCTGGACCCCTTTGGCGATGAAAAGGTCATGATCTTCTGTGCCACCCAGAACCATGCGGAAATGGTGAAACGTCTGCTGGATGAGGCTTTTTCTGAAAAGTACAACGGCGATTACAACGAGGCCAGCGTCCGCATCATCACGGGCCGTACGGATAAGGTGGATCAGGTGATCCGCCTCTATAAAAATGAACGCTACCCCGTTGTGGCCATTACTGTAGATCTTCTCACCACGGGCATTGATGTACCGCCCATCTGCCATCTGGTTTTTCTCCGCAGGGTGCGTTCCCGCATTCTTTATCAGCAGATGATGGGCCGGGCCACCCGCCGCTGTGATGCCATCGGTAAAACCATCTTCCGTATCTATGATCCCGTGGGTATTTATGCGGCGCTGGAAAAGGTCACGGACATGAAGCCTCTGGTGAAAAACCCCGGCATCACCATCGCCCAGCTTCTGGATGAAATCACGGATACGGCCTCTCTGAAGGAGGCCCTTGGGCAGCCCGGAGAAAGGGAGGGCAGCCCCGCCACCCATGCCCATGATGTGCTGGATCAGCTCAGCCAGAAGCTCATGCGGGTCATGCGCAAGGCGGAAAAAAAGGCCGAGACCAAGCCTGAAATGCGGGAAAAGCTGGCGGATCTGGAAAAAAGCTGGGGATGCGCCACGGAGGAAATGCCCCGTTTTCTGAGGGAGCTGGGGCCGGAAAAGGCTTCGGAGTTTATCCGCAGCCAGCCGGGTTTTCTCAGGCAGGTGGAGGAGGTGCAGGCCATTTTAGGAAGCTATACAAGGCCCCTTATCTATGAAGGCGCAGACGAACTTCTGGAGCGCAGCCAGACCTGGGGAGAGCATGGCAGGCCGGAAGATTATCTCGATGCCTTCACCCGCTTTATCCGGGAGGAGGTGAACCGCAATGCCGCCCTCATGGCCGTTGTCAACCGGCCAAAGGAGCTGACCCGTGACGCCCTCAGGGAAATCCGGCTTTTTCTTGATGCCGCAGGCTTCCCCGAAGCCCATCTGCGAAAGGCCTGGGCCAGCCGCACCAACGAGGACATTGCGGCCAGCGTCATCGGCTTCATTCGTCAGGCCGCCCTTGGCGAACCCCTTGTGCCCTTTGAAACCCGTGTGCATCAGGCCCTTCAGCGTATCTTCGCCATGCATGAATGGTCAGGCGTACAGAAGCAGTGGCTGAAACGGCTGGCCGCCCAGCTCACCCATGAGGTGGTGGTGGATGCCGGGTTCATCAACCGGGCCTTTGCCGCCCATGGCGGCGTGAAGCGCTTCGATAAGGTGCTGGACAACAGACTGGATGCCGTGCTGGAAACCTTCAGCGAAGAACTCTGGCAGGCGGGGTGAAAGTCTGTGGCTTCTCCTACGGTGGTGGCTGTGGCTCTCGAAACGGTGGCTGAGGCTCTCGAAACGGTGGCTGAGGCTCTCGAAACGGTGGCTGAGGCTCTCGAAACGGTGGCTGAGGCTCTCGAAACGGTGGCTGAGGCTCTCGAAGCCAGCACTTTTACCCGTCCCCAGATTTCAGGTTTAATCCTGGCCTTAACATGACAGCCATAAAACAGTGGCTGAGCCGTGGCAGGAATCAAAACAGAAACAGAGGAAAATCCCATGAAAAAATTACCCGTTGGTATTCAGAGTTTTGAAAAAATCCGGGAACAGCCGGATCAGTTTTATTATGTGGATAAAACCCCCTTTGTGAAAAAACTGCTGGAGCAGGGAGGGGGCTATTTTTTTCTTTCAAGACCCAGACGCTTTGGCAAAAGCCTTTTTGTGGATACCCTGCGTCAGGCTTTCTTGGCCAAAAAAGAGTATTTTCAAGGTCTCTACCTTGAAAACAACTGGGACTGGAACACGGCTTACCCTGTGATTCACGTAAGCTTTGGCAGCGGTGTCATGGGGTCTCTGGAAGAGCTTGAACTGACCCAGATGGAAATTCTTGGCCGCAATTGCAGGCTTTACGGCATTGAGCATCTTGATTCCCCAACCATCAGAGGAAAATTTTTTGAGCTGATCAAAAGGCTCCATGAAAAACATGGACAGAAGGTTGTGGTTCTCATCGATGAATATGACAAACCCTTTCTCGATAATATTGCCAATACAAGCCTTGCCGTAGAAATGAGTGTAAAACTTATAAGCCTCTATTCCGTTTTAAAGGATGCGGATGTTCACCTGAAATTTGTTTTCATTACAGGGGTGAGCAAGTTTTCCAGGGCTTCCCTTTTCAGCGGCTTAAATCACCTCAATGATATTACCCTGGATGCCCGTTTTTCAACTCTCTGTGGTTATACCCAGAAGGAACTTGAGACGGTGTTTGCGGATCAGCTGGAAGGCCTTGATAAGGGCAGGATACGGCAGTGGTACAATGGCTACTCCTGGCTTGGGGAAAAGGTCTATAATCCCTTTGATATCCTTCTTTATTTCAGTGAAAGGCAGTTTCGCTCCTTCTGGTTTGAAACGGGAACGCCCCGATTTCTCATTGAGCTTCTCATGGGGAATCACTATCCCATTGCAAGGCTTGAGAATCTTGTTATTGGTGAGGAAATCATCGACAGTTTTGATGTGGACCGCATCCTCGTGGAAGCCCTTCTTTTCCAGACGGGGTATCTCACCATAGAGCGGATGGACGAAAATATGGTGGGCCGCAGAACCTACCAGCTTGCCTACCCCAACATGGAGGTAAAAAGCAGCCTGAATCGTTGGATCTTAAACGAGCTGGTGGAGGATGTGGAGGCCAAAAGCGCCAATGAAACCCGCCTGATACGGGCCATACAGACAAAATCCTTTAATGATTTAAGGGATATTTTCCACAGTTTTTTTGCCTCCATTCCCCACGACTGGTACAGAAAAAATGAGTTGTCGGGATATGAGGGCTATTATGCCAGCATTTTTTACTGCTACTTTGCCGCCTGTGGGTTTGAGATCCGCGCGGAAGATGCCACCAACCATGGCCGCATGGATTTAAGCCTGTTTTATGAGGATATCTGCTGCATTTTTGAATTTAAGGTTCTTGAAAATGCAGGGGAGGGCAGTGCCATGGCCCAGCTTAAAGACAGAAAATACCATGAAAAATACCAGGGTTCCCGTAAGGAAATTTATCTTGTGGCCGTGGAGTTTTCTAAAAAAGACAGAAATATTGAGAATTTTGAAGTGGAAAAAGTTTCGTAATCATCTGGGGATGGGGGGTATATGAACTTATACTCCGAACGAGTAATTATTCAGCAAAAAGGGCATTTGGACACCCTCAAAACTACATTTTTACAACTCTGCAGGCTTGATAAAAATTGTGGGTAAAGCCCAGTCCTCCGGGAGAGGGGAGAAAAACAGCCATCCCCAAGACCCCTTTCCCCATCTGTTCTATTTGCTTAAAAAACAACAAAGTTTCTTGCATTATCCATTCAATGGATGCATATTTATGTGTATCATTTATGCATATCTCAGGAGGAGGGATAAAAATGAGAACCACATTAAATATTGATGATGATCTTATTGAGAGAGCATCTAAGCTCACTGGAATAAAAGAAAAAACATCTCTTGTTCGTAAAGGACTCGAAGTTCTGATCAGTCTGGAGAGCAGTAAGCGTTTGGCTGCCCTGGGAGGAAGCGAGAAAAAAATCCGAATGCCAGAGCGGCGAAGATCGGAGTTCGATAAAAAATGATTCTTGCCGACACAAATGTCTGGATCAAACATTTCAGAGATTCTGATGCTGAACTGATTTATCAATTGAATATCGGCTTTGTTGCATGTCATCCATTTATTATTGGAGAGCTGGCCTGTGGTAATCTGGGCAATCGGGCAGAAATTTTGACGCTTCTTCAGGTTCTTCCCTCAACACCTGTTGTTGAGGCTCCAGAAATTTTAGAATTTATCGAAAATAATTCACTCATGGGGCGTGGCCTTGGATACGTAGACATACACCTCTTAGCTTCTGCCATTATGGGTAATGTTTTTCTTTGGACTTATGATCGGCGTCTCAATGAAACAGCAATAGAGCTTGGTGTTTCGTACCTAAGGAACTAACCCGCTCTATGCCGCACAACGAAGGGGCTGGACAAAGGGTCGTTGCAAAGGGGCAGGTAATTTTCTACCCGCCCCCGGATTTCAGGTTCAATCCCGGCCCTGACATGACAGCCATAAAACAGTGGCTGAGCCGTGGCAGGAATCAAAACAGAAACGGAGGGAAATCCCATGAAAAAATTACCCGTTGGTATTCAGAGTTTTGAAAAAATCCGGGAGCAGCCGGATCAGTTTTATTATGTGGATAAAACCTCCTTTGTGGAAAAACTGCTGGAGCAGGGAGGGGGCTATTTTTTTCTTTCAAGACCCAGACGCTTTGGCAAAAGCCTTTTTGTGGATACCCTGCGTCAGGCTTTTTTAGCAAAAAAGGAGTATTTTCAAGGCCTCTACCTTGAAAACAACTGGGACTGGAACAGGGCATACCCTGTGATTCACGTAAGCTTTGGCAGCGGTGTTCTCCACAGCCTTGAAGAGCTTGCCATAAAAATGGAATCCATTCTCATGGATATCCGCAATGAGCACGGCATTGACTATGAAAAGCTCTCCGTCAATGACCGTTTCATGGAAGCCATTGTCAAAATTGCCAGAAAATATGGGCAGAAGGTTGTGGTACTCATAGATGAATACGACAAACCCATTCTGGATAATATTGCCAATAAAAGCCTTGCCATAGAAATCCGTGAAAAACTGAAAAACCTCTATTCCGTATTAAAAGATGCGGATGTTCACCTGAAATTTGTTTTTATTACAGGGGTAAGCAGGTTTTCCAAGGTTTCCCTTTTCAGTGGGCTTAATAACCTTCAGGATATTTCCATGAATCCGGCCTGTGCCACCCTCTGCGGTTATACCCAGAAGGAACTTGAGACGGTGTTTGCGGATCAGCTGGAAGGCCTTGATAAGGAGAGAATACGGCAGTGGTACAACGGCTATGCCTGGCTTGGGGAAAAGGTCTATAATCCCTTTGATATCCTTCTTTATTTCAGTGAAAGGCAGTTTCGCTCCTTCTGGTTTGAAACGGGAACCCCCAGTTTTCTCATCACCCTTCTCATGGAAAGGCATTACAGCATTCCTTCCATCGAGCAGCTTTACCTTGGCGAAGAGCTGATCGACAGTTTTGATGTGGATCGCATCCGTGTGGAAACCCTTCTGTTTCAGGCTGGTTATCTCACCATAGAGCGGATGGACGAAAAGATGGTGGGCCGCAGAACCTATCAGCTTGCCTATCCGAACATGGAGGTAAAAAGCAGCCTGAACCGCTGGATTTTAAACGAGCTGGTGGAGGATGTGGTGGCCAAAAGCGCCAACGAGACCCGCCTGATACGGGCCATACAGACACAATCCTTTAATGATTTAAGGGATATTTTCCACCGGTTTTTTGCCTCCATTCCCCACGACTGGTACAGAAAAAATGAGCTGTCGGGATATGAGGGCTATTATGCCAGCATTTTTTACTGCTACTTTGCCGCCTGCGGATTTGAGATCCGCGCGGAAGATGCCACCAACCATGGCCGCATGGATGTAAGCCTGTTTTACGAGGATATATGCTGCATTTTTGAATTCAAGGTGCTGGAAAATTCAAAAGAAGGCAGTGCCATGGCCCAGCTTAAAGACAGAAAATACCATGAAAAATATCAGGATTCCGGCAGAAAGATATATCTTGTGGCCGTGGAGTTTTCTAAAAAAGGCCGGAATATTGAAAAATTTGAAGTGGAAAAAGTTTCGTAATTATTATGAAGGTTTCTCCGTTCCCTCTACCCGGTGGCTTCGAGGGCCTCAGCCACCGGGAGAAGCCCACAAATCTGCTGGCTGAGGCTCTCGAAGCCAGGGCCGGAAGATGATGGCCAATCAAAAATGATTTTAAATCTTTACGCTCCCTCCTTCCGGTGGCTGAGGCTCTCGAAGCCAGGGCCGGAAGATGAGGGTCAATCAAAAATGATTTTAACTCTTTACGCTCCCTCCTCCCGGTGGCTGAGGCTCTCGAAGCCAGGGCCGGAAGATGATGGTCAATCAAAAATGATTTTAACTCTTTACGCTCCCTCCTCCCGGTGGCTGAGGCTCTCGAAGCCAAGGCCGGAGGGTGAGGGCAAAAGGACTTTCCATGACCGCCACAGATATTGTTCAGAAACTCTGGAACCTCTGCGACGTCCTCCGGGACGACGGCATCAATTATTCCGATTACGTCACAGAACTGGTGCTCCTTCTTTTCCTCAAAATGGAACACGAAAACCGGGACGCAGGCGTGATGAACCACCATCCCCTTCCCGAAGGCTGCCGTTGGCCGGATATCGCCTCAAAATCCGGCATCAGCCTCATGACCCACTACCGCCAGACCCTTCTGGATCTTTCAAAGAGCGATGATCCCCTCATTGCCGCCATCTATGCCGATGCCCAGACCCGGATGCGGGAACCCCGCCATCTGGAACAGCTCATCCGCGCTCTGGATCAGATCGACTGGTTCAGCGCCCGTGAAGACGGCCTTGGCGACCTCTACGAGGGCCTTCTCGAAAAAAACGCCAGCGAAACCAAGTCCGGCGCAGGCCAGTATTTCACGCCCCGGCCCCTCATCAACTGCATGGTGCGCTGCATGAACCCCAGGCCCGGAGAAATTGTTCAGGACCCCGCCGCAGGCACCGCAGGCTTTCTCATTGCCGCAGACCGCCACATCAAGGATGCCACGGAAGAACTCTTTCTCCTGACTCTGGAACAGCAGGAATACCAGCGCAGACGGGCCTTCACGGGCATTGAGCTGGTTCCCGGCACCCGGAGGCTGGCCCTGATGAACTGCCTTCTGCACAACATGGAAGGCGATGCCGAAGGCGTTGTGCATCTGGGTAACGCCCTTGGACAGGCCGGAGCCAGCCTTCCCAAGGCGGATCTCATCCTTGCCAATCCGCCCTTTGGAACATCCAAGGGAGGGGAGGCCAGCATCACGAGGGATGACCTCACCTTCCGCACCAGCAACAAGCAGCTTGCCTTTCTCCAGCACATCTACCGGGGCCTGAAACCCGGAGGCCGGGCCGCCGTGGTGCTGCCGGACAATGTGCTTTTTGAGGCCGGAGCAGGCACGGACATCCGTCGGGATCTCATGGAAAAATGCACCCTGCACACCCTTCTCCGTCTGCCCACGGGTATTTTCTACGCCCACGGCGTGAAAACCAATGTGCTCTTTTTCACACGGGGGACGGAGGAGAATCCCCGTCAGGAGGAAGGCTGCACAAAAAAGGTCTGGGTCTATGACCTGCGCACCAACATGCCCGCCTTTGGCAAGCGTACCCCCTTTGGCGAAACCCAGCTTGCGCCCTTTGAAACCGTGTACGCCATGCAGCCCAGAAGGGAGGGTGAATGGTCCTTTGGTGCCAAAGAAGCCGAAGCCACGGAAAACGGCATCAACGAGGGCGTGGATCAGGATCTTCGCACCAGCCGCTGGCGCTCCTTTGACCGGGAATGGATACGGGAGAAAAAGGGCGATTCCTTAGACATTACCTGGCTCAAGGACAGCGACAGCGTGGATGCGGAAAACCTGCCCGACCCCGAGGTGCTGGCCGCCGAAGCCATGGCTGAGCTGACCGAGGCCCTGCGGGAGCTGGACGGACTGATGGAGGCTCTGGGCAAGGGCGATGAGGCGGCGGTGCAGAAAAAACTGCTGGCTGAGGTGCTGGGGATGGGGGGGGTATAAAGTTGAATATAAATTTAATTGCAATAGGTTGGGAGAAAGTATCGTTAGGGGATTATTTGGAGGTTGTTCGTGGCGCTTCTCCAAGGCCAAAGGGTGATCCTAGATATTTTGGAGGAAATATTCCTTGGATAAGTATTCGTGATGTTAATGCAGAAAAGGGTGTTTTTCTTTCTAAAACAGTTGAAGGAGTTACTCAGGCGGGAGCAGAAAAAAGTCGTATTGTTGAAGCTGGTGATTTAATATTATCAAATAGTGGGAGTGTTTGTATTCCTAAAATTTTGAAGTACAAAGGTTGTATCCATGATGGCTTCGTAACATTTCCCGACCTTAATAAGTATTTTTCAGTATTATATTTTTACTATCTTTTTGAGTGGATGAGGCCAGCGGTAATTCAAGCAAACAGACAAGGGGTTACTCAGGTAAATCTTAATACAGGTATTGTAAAGGCTTTTCAAATTCCTGTTCCATCTCTTGCGGAGCAAGAAGAAGTCGCTTCCCGGTTGGACGACCTCCTGACTCGCATCGACCGCCTGAAAACCCGGCTGGATGCCATTCCCCAGATTCTGAAACGCTTCCGTCAGTCCGTCCTTGCCGCCGCCGTAAGTGGCAGACTGACGGAGGGGTGGAGGGAAGAACATGGAATGAAACAGGAAGACTTTTGGAGGTTTGAAACCATTGCCGACCTTGGAAAGATACTTACAGGTAACACCCCTTCGAAAAAACGTCCGCATTATTATGGTGGAGATTTTCCCATGTTCAAGCCATCGGATCTCGATGCCGGTTACCATGTAATCAAAGGCAGTGAATATCTTTCAGAATCAGGACGGGAGCAAAGCCGTTTTATCCCGGCAGGTAGTACGCTTGTGACCTGTATAGGTACAATAGGAAAAACAGGTTTTTTAAGAGTGGACGGCACATGTAATCAACAGATAAATGCTATCATTCCGAGTGAAAACATCTTAAAGTATTGGGTTTATTTTTTGATTCGTAGTCCTCAAATCCAAGAAGTGCTGATAGCAAACTCTTCAAGTACAACCTTGTCGATATTGAATAAAAGCCGATTTTCTATGATTCAAATAAAAATACCACCTTATGAAGAGCAGCTTAAGATTGTTAGTCGTGTGGAACAACTCTTTGCCTTCGCAGACCAGATCGAAAACCGGGTCAAAGAAGCAAGGGCCAAAGCAGAACACATGACCCCTTCCGTCCTTGCCAGAGCCTTCCGTGGAGAACTCACCGCAGACTGGCGGGAACAGCATCCGGAACTCATCTCCGGCGAAAATTCCGCCAAGGTCCTGCTGGAAAAAATCCGGACCCAGAAAGAAAACCTCAAACCCGCCAGAAAACCCCGTACCCGAAAAAAGAAAGTCCATCCTTGCCCATGGAGCCAGATGTCTGAAGAGGAAAAAAACTATATCCTTTCAAAGGTCTGGTGTACACGATGCCGCAGGTTGGTAGAACTCCAGCTGCTGGACGGGAGGATGGAAGAACGTTCGTTTATCCTCACCGGCACCTGTAAAACATGCGGTCATAAGGCCGTCAGGGTATTGGAACCGGAATAAAAACAGCAAAGGAGAAAAGCCATGCCCGAGGACATCCGCTGGCAGCAGCCTTTTGCCAATTTCAGAAATGTCTTTGCGGAGCTGCGCCATGCCGCCGACCTGTACCGGCAGCTGAACATGCTGGAAAAACAGCGGTTGACCCTGAAGGGTCTGAACCGTATCCGTGTGCCGCTGGATGATCTCTGCCTTCCCTGCGCCATCGATCTTGTGGATTACGGGAATATTCAGGATCTGCGGGTGAAGGCGCATCGTTGAAGAATTAAAACTTAGACAGGCCGGATCACCTAACTTTTCAGACCATCGGAAGGAGTTATGGATGGATGAAAAACAAATAAAAATTGAAAGAATTTTTATTTTTGTTCTAATTGTTTTTATGGGAACAGCGCTCAAGGGGACAGGTACCCTTTCCCACGCGGACCCAAAGGAAAAAAAACGGCAAGGCTCTCAGGCGGGCTGGCTTTTTACCACGGAAGGGGCAGACAGGGATCGCCTGTTATCCCAGACCCGTGTGATTGTTGGAATGGGTGTTGTCTCAGCTGGTGTTCTTTATACTATGCCGGAAAGTGTTACCGGCTGGGACCGCTCCGTTCCCGTGAGCCAGCGGCCCGGTGACTGGTGGAACAATGTTTCAAGGCCGCCTGTCTGGGATAATGATCACTGGTTTTTTAACTATGTGGGGCATCCCTATTGTGGTGGTGTATATTATCAGGTGGCAAGGAAATCCGGGTACAGCCAGAGGGACAGCGTGGTTTACTCTGCCTTGATGTCAACTTTTTTCTGGGAGTATGGTCTTGAAGCCTTTGCAGAGCGGCCTTCCATACAGGATCTGATTATCACTCCCCTTGCAGGATGGGTGTACGGAGAGTGGGCTTTCCGCAGGGAAAAAAAAATTCTGGATAATGAAGGCCGCTTTATGGGATCCAGGGGGCTTGGCAGCGTGATGCTTTTTGTACTGGATCCCATTGATCACATTGGCCACTGGATCAATCTGCTTGTGGGCAGGGAATGGATACTGACGGGGAGTGTGGCAGCTGTCAGGCCTGATGTGAAAGACAAAAACAGCTACAGGTCTGACAGCAGAGCATGGATGCTTGCCTTGCAGCGACCTTTCTGAAAAGGCTTCCATTGCTGGTGGCAGATATTTTTCTGATAAAATCTGATGGCAATATATGTGCTCAGTACATTCTATTATTTTAAATACCATCAATCTCAGTGCAGTGATTCAGTTCCGGTGCAAGGCAGTCTGGCTGCTGGCTGGTATGGAAAGATCTATGGCCTCATCCACCTTGTCCCGCCATGCTGAGGGATTGAGAATTCCCTGAAAACGAACTTCTGCATCGTTGGATCCGGCAGAATAAAAGGCAATATCTCCGATGCCAAGAAGTCTTTGCGGAATGCTCTGGTTGAGTTCGATGCTTTTTAAATCCTGTATCCGGATACTCTGCTGATTCCGGGCAATAATGCCCTTATGCCGGGAAATCCGTTTTTCGTCGATGGTAAATTTTAATGAGAATCTTTTTAATGCCGTAAGCCCCAGAAGAAGCAGTCCTGTGGTAAAAGAGATTCCCGAAAGAATGGATTTTATCTGACCTGTAAAGGTAAAAACGATGAAAACAGCGAGAAAAAAGAGGGCGGTGGAAAGGGTGGTAATTTGCCAGTAGCTTCGCCAGGCGGGTCTGAATTCTGAGTACAAATCCGGCATGATATCCTCCTTATTAATTTTTGGAATAAAAAATATGGAGTCATTTCTGAAATCATGGGGTGATGGAATGAATACCCCATCCTGATCTTTTAACAAAAAACGACCGTCCTGTGTGAAAAACAGGACGGTCGTTATGTTTTATTCAATTTTGCCTGTAATTATTGAAAATTACAGAGGTACTACTTTGTCAGCTGCCGGGCCTTTCTGGCCGTTTACAATATCAAACTGAACACGCTGACCTTCCTGAAGCGTTTTAAAACCACTGCTCTGAATAGCAGAAAAGTGTACGAAAACATCTTCTCCGGAATCCGTTGCAAGAAAACCAAAACCTTTAGACTCATTAAACCATTTTACAGTGCCTTCTGCCAATGTCTTCTCCTTAACATCTGTTTGTATCTGAAGTGGTGTTCATCATTGGCAGCATTTATATTTGTATAATCATCGTCAAGATGGTTCCACATCTATTTTGCTTTTGCCAATAGAGTTGCACCTATTGAGGCTTGAACACTAAAGAAAAGTGTCTGGTCTGTCAATGCTTTTTTTAACAAAAAATTGATTTTTTCAATTTTTTATTTTTAAGGAGGCTTCTACCGCATCTTTATTAAATCAGGGCTTCTGTGAAATGTTTAAATTTTAATGTTTTACACTAAGGCTGTGCAGATATGGGTGGAAAAAAGAAGATTGAATGCCCCTGCTCCCGTTTCAAACTGGGAACAATCGTTTCATTGGCTTATGGTACCCTGTTGTCTTTGATCTGCTGAAAATTTTCCCGCCATGAAATGATGCATGCAAGGATGAAATATATAAGGGCTTGCAGCCAGAGCTGTATAAACTCGGGTTTTATGGTGTAAAAATCTGCCCCCATATGGTTGAGTTTGAGAAACCCTCCGATACCCGGTGTCGCTGGCAGGAACTGGGACAGGATGCGGAGCGGTTCAGGAATGGCTTCCACGGGCCATGAAAAGCCTGAGAGGAAAAGGATGGGGATGGAAGTGAACAGAAGGGCCATCATGGCAGAGGCCCTCTCCCTGAACAGGTGACGCAGGCAGAGGCCAAGGCAGATGGTGGCCAGAAGAAAGGGTACAAGGAAGAAAAAAAGTTCCCAGAGATCCGCCCGCTGGGGGTAACGGTATATTCTGAAGAGAATACCGAAAAACCAGACAATGTGCAGGCAGTAGAGGGGGAAATAAACAAAAATACGGCCAAGGGTGCGTCCTGTGGCAGAACTGTTTTCAGGAATAGCTGTTTTGTCCCCGTATTCCCTCTGCGTTCCTCCCAGCATGCCGATACCGATGAGAAGGGTCTGGTGAAGGATGAGTACAAGCACGGCGGGGACGATATAGGCACCATAGCCCCCTGCGGGATTGAACAGGAAAACATTAATCAGGGGCAGGGGGTCCCTTGCGGCCATGGCCTGTTTTTTTGTAAGGCCTGTGGCCGTAAGTCTTTGAATCTCAATACCCGCAGAAAGGGTTCCTGCACTCTGCTGGACGCCCATGGCCACCTGACGGTAAACGAGAAAGTAACTTCCGTCACAGTAAAGGGGGAGGGTGGCTGTCCTGCCTTTGCGGATATTGGGTGTAAAGTCCGGTGGTATGATGAGAATACCGCTGACTTCCCTTTGAATAAACGCCTTTCTTGCGGCCTCAAAATCTGGAAAATGTCCTGCCACCTGAACGGTTTCCGAGGCATCCACCATGCGTGTGAGCTGTCGGCTGACGGGTGTTCTGTCCTGATCCACAATGGCAATGGGAACATTGCGAAGCACCTCGGCCCTGTAAGGCAGGGGATATACGGCAGGGTAGATGAGCTGCACGCCGAAAAAAAGCAGCAGAATGCCCGGGTCTTTCAGGATACGCAGGGCTTCTGCCCGCCATTCTTCAAAAAAACCTTTCATTTACGCCCCCAGTAAGCCGGATTTTTCATGCGGCCGGGCATGAGAATCAGACCTGTGCCTCCGGCCAGAATCACAAAAAGCCACAGGCTGCCAAAGGCATCCATGGAAGCCTGCACAGGTGCCCCCCTGAGGGTCTGATCCACAAATAGACGCAGGTAATGGGTGAGGGGCAGAAGATCCCCCCATATCCTTGCGGCCGAAGGCATGCCCATGGCGGGAAAGGTGACACCCACAAAGGCAAAGGCTGTGCTGGCGTAGAAAGAGGCAAGGCTCAAGGCCATGCGCATGTTGGCACAGACGGCCACGAGAAAAAGGGCCACAGCCTGATAGGCCAGCACCATGCTGCTGGTACCGAGGCGCAGCAGCATTCCGCTGCCTTCCATGGGGACACCCATGCGGAAGAGGAAGGCATTCATGAAAAGACCCCAAGCGCAGAAAATAAGGGTATAGGGGAAAATTTTTGCAAAAACGGCAAGCCATGGACTTCCCCCGGCCTTTTCCAGCCACTCTGCTGCCGTACTTCTGGCCAGTTCCGATCCAAAGGCATAGATGGCAGAGGTAATGACAAACATATGGAGCATGGTGGGCAGAAGAGTAGCCGCAAGAAAATAGAAGTAATTGGCGTAAGGGTTAAAGGGAACACGTACATCCACCCGTATGGGCTGGATATGGCCGATGGCAGCCTGCCGGGTTCTGCCCTCTGCCATATGGCTTTTCAGTTCCAGCCCGGAAGAAAGGGACTGCATGGCCATGGTGGCATCCTTCATGATGAGGCTTGCTGCAATCATGTAGGTGTTGTTCACGTAAAGGACGGTGTTTGGGGCCAGTCCCCTGAGTACATCTTTTTCAAGGTTTTTTGGGATAATAACCAGTCCGTAGGTTTCCCCGCTCTGTATGGTTTGCCTGCCTTCGGTGAAGTTGCTCACAGACAGATGGATGCGGATACCCGGCGTTGCATCCATGCGCCGGATGATTTCCCTTGAAAGCTGCGTATTATCCTGATCCAGAACCGCCACGGGCAGGCTGTGGAGAACCCCCTGGGAGAAAAACCAGGCGATAAAGGCAAAGGATAAGGGGGGCAGTATGAATACCACAAGGATGAGCAGGCGGCTGCGGGCCATCCGGACCAGTTCCCTGCAGAAAACCGCCCGGAATCCTGTTTCAGGAATCAGGGCTTTCAAGGCCGCTCTCCTTCGGGCTGCAGGTCTTCCCATACGACAAGGGCACTCATGCCCGGACGCAGGCCGGGTATGGGATGAAGGGGTCTGGCCCGCACCTCAAAGGTTTTGAGATCAAAATCTCCCCTGGACCGGGTGGCCCGCCAGGTGGCAAAATCTGCCATGGCGGCAATATGGGTGACCTTCAGGGTAAAATGCCTTTCCCCCAGCGCTGGAAATTTTGTGGGAAGTTCATCGCCCATGCGGAAGCGGGTCAGCAGGTCTTCCCTCAGCTGGAAGGTGATCCAGATATCGTTTAGATCCACAAGGGATACCACAGGAAATCCGGGGCTTACCAGCTCTCCCACCTCGGCGTTGATGCTGGATACTTCTGCGGCCAGCGGGGCGGAAAGCCTTGCTTCCCTGAGATAGGCCTCCACTTCGGAGACGGCACCCTCGGCCTGGGCCAGAAGGGCATCCGCCAAAGCCCTGTCTTCCTGTCTGGCCCCGGCAATGGCCATGTCATAGCCTGCTCTGGCCGCTTCTGCCGTTCTTCTGGCTGCCGTCATGCGGGCCTCGGCCTCATCTTTCTGCTGGGCAGGAACAACGCCTTCGCTATGGAGCTTATGAATGCGGGCAAAGGTCCTTTCAGCCAACGTGGCGTTGGCTTCCGCCGTTTGCCAGGCATTGTATGCGGAGCGGATTTCTTCACTTCTGGCTCCGCCGTGGGCTTTTTCCTGCTGGGCAAGGGCTGCCCTTTCCGCAGCCGTCGCCTGACGCAGCTTGGCTTCAATTTCAGGGCTTTCCAGCTCCACAAGAAGTTCTTCCTTCAGTACCCGCTGCCCTTCTTCAATGTGAAGTATGGCCACACGGCCGGCAATTTTGGAAGCCACATGGACCTCGCGGGCCTCCACCTCTCCCTGCAGAATCAGGGGGGGGGGCGTCAGCAGCCGCCATCCTGTTACGGAAAGAGCGGTAAGTATCAGTACCAGAGTAAACAGGGTGGCAATGCGCCGGGGGATGCTCATGGCAGTTCCGCCTCCTTTTCTGCGTTTGTGCGATAGTATTCAAAGTCAGAAATACTGCCCGTTGTCTCAAGAAGTCTTGCAAGAGCCAGATCAAAGTCAAAAAGGGCCTGAAGGTGGGTGATCTGTACCTTGGAGAGGGCCAGCTCCGCATCCACCACATCCAAAGAGGTGGCAAAGCCCTCTTCAAAGGCCCGGGTTCTCACCCTGAGGTATTCCCGGACAAAGGTTCTGGAAACAGCTAAGGTATCAATCTGTTCTATGGCCTGCATCAGTCTCTGATAGCGGCTTTCCACAAGGGTTTCCATATCCCGGATGGCCTGACTGCGAAGCTGGCTGATCTGGTTTTTTACGGAATGGGCGGCCTCTACCCTGCCGGACCGTGAAAAGCCGTCGAAGAGGGTAAAGCGGATACCTGCACCTGCGGCCCATTCCGGCTCCAGTACCGTGAGGTCATCTGTGATCAGGGCCCTTGTGCCAAAAAGGAAAACATCGGGTTTATAGGCACTTTTTTCCTTCTGCATACCCGCACTGGCAAGGGCTTCCTGTTGATGGAGCTGAAGAAGCAGGGGGTTGTTTTTACGGGCTTTTTCCATAAAAACAGCCATATCCGGGATGTTCCGGTAGAAAAAAAGCGGAGACCGGGGCTTTACATCATCCTCGCAGGCAATGAGGGATTTCAGGGCTGTGCGGGCAATCTTCGCATCCCGGAGGGCTTTTTTGTATTCCCTGCGGGCTTCTTCTACGGCCACCTGGGCGTGCAGCCTTTCGGCAAGGGCAATCATGCCCGTTTCTTCAAGGCGTATGGCCTGATGAAGATGCTTTTCCATCCCCTGCACAACCTCCCTGCGAACCTGCACCACGGCATCTGCCAGGCGAACACCATAATAAAAACGGACAAGCTCGCTGAACATCTGATGGGAAAGGGCCTCTTTAGAAGTCCGGGCGAGCTCCAGCTGAACATCCGCTGCCCTGTTGGCTGCGGTGATTTTTCCGCCCGTATAGACGGGCCATGAGAGGGTGAGATCGCTTTTAAGAAAACTTTGTTCCTGCAGTTCATAATGCTGGGGCAGGCTGCCCGTGATGGCTGAGATATCAGGGGGATGCGGTCCAGGATGCAGGGTGTGGATGAGCTGACCTGCTCTGGTGTTCAGGGCCCCCAGTTCCACTTCAAGGGGGGCATTCATATGGGTCCAGGATGCGGAAATCTGAAGCTGGGGATAATAAAGGCCCCGGGCTGCCTTCTGTTCGGCTTCCTTCTGTTCAATGCCGGATCGGGCTGCAGCCAGTCTCTGGTTTTCCTCCATCATCCGTGAAAAGGCCTGTTCAAACTGAAGGGCTTTGGCCCCTGTGGGGATAAAAAACAGCAGGAGGAATGTCAGCATGAGGCCTGTTTTATATCCATATGTCTTCTGACCAGAGTTCATCATTAAGGGTCTCCATGAATGACCGCATAGGGCTGCATTTTTTTTCAAAAGCCGTGTCCCCAGCTACATTAAGGCATGCCCCTTGACTGTCAAGGTTTTTATACGTTCAGCGGAGGGCTTTGGGTATCCAGCGCGCAGGCAAAGGGTGGCGAGGATTTCATGTGGGAGGCGAGACTGCATGCGGCCGTGGGTGGCATTCGGATGACGGTCATGGTGATGGCTGCTGCACTGCAAGATTTTGCCAGCAGGCAGAGCCATTCATAATAGATAGTGTCGATCACAGGCGTGCGGCTGAGATCATAGAAGATAACCCGCGTATTTTTTTTCTGGAGTTCGCCAAGGATTTCCGTAATCAGCCTGTCCGGATCCGAAGGGTCAAGGGCTGTATCGGGTTCCAGAAGAAACCGGCCCTTTTCTATGGGTGTCATGTGAATGCCCGTTACCATGGTTTAATCCGCCTGAGTCCGGCTGACCTGAAAACCTAAGGATCTGAACGCTTCCTTGAGGCCTTCGGACAGGGTGGATTTTGTCTGGATATCTCCCATATTGATGTTCAGGTTGGCAAGGGATCTTGCAATGCAGGGCCGGATACCCGTCAGAATGGCGCGGGCTCCCATCAGTCCTGAAGCACGGATGACCTGTATGAGGTGATGCATGACCTGGGTATCGATGGTGGAAACACCGGTAAGGTCCAGAATGATCACACGGGCCCTGACTTCCTCAATGCGCTGAAGCAGCTTTTCCATAAGATCCATGGCCCTGCTGGAGTCCAGGGTGCCGATTACGGGAAGGGAAAGTACGCCGTCCCATATTTCCGTGATGGGGGTTGCCACGGCCATGAGTTCGTTCTGCTGGGCCTCCACGGCCATTTTCCTTTCAAGCTGATAGAGCCTGAAGGTATCCATGACCAGCTTGTTAAAGAAACGGATGAGATACAGGAGCATCTGACGGACTTCCTCGGAGGGTTCCACCTGTGCGAGAAGGGATTCCAGAAAAAGGTTCTGGATAAACTGGATCAGACGGAAAAAAGCTTCCGCAGAGCCTCCCCGCATCTGTATTTTTCCATGGACCTCCATCATGAGGCGACCCAGAGTCTGGTAGGCAGGGTCGGAGCCTGAAATCTCGCCTTTTTTTAAAATAGATGAAAAAAGGTCAATGAGTTCAAAGGTGTAGTCCCTGATTTCATTTTCATTGAGGTAGCGCTGGCTGGCCAGTGTCTGATCCGCAAATTCTGCAATTTTATCGGCGATGGTGCTCATGTCGATGCGGTCCAGCACTTCAGGGCCAATGGTACTGTAATTGATATCCATGGGTTCCTTCCTTTTTATAATTATTCAGCACATTTTAACTTGAAAAATTGTATTTTAATTTCAAAACATTTGTTCTGGCAAAAGACAATCGGGCTGTTTGTGAGTGACATTGCAATCGTTTCGTCACGAACAAATGGTCCGGTTGTCTATGCACCTGATTAAAGGTATTCGATTTACCAAAGGAAAATTCTGCTAAATCGTTACTCCTTTTTTGGGTTTACAGCGGCTCGCTGTTTATTTCTGTCTGCTGGTCTGTACGGTAATGCATGATAAAAAGACTTTTGTCGTCATGGTCCCGGCCATGGATGTTACCGAGCAAAAAGGCCATAAGCTGCGGGTGGCATCTCTGGATACCGGGCAGGTTTTCCAGTGAATCCTTTCCGTTGATACCATCGGAGCTGCTGGTTATGAGGGCATCTTCAGGCAGCTCAAAGGTGCCGGTCCCCGGAGAGCCTCCGCCCCTGCCCAGTACACCACCGGGAAAATGGGGCTGGTGGGTTCCCAGAGGACTGTGGCAGCGCAGCACCAGATCCCCAAGGCCCGCATAGTCCACGATTCTTTTTTTGGTATCCACCCGAATGGCAAGCCCCATGGCACCCCGGCTGCCGTGGAGCCTCTGATTGAGGGTCGTCAGAATCGCTGCGGGGTCTGATCCGGGCTCAGGCAGCCTGTGAAGGGCCTGGGCGGTTTCGGCGGCATTGCGTCCGTGGCCCAGTCCGTCCAGATGAATCCAGTTGAAAAACCTCTTGTCCGATGCAGTACTTAAGCTGTCACCATTGAAAATATGATCCCTGAAGGCCCTTAAAAACGTACCCGTCCGGAGAGAGCTGTGCAGGGGTGGCTGCATTTTAACGGCTGGATAAAACCGGATCCACAGGGCTGTTCCGCACCAGGACCGCATCCCCGGAGAAATTTTTTTGGTGTAGATATCAAAAATATCGGCAGCCCTTTGGATGGACCCCAGCCCCCTTCCAAGGGTCTGCGCCGTGGAGAAACCATCCTGGAGTGCCCGGTTAAGGTCCGCAATGCCCGGCCCATGGTCCAGGGCAAAAAGATCCAGAGCCGGTGTGGGATGAATATGCTCCCAGATCTGAAGAATGCCGGAGCCTGTGGCAAATTTGACCTGATTGGACATGGCTTCACTGGCGGCAATCTGAATCCGTTCCCTCTGAACCTCATTGAAACCCATGCGCATGGATACAGCACGCAGCCTTGAGCGCACCATGGGTGCGCTTCCCTTTTCCTTTATAAGCTGCTGTGCGATGAGATGCATGATACCCTGCCTTCAGTTCATATATTCCAGCTGGCGTTCTCTGGATGTCCCTGCCATGGAGATGCGTCCCCTGCCATTTTCCTTGGCATGGTAAAGGGCCTGATCTGCTTTGTGGGCAAGAATTTCCGGTGTGTCGTTCTTTTCAAAAACAGCGATACCGATGCTGACCTTTCTGTCCATATCCGAAAGGATACTGCGGGCGATGCGTTCTGCCTGTTCAGTGTCTGCAAAAAGAAGAATGGCAAACTCATCTCCCCCGATGCGGCAGGCCAGATCCTGTCCTTCCCGGATGGCGGTACGCATGGCAAAGGCCATGGAACGGAGAACCTCATCTCCATAGGCATGGCCGAAGGTATCATTGACCTCCTTGAAGTAATCCAGATCCAGAAATATGAGGGAAAAGGGCCGGGGATTATACTGTAGCTGGCGGATGGTTTCGTGGAGCAGGCGATCATAGGCCCCCCGGTTGAAAAGCCCGGTGAGACTGTCTGTTTCTGCCCTTTTGATATAAAGATCCAGCTCCTTTTTTCTGTGCAGGAGCTGCTGCTCAATGGTGCGGATTTCCTTCTGGGCTTCTTCCCGGGCCAGTTGCAGTTTTTTGCGGATGGTTTCATTCTGTATCCGCAGGAGATCCGGATTGCTGGTCTGGCTTTTATCTTTGAAGTCCTGCTGCAGTTTTTCCAGCTCCTTTGATCCGGGGGGGCGGATACCTGAAAGCAGCAAAAAAGTATATCCCTGCCATGAGGCCTGCAGGCTGCCACTCTCAAGGGACAGGGAAACCGTAAGGGATGCCTGTTCAGAGGCCAGAGCCTGTCTCAGTTGAATATTCAATTGGGGAATCCGTATGGCCGATGAAAAAACCGGTCCCTTAAGCCTGTCCGTGGCTTCTAAAATGAGAACGGCAAGCCTTTGAATATCCGGCTCCGTAAGTATGGGAAAGGAAAAAAGACAGGCCATGAAAACTTCCGGTATCAGGGAAAAATCATTCGTGCGGACGCCATGTCCTCTGGGTCCTTGCTGTTATGTTTTTTATTGTAAACACATGTTCCATACGATAGCGGAGCCTGAAAGTCAAAGCCCAAAAAAAGGTGTCTGACTGGATCTGTTGAGGGGGCTGGACAGAACGTTAATAAAACAAGTTATGTGTGCGGTTGTGTCAGGGTCTTCATCAGATGAATGTTGGCTGGTATGGAAAAAACGGGAACCCGCCGTGCGCCAGTTCCTGATATCCCCTTCGGGTTCACTGATCTGTATGGTGCTGCTCTGATTTTTTTTTACGGAAAAACGAAGCATGGCAAGCAGGTAATCCTGATCCTTTTCCAGTATACGCTCCCTGTTGCCTGTCTTGAATGTAACACGGATACGGTGATTGAGGCCGCTGTCCGTCAGTTTTTCCGTTGTGATTTCCCACCCCGGTCCCGGTGACTCAATGAACCTGTCATAGGAAAGGATATAAGGATCATAGGAGAGTACAAAGGAAAAATTTTCCAGATCATTGGGGGCATCCTTGATGAGGATGCGGGTATCGGCTGTACCGCCGCTGAGACCATGGAAGGGTGTTGTAAAGAGATCATTTCCATGGCTGTAAATGGGGGTTCCCAGAAAAAAAATAAATACAAATATAAGGTATCGCATGTTTTTTCCTTGCAGAGGGGAGAAAGAAAGCTTTTTTATATGGCAGCTCTGACCATTTATTTCACCATAACACATCGGGCGGGGATAAGGAAAATATCGGGGACTGTTTTTTTATTTTTTCCAATTCAAAGGGATGTATTTTGATTTCAGGGAAAAAGGGTGATAAGAAGACAGGCGTTTTTATGAAAGCATGTTATGTCCTTCAGCATAATCCTTTTCTATAGTGACAAAATGCCTTTGTTTCTTAAATAAGGTTGTTTTGATGACAGAGGCAAAAAATCAGCTCTGAACATTTCTCTGGAAAGAAGCGATGAAAGATCAACCTCCAAACCGCTTTTCTTTTCGCATTTCTGTGGCCGCAGCCCTTGTTTTTCTCATTCTTTTTTTTATTTTTTCCGGCTTAGGGATATATCAGCTCCATGGAGCCATCCTTGAAGGAAAAGAAAGGGGCTTTTTCGGTCAGGGGATTTCTTCGTTTTTCCCTGTCCATGAAAATCAGGGGACTGCTTCTAACAAAGAAGCGGACGAAAAAGCTCATGGTTCTGATATCATAAATGACATGCATCTGGCAGTATTCTGGATACTTTCCGGGTTCATCTGTGCAATCGTATCGGTTTTTTTTGCTGTTGCGGCCTTTTTTTGGGAAAGATACAGATTGCGCATGTCCCTCGTGGAGGTGAGCAGGGGAATGCAGGCCATACAGCAGGGGGACTTTTCATGCAGAATCCATGGTGCAGGCATGGATGGAGCAGAAGAACTGCTCAGGGCATTTGATGAGATGGCCGCAACGCTGGAACGTTCGGATAAGGCACGCAAAACCCTTTTGGAAATACAGATCAGGCATAATACCCAATGGATTCGTGAGGTGCGGCGCCGGCAGAAATCCCTTGCGCTTCATAAGCAACGACTGGAGGAAAAGGTTGCGGCACGGACCCATGTGCTGGAGACTATTAATACGGCCCTTCGCAGCAGTGTCCGTTCCCTGGAAAGGCGAACCCTTGAGATTACACAGCTGAACCGGCTGGCAGAAGCCCTTCAGAATGCAAAGGATACCAGCGATGCCGCTTCCCTTGTGGTCCGGACCTGCCAGCAGATTTTTCCTTCCGATGCGGGGATTCTTGCTCTGCCTGGTACTCAGGGCCGCATGGAGATTATTGCAGGCTGGGGGCGGGACCGGCCGGATATAGACCATTGTATGGGGGAGGCCTGCCCCTGTAAAAAATCCGCCGCTGACCGGGTATCCGTTTGCGGTGCGGGTGTGGATGGCTGCGAAGAGCTGTGTATTCCCGTGATCCCCAGGGAAGGAAAAGGGGCCATGATGCGCATCCGGCTGCGTCAGATGGCAGATCTTTATGGCAGAAAACAGGCTGCGCGCAGGGCTTTGGCCGGGAGTGTGGCGGGTCATCTGACGGCCTGCCTGACGTCTTTGCATCTGGTGGACAGGCTCCGCAGGGAAGCCGTGACCGACCCCCTTACGGGGCTTTATAACAGAAGATACATGGAAGAGACCTTTGTACGGGAACTTTCCCGGATGAAAAGGGAAAACCTCCCCCTTTCCGTCATCCTCATGGATGTGGATGATTTTAAACTTTTTAATGACACCCATGGCCATGATGTCGGAGATCTTGTTTTGCAGAACCTTGCAGGTGTTTTGAAAAAAGATGTTCGCACCGAAGATGTTGCCTGCCGTTACGGAGGGGAGGAATTCTTGCTGTTACTCCCGGGTCTTTCGGCAGAAGACGGGCTGACAAGGGCGGAAGCACTCCGGAAAAGGGTGGCATCTTCTCCATTGATTATCGCAGAAAATCAAAAGCTTGGTATAACTATTTCCCTTGGAATTGCCTGCTGGCCGGAGGATGCTCCCTCACCCCATGAGCTTATCACCGCAGCGGATAAGGCCATGTATATGGCCAAGCAGGCCGGTAGAAACAGGGTTTGCCGTGCCACTTCCGGGGATTCGGGAGCTGGTGTTTGACAAAGATTTAAAGGTATGGCCTCATGAACCTGGTTTCTCGGGGGAGAGCTTTAGAGGGGAGTATCCGTACCTCAACAGATAAAGGAGGAAGAGCATGGCTGAATTTCTGGATCTTTTAAAAAACCGTCGCAGTGTCCGTAAGTATCAGGATCGCATGGTTTCCGATGCGGAGCTGGAAAAAATTCTTGAATCCGTGCAATGGTCCCAGTCATGGGCCAACACCCAGTGCTGGGAGGTGATTGTTGTAAAGGATGCAGATACAAAGTTGCGCCTTCAGGAGACCCTCGCACCGAAAAATCCTGCAACAAAGGCTCTGGTGGCAGCACCCGTTCTTCTGGTTCTTTGTGGAAAGAAGGCTGCCAGCGGATATTATGATGGCAGGGCTTCCACGGTTTTCGGAGACTGGATGCTTTATGATCTGGGTATTGCCACCCAGAGTCTGTGCCTGACGGCCCATGACATGGGCCTCGGTACGGTGGTGGTCGGTCTTTTTGACCACGGGAAAGCGGCAGATATTCTTGGTGTGCCGGACTCTGTTCAGGTGGTGAGCATGATTCCTCTGGGGTATCCGGATAAAACCCCGAAAGCACCGGAACGAAAAGCCCTATCTGATTTTTCCCATAATGAGCGATATGGCGGTTAGATAAAGGGTCCATCATCACGAAAGGTTTTTTGTGGTGATGGATTTTTTTTATGAAATCCGTTAACTGCAGGTGGGCAGGACAGCGGCCGCAAGTCAAAGGAAAGCCAAACCAGTTGCAGGCGGGTATGGAGAAGGTTGCGTATGCATCAGCAGGCACAGAAATGGTATCTTACCCGACAGACATTTCCTGAGCTCTTTCAGAGAAATGTTCTGCGTTTTCCGGAACGCACGGCCCAGATGTGGAGAAGGGAAAACGGCAGGGATGATGTGGTCCGTCTTCCCTATCGCGAACTTGGAGAGATCGTTCAGGAAATTGGTACAGGACTGCTTGCAGAAGGTATTCAAAAAGGGGACAGGGTTGCCATTGTGGCACCGACTGTTCCCCAGTGGATGTGGGCGGATTATGCTGTTTTATCGACAGGTGCCATTACCGTTGCCATTCATCCGGCTCTTTCCGATTATGAAATGACAGAGCAGATCAGAGATTCAGGGGCGCGTCTGGTCTTTGTCTATGGAAAAACCGTACTGGAACGCCTGCTGGTTTCCGGGACGAAATCTTTAAAATCCATCGTATGGATGGGGCCCGGTGAAAACTCTCCCGAGATTTCATCCCATGCCGCTCATTCCCTGAACCTTGTCAGTCTTAAGGCATTCCGTGAAAAGGGCCGGGATTTTTTTCAGAAGCACCCCCTTGCCTATGGTCAGCGCTGGCGCAGTGTGCAGCCCGATGATCCCATGACCCTGATCTATACCTCAGGCACCACGGGACAGGCCAAGGGCGTTCTCCATACCCATGAATCCATGACCTGCGCCTGTATCCGGGATCTCTGCGCCGTTCCCCTTCTTACGGAAAATGACTGTCTTTTATCCTTTCTTCCTTTATCCCACAGCTATGAGCGTCAGTGTGGCCATGGAACGGCCATGTTTGCCGCCGTACCCATTGCCTATGGTCAGATAGCCTCCCTTGGGGATGACATCAGGCTTTTTAAGCCCACTTACATGATGGGAGTTCCCCATACTTACGCAAAGATTTATGCCCGTGTTGAAGAAACCCTGAAAGGGGCTTTTCAGCGTTTTCTTTTCCGGAAAGCCAAAGCCGCAGGCTTGTCTTGGGTCAGCCGTATCATGGATGCAAAGGGCTGTGTGGATATGGGGGAAGGGAAATCCCGGTCAGGGGGCGTGCTTGTTTCCCTGAATTACAGGATCATGGATTTTCTGGTTTGCCGGAAACTGAGAAAGCGCCTTGGCGGGCGGCTTCGTTTTGTTTTTTCTGCTGCAGGTGCCCTTCCGGAAAGAATCTGTCGCCTTTATATGGCTCTGGGTATTACGATACTGGAAGGCTACGGAGCTACGGAAACCTGCAATTCCGTGACCCTGAATCCCATAGAAGCCGTAAAACCCGGCTCCGCAGGAAGGTTCTGTAAGGGAGTTGAGTACCGCCTTGCCGAAGACGGGGAGCTTCTTGTGAAGGGGAAAAGCCTGTTTAAAGAGTACTGGAACAATCCCATGGCCACAGAGGCGGCTTTTACTTCGGATGGTTTTTACCGTACGGGGGACGTGGTGGAGGTGCAGGAGGATGGCTATCTCCGGGTAATCGACAGAAAAAAGGGGATGCTGATGCTGGCAACGGGCCACAGGGTTGCCTCTGCCAAAATTGAAACCCTTTTTTCCCTGAGCAGCTATATTGAAAAAACAGTAACCATAGGGGATGACAGGCCCTTTCCCGTGGCCCTGATCGTCCCGGATTTCGGTGCTTTCATCCGCATGTTTCGGGCATCGGGTCTTTTTATTGATGAAGGACTTGTAAGACAAGCCGGTGAAGGCTATGAGGTGTCTCCGGAGTTTGTACGGATGCCTGAAGTTGTCGCCATGATTGAAATTGAAATTGCCCTTGTCAATGAAAAACTGCAGGGATTTGAAAAAATAAGAAATTATATGATCCTCCATGAAAATTTTACGATGGAGTCTGGGGAGCTGACGCCGACCCTGAAGGTGCGCAGGGATGTGGTGATGGCCCGCTATGGTGATGAAGTTGAAAAACTCTATAAAAAAGGCCCTGTTCTTGGCTGAGGAGTTTGCATGGAAAGTTATTGTCTGCCTGTGATGGGTGTCATCCGTTCTCCGTTTCACAGCCTTGAAGATATGCCCATTCAGCCCGTGGGTGCTGGAGATGTGAGAGGATATGTGACGGTGAAGCCTGATTTCCATGAAGGTTTGAAAGATCTTGAAGGGTTCAGCCATATTTATCTTCTGTATGTTTTCCACGGGGCGAAACGTGAGCAGATGCGGGTCATCCCTTTTATGGATACGGAGGAAAGGGGGGTTTTTGCCACAAGATCGCCCTTAAGGCCTTCTCATCTTGGGCTTTCTGTCGTGGAACTTCTTTCCGTGGACGGGGGCAGGCTTGAAATTTCAGGTGTGGACATGCTGGATGGCACACCCCTTTTGGATATTAAGCCCTATATTCCTGCCTTTGATCACAGGGACAATGTCCGGTCCGGCTGGATGCAGCATGGCAGGGAAGCGGTGCTTGCCATGCGATCCGATGAGCGCTTTATATGAAAGTATGTGAAAAATGAGGTATGCGGATTCTGCGGCAGAGCTGCAGGTACTGATCCGCCGCCATCCGGAACTCATGCCCTCTGTTTTTTTGCGGGATGATGGGCTGGCGGCGTATTATTATGATGGTTTTTCTTTGCGGGAGCTGCGCTCCGTTTTTAATTCGGACCCGGATCAGGAGCTCTGCGTACGTTTTGGGCTGGGGGCCGGAGAATGGCGGGAGGCCGTTGAAATGGCCCTTGTGGCCCGTTCTGCCCTGGAAAGGCGGAGGACTTTTAAAAAAATATAAAAAAAGGTCTGCAGAAAATCGGATCTGCAGACCTTTCATGGCGCATTGCCCGGAGATTAATTCAGCATATCCCGTTTCAGGCGATTATCTGCGGGTTTATCCCCCAGCCAGATGGCAAAGAGTGCTTTTTTGAAATCAAGGCCTTCGATGCTGCCTCTGGTTGCTCCGTTTTTACTCATGATGACTCCTCGGGTCGGCGTGTAGGCCAGCTCAATGAGATCACCCTCCTTAATTTCATCGCTGAAAAACCCGTTGAGTATATCTATCTGAGTCTGTATCGGGGCGGTGTTGCCGCCTGTGGCAGCTTCAAAGCCTTCATTGATGGCATCCAGCATTCTTTCTCTGGTAATCATGCCCGATGTGATGTGAAGGCGGATGGACATGGAAGCATCCGCATTGATGATGGCGGTTGCATTACTGTTTTTTTCCTGAAGATACAGAGCGCCAACATAGAGGTTCATCATGGCCCTTCTGCGGGTACCCGCACCATTCAGAACGAGGGTGTCTTCCTCAAGGGTGATGGAGGTGGGAAGATCCACACCTCTTACATTCAGGGTAGCCATGGCGGGCATGGCCATCAGGCAGACGGTTAGGAATACGAGAATTTTTTTCATGGAAAACTCCTTTGGTTTGACAGGTTTTATGGGTTTTAAAGTTTTTTTAGTGTATGAATGCCACATATACAGACTCATAGCATAGAATATATTCTGGCTGGCAGAAACTTTTCGCTGCAGGAACCTTAAAATGATTAAAATTATTGGTAAAATCCCCGAATCTGTCCGTGATTGCCTGTGACGGCTGTCCACGCAGCGTAGTGGCCTGGAGGGCTTCCCATAGGCTGCCTGCTGTTTGAATTAAGAGGCTTCCGGTAAATGGCTGATCCGTTTCCAGTGGGTGCTCCTGCCAAAGGCGGGGATGCCGATGTATCCCCGCAGTTCCAGCTGGTCTCCCTTCATCCTGGCCTGCCCCTTATATATTTTACCGTTTTCAGGATCATAGACCTGACCGTCTTTCCAGCCGCCCTTTTCAGCGGTTCTGAAACCCCAGGCAATGGTTAGCCCCAGAATGGGATTGTTTCTTTTTTTAGGATTCGGATTCAGGGCATCCAGCAGCTCTTCACCCTCATCATCCATGGGCTCTTTGAGCCATACAATCTGTGCAGCCCAGCTTTTATTTTCGGGAAGGGGGATGATTTCTACAATGGATTTTCCCCCTTCGGTCTTCCAGAGGCCCGTGGGAGGTTCAAGGGTCTGGGAAAATGCGGGGATGGATAACAGGACAATGAAAAACAAGAGCAGGGGGATACTTCTTTTGTACATGAAAGGCCTCCTTATCCTTTTGGTTGGACGGTGAATCCGTATCTGCAGGATCTGATTGAGAAACATTGTTTACAACAGGAATGACCAAATGGCAAGAAGGTATTTTGCATGAAACGCCAGAAAATGACCGCCTGCTTTTATGTATGAAAAGTTTTTTTGTAACTGTCAGCACAGTTGATTCTGAAATTCCAATACTGCAACTGCAGGAGCTTCGTACTGCAGCAAGGCACCCTGGCTATTTGCAAGTGACATTGCAATCGTTTCGGATCAGAGATTCGAAGGCCTGTGCGAAAGAAGCGGCAAACTGTCTGACCCGCCACAAAGGCAGCGTGATGAAGCCTGCCATGGTAATCAAAAAGCTTATCCTGCCTGTGGCGGGGAGTTTTTGCCGCTTCCGCACAGGGCAAGAAGCTCCCGAATAAGATTGCGTCACAGGCAAATAGTCTGGGTGCCTGTGCATTCGTCTGGCAGGTATGATACTTGGAAAATTGTTCTGAACAATTACACGTTTTTTATGTAAGGAGAAAATGAATTCATGGAAGAACCAGCCCTTTTTTCAGATCTGCAATGGAGCTGAAATTATTTTTTTTCATATAATCCTTAAGGCCCCCAACAATCTCTGAGGTGACCTTCGGATTGATGAAGTTGGCTGTTCCCACGGCCACGGCACTGGCACCGGCCAGAAAAAATTCAATGGCATCATTGGCATTCATGATTCCCCCCAGACCGATCACAGGGATTTTCACACAGGCGCTGGTCTCCCATACCATACGCAGGGCCACGGGTTTGATGGCAGGTCCCGAAAGTCCGCCTGTGACATTGGCAAGCCTTGGTTTTCTTGTTTTTATGTCGATGGCCATACCCGTGAGGGTATTGATGAGGCTTAAGGCATCGGCACCTGCACCTTCAACACTTCGGGCAATGACTTTTATATCCGTTACATTGGGGGAAAGCTTGACGATGAGGGGTTTGCTGCTGACTTGGCGCACGTTTTCCGTCAGGCGGGCTGCAGCATCAGGGTCTGTGCCAAAGGCCATGCCTCCGGCTTTGACGTTGGGGCAGGAGATGTTCAGCTCCAGTGCTGCGATGTCCGGCTCCCTTTCAAGGCGCAGGGCAAGATTTTTGTAATCCTCTTCACTTTTTCCGTACAGGTTGGCAATGACGGGCGTTCCATGGCTTTTAAGAAGGGGCAGCTTGTCCTTCAGAAAGGCTTCCACACCGATGTTTTCAAGGCCTACGGCATTGAGGAGGCCGGATGCCGTTTCCACCACCCTCGGTTCCGGATTTCCTGCCGAAGGTTCCAGGGAGAGGCCTTTGACAACAATGGCACCGATGCGGGAAAGGTCTGCCGCTTCTGCGTATTCAAGGCCGTAACCAAAGGTTCCTGAAGCGGTGAGTACGGGGTTTTTCAGTCTGAGTCCTGCGATGTTCACACAAAGATCCGGCAGCATCTTTATTCCTTGTTTTTTGAAATGTCTTTGAAGAATAGGGCCTTTGGGGGGATAGGGCCTTGCCATAGGCCAGCGCCTCGTTTATAGACGGAAGGGCATCTTTGTGGCAAGAGAAGATGCTTTTTTTAAAAATCAATCCTTATTTATTATCAGGGAGAGGACATGGGCAAGACCATTACAGAAAAGATATTTGATGCTCACCGGGTGGATAATCCGGCAGGAGACATTCAGGTGATCCGCCTGGATGCGGTTTTCTGCCATGAGATTACAACCCCTGTGGCCATCAATGATCTCGTGGCCCGGGGCAAGGATCGGGTGTTTGATCCTTCTAAAATAAAGGCTGTGATTGATCATGTGACACCGGCCAAGGATTCCAAAACCGCAGAGCAGGGAAAAATTATCCGGGACTGGGCCAGACGCCACGGCATAAAGGATTTTTTTGATATTGGCCGCAACGGTGTCTGCCATGCCCTGTTCCCGGAAAAGGGTTTTGTCCGGCCGGGATATACGGTGATCATGGGTGATTCCCATACCTGTACCCACGGTGCCTTTGGTGCCTTTGCCGCAGGCGTGGGCACCACAGACCTTGAGGTGGGAATCTTAAAGGGCGTCTGTGCCTTCAAGGCTCCCCGGACCCTTAAGGTGGAGGTTACGGGCAGCCTGCCTGCCGGTGTGTACGCCAAGGATGTGATCCTTGCCCTCATCGGAGAGCTGGGTGTGAACGGTGCCACCAATAAGGTGATTGAATTCACAGGCCCTGTGATCGAGTCCATGAGCATGGAATCCCGCATGACCCTCTGCAACATGGCCATTGAAGCGGGGGGGACCTGCGGTGTCTGTTATCCCGATGCCGTGACCGTGGACTATCTCTGGCCTTTCATTGAAAAGGATTATCCTTCAAAGGAAGCGGCCCTTGCGGATTATTCTCAGTGGATTTCCGATGCGGATGCGGAGTATGACGGAACCATGACCCTTGACGTCTCAGGTCTTTCTCCCATGATGACCTTCGGGTATAAGCCGGATCAGGTGAAGCCCGTTTCCGAAATGGAGGGTACCCCTGTGGATCAGGTCTATATCGGCTCCTGCACCAACGGACGCATTGAAGATCTCCGGGTGGCTGCCGCTGTACTGAAGGGGGGGCGCATTGCGGATACGGTGAGAGGAGTTGTTTCTCCTGCTACGCCGGAAGTTTACCGTATGGCACTGGCCGAAGGGATTATTCAGATTTTCATGGATGCGGGTTTCTGTGTTACCAACCCCACCTGCGGAGCCTGCCTTGGAATGAGCAACGGGGTTTTGGCCGAAGGGGAGGTCTGTGCCGCCACCACAAACCGGAATTTCAATGGCCGTATGGGCAAAGGCGGTATGGTGCATCTCATGAGTCCGGCTACGGCAGCAGCCACGGCCCTGACAGGAAAAATCTCTAACTCCCTACTGTATACGGGAAAGGAGGCCAGCGCATGAAATCCTTTGACGGTAAGGTGGCCTTTCTGGACCGCTCGGATATCAATACCGATGAAATTATTCCTGCCCGTTATCTTACGGAAATTACCAAAGAGGCCCTGAAACCCTTTCTTATGGAAGACCTGAATATGGAAGGCTTTCATCCGGCTTCAAGTTTTGCCGGGGCTTCCGTTGTTGTGAGCCGGGCCAATTTCGGGTGCGGATCTTCCCGGGAACATGCGCCATGGGCCTTTGAGGTAAACGGTATTTATCTTGTGATCGCCGAAAGTTTTGCAAGGATTTTCCGGCAGAACATGTTTAACTGCGGCATGATGGCTGTGGAGCTGCCAAAGGAAGACATTGATGTGCTTTTTTCCCGTTTTTCTGGAAAGGAAACCTTTGTTTCCGTGGATCTGGAAAAGGGGCTTTTTGTTTTTAAGGCGGGTGAGGATACCCTTGAAATTGGTTTCAGTGTTTCGGAATTTGATAAAAGTCTGGTCAAGGCCGGAGGCTGGGTGGATTTTGCGGATAAAAACTACTGATGTTTCTCCGTCCGTCTGATTACAGACCGGCATAAAAATTGGTCGAAAATTCCCTTGAAGCAGGGAGCGGCATTGCGCCGTTTCCTGCTTTCTGGTACATGGAGAAGATTGCATTTGCTCCATGGTGGAGCGCAGCAGCGGTGGCAGCCGATTACCGGAGACAGAATGAATGGAAGAGGCAGGCAGACTTAAGGTTCCACATACATTCCCATCCCTTGTCATTGATTCATTTTTTGTCTTAGGTCTTTTTTCCGCCCTGATGTTCCGCATCCTGATCTTATTTACCCAGTGGCAGGTCCACTGGTTCCGGCCAGTCTGGTATGCCGGGGTGGTGGGCTATGTTTTTTTCTTTGCCTTCCGCTACTACATTTCCCGCAAAAGACGAAAAGTCATTGCAGATTACAGGCTGGCGGAAAAACTAAAAGACGAGACCGCCTTAAGCAGGGAAGACAGGGATGCCCTTTTGTACATCGTAGATTCCATCCGCAAATCCCGTGAAAACATCAATTATCTTTTTATCTTCGGCCTTTCATGCCTTGCCATCCTTCTGGACCTGTGGATGCACTGGTAGCCATTGAAAAGGGGGCATGGGCTGTATCGTCATGCAAAGGGAGATCAATATGAATACTGTCCGGATGCCGGAACTGGTACTTCTGGATTTTGGTGGTGTTATTGCAGAGGAGGGTTTCAAGGCGGCCATGGTGGACCTTGCCCTTGAACAGGATAAAGATCCCGAATCCCTGAAACGTATGGCCTTTGATCTGGTTTATGCCACGGGTTTTACCACTGGGAAAATCCGGGATAAGGATTTCTGGCAGGCCTTGAGGGAACAATCCGGTATTGTTGGCAGTGATGAAGCCCTGACAGCCTTTGTGCATGCCCGTTTTGTTGTGCGTCCATCCATGCTCTATCTTTCCGCCCGCCTTCGCTTGAAGGGTATCCGCACAGCCATTCTCAGTGACCAGACCCACTGGCTGGAAGAGCTGGATGCACGGGATGGTTTTTTCCCTTGTTTTGACAGGGTTTTTAATTCTTATTATGCGGGTATCACCAAAAAAGATACGGATTTTTTTCTTCAGGTTCTTGATGCCATGGACACGACGCCGGAAAAGACGCTTTTTGTCGATGATCACAGGCCCCACGTGGAGAGGGCTTTAAGCCTTGGCATGGATGCCATCTGGTATCAGGAGGAGGAAGCTTTCAGGGAAGAAGTGCAAAAACGCTTTCCCTTCGTTCTTTTTTGATTCGCCATAAAAGGAGACGGCAAGATGGGAGAAAAGCCCTTTGAAAGATTGTGGCCGGAGGAGGTTGCATCCTATATCCGGAGCCACAGGGAAAAAAATTATCTCCTTGTGGATGTGCGGGAGGACCATGAATATGAAAAAGAGCATATTCCCGGTGCCCTGCATCTGCCCCTGAAGGATGTGACATCAAGGATCGGAACACTGGTGAAGGACAGGGCCCGTGAGGTGATTTTCTACTGTGCCCGTGGGGTGCGGTCGGAAGCCGCTGCCTTTATGGGAAGGGATGCCCTTGGGGAAAGTATCCGTCTTTTCAGTATGACAGGGGGTATTGCAGCGTGGGAAGGGCAGATTCTTGATCATCCCCCGGACCTTTCGCTCTTTTTCGGGTCAAAAATGCAGGGAACGCCACTGGAACGGGCCATGGCTCTGGAAAAGGGGGCCGAGCTTTTTTATGGTTTTCTGGCTAGCCGCTGGGAAAAAGGCCCCTTGGGTACCTTTCTGGCCGGAATGGGAGCCGAAGAGGTGGCCCATGCAAAAATTCTCTGGCGTTTTATGAAAAAAGAAGGTTCCTTTGAAACCGTCTATGGGGCGCTCAGCACGGAATTTACCGAGGGCGGGGAATCTTTGGAAAGCCTTCGGGCAGGCATCCTCGGCCTTAGCGAAGGAGACTGTATCAAGGTGCTTGAAACGGCCATGGGTGTGGAGCTGATGGCCTATGATCTGTACAGAAACTTAGGAGAAACCGCACAAGGAGAGGAAAGGGATGCCTTTATGACGCTGGCACAGGCAGAAAAAGCCCATATGGTACGCCTTGGAGAGGCCTTTGCCCTTTGCGGAGCATCCGGATAAAGGATTTTTATGAAACGTTTTGAAGAGCTTTTTGCCGAATTGCAGGAAAAGGCCAGAACCGGGAATCCGGATTCCGGAACCGTAAGGGCCTTGGGGTATGGTAAACATTTTATCGGAAAAAAAATTCTTGAAGAGGCCGGAGAGGTCTGGATGGCTTCCGAATACGAAGGCCGGGAAAAAACCGCTGAGGAAATTTCCCAGCTCCTTTACCATATTCAGGTCATGATGCTGGCCTGTGACTTAAGCCTTGAGGATGTTTATAAATATTTATAAAAGGAAAAACCATGCTACAGATTGCTTTACCCAATAAGGGAAGCCTTTCCGAAGACAGTGTGCGCCTTGTCCGGGAGGCGGGATATAACTGCCGTCGTCTGGGCAAGGAGCTGATCATTTCCGATGTGGAGAACGGGATTGATTTCTTCTTTTTGAGACCTAAGGATATTGCCGTTTATGTCCGTAAAGGCATTCTTGCACTGGGCATTACCGGCAGGGATCTTGCTCTGGATTCCGGGGCAGATGTTGTGGAGATACTGCCCCTTCATTTTGGAAAATCAAAATTCTGTTATGCGGTTCCCGAAGACAGCCCCATTACACCGGAAACCCTGGAAGGGAAACGTATTGCCACAAGTTATGCGGCTCTGGTGTCAAAGGATCTTGAAAAAAGGGGGGTCAAGGCTGAGATTGTGCCTCTGGATGGTGCTGTGGAAATTTCCATCCGCCTGGGTGTTGCAGATCTCATTGCCGATGTGGTGCAGACGGGAAAAACCTTAAAGGATGCCGGTCTTAAGGTGGTGGGGGATGTGATTTTAAACAGTGAGGCTGTGCTGGTGGGACAGGATGAAGCCGTGCTGGAAAATCCTCTGGTGAAAACCTTTGTGGACCGGCTGCAGGGCATTGTCGTGGCCAGGGATTATGTCATTGTGGAATATGACGTGCCAGAAAATCTTCTGGATCAGGCCTGCCGCATCACACCGGGTATAGAATCCCCTACGGTTTCTCCCTTGAGCAAAAAGGGCTGGATGGCGGTCAAGGCCATGGCAAAGAAGAAAGAAGTCAATGGAATCATGGATGCACTGACGGAGCTGGGTGCCAGAGGTATCATGGTTCTGGATATCCGTACCTGCAGGATTTAAAGGAGAGATATTTTGGAAAAGGCAAAGGCCCTGATTCTTACCCATACGCCTGAGCCGGAACGCATATGTGCGGCTTCGGCCCGGATATCCACCAAAGAGGGATCTGCAACCACCATCTATGAAGAAACCCGTCGGGAAAATATCGGTGGGCTGATCCGCAATGTCATGGGGCTTGGTCACCGGTCCATTGCCGAACATGCCGTGTTTACCCTTGCCTTTGAGGATGTTTCCGTTTTTTTTGAGCAGTATCTCATTGAGTTTCGTCTGGCGGCCTACACCGTAAAGTCAAGGCGTTATGTGGATTATGCTTCAATGGGCTGGATGCGTCCGGATTTCCGGTTTGAAAGGGCAGGGTTTGATAAAGGGGCCTTCATTGCTGCCTATGAAAGCCAGATGAAAACTCTCTTTGATGCCTATGCCCGTCTGACTTCTCTGGGTATTCCCAAGGAAGATGCCCGTTTTCTTCTTCCCTGCAGTTTCCGCAGTCATATTTACTGCACCATGAATGCAAGGGAGCTTTTGCATTTTCTCCGGACAAGCATCCATGGCCGGGGGAAAATGTATCCTGAGATTCTGAGCCTTGGAAAAAAAATTCTGTCTCAGGCAGAAGAAATATTGCCGGATGTTTTTCAGGGGCTGGAGAAGGAAGGCTTTGGGGCGCAAAATCAGGAAAAAGCTGCTGTGATGACAGAATACAGCAGGGCTGTAAAGGATGCACTGCCGGAAGTCAGGCTGATGTGGGGCCCTGAAGATGGTGAAGAAAGGGTGGCCCTTGCAGCCCTGATGTCGGTCGGCTGGGGACCCGATGCCGCTTCTGCCATGCTTGGGCAGGATCCTCGCTTGAAAAAAAGGCTCATTGCGTCTGTATTGTCCGATTCCAGACCCCGTGAGCTGGAACAGGTGAACTATACCTTCCATATTCCGGGAATCAGCCTTGCCGGTCTGACCCATATCACCCGCCACCGTATTCAGGGACTTGTGGTACCGGATTTTTCCCATTTCGGGAGGCAGGGCATGGTTTTGCCCGGATCGGTTTCTTCACATCCTGAAGCACTGGCTGTTTACAGGGATGCTGTAGCCGGAAGTGATGCCCTCTGGCATATGGCCCTTGAAGGGGGCCTTGTGCCCGAAGACAGGGTGTATCTTTTGCTGGCGGGAAATACCATAGATATTTTTTCCACCATGAATGCAAGGCAGCTCTATCATTTTCTGCGCCTTCGCACCTGTTTCCGTGCCCAGTGGGAAATAAGGGAGATTGCATGGAAGATGCGGGATCTTCTGGTGAAAAGGACACCGGGTCTGTTCATGGCTTCCGGGCCGGGGTGTATGAGGGATGGAAAATGTCCTGAGGGGCGGATGTCCTGCGGACGCATGGCCGAAGTGAAGGCCCGGATTGCCCTTCAATAACTCAGATGTAATTATTCAGCATAGTTTTTCATATCATACCTGCAAGACAGATGCACAGGCTCCAGGCTATTTGCCCGTGACGCAATCTTATTCGGGAGCTTCTTGCCCTGTGCGGAAGCGGCAAAAACTCCCCGCCACAGGCAGGATAAGCTTTTTGCTTACCATAGCAGGCTTAAGCACGCTGCCTCTGTGGCGGCTCAGACAGTTTGCCGCTTCTTTCGCACAGGCCTGCAAAGCTCTGATCCGAAACGATTGCAATGTCACTTTCAAATAGCCTCGGAGCCTTGCAACAGTACGAAGTTGCTGCAATGACAGCATTGGCAGTTCGAAATAAATTGTGCTGAATAATTACACTCAGATAATGATGTCTCCGGGTTTTGATTGTTTTTCCGTATTCATTTTTTTGGGCGCGTAAAAATGACAGGGCTGGCCGGAACTTCTGAAGACCACAAGGGAGGGAATTTCCCGGCTTTTAAAATTTAAGCCCCTGCAGCCATGGGGAAAACGGGGCTCCCAGGTGACGTAGTAGTGGCGGCAGCGGTGGCAGTTGATGCGTCTGGGCTTGTTTTTCATTGTTTTTACAATTGGATAAATGTGATAAATATACTCTGATCATGCTGCTTGAATGGGGACGGGTAAGGAAAAACCCCGTCTTTTTTTGCCTGTAAGGATTCAGTTTGACAGATTGCAGCACACTTTTCAATTGTACCTTATTTCTTTGTTTTTGATATGGCAAGATTGCCGGGGTTTTTTTCATGATTGAAAAAAAGATTCTCTGGAATTTAAAAAAATTTCAGACATATAACCATGAGCGGCAGCGGATGTTTGCCGAGGCAAGCCCGAGGGAGGCCAATCAGATTCTTTATCTGCTTCCCTGGATGCTCAGCGTCAATCATCCGAAGGTTCCGGGATATATGAAAAATGCAGAAAAGACTTTCAGGGTTTACGGCATTGACCGCTGCATGAATATCCGGAAAAAAGACGCTTTTTTCTGCCGTATGTTTGGTGTGGGTACTGACCTGCTGTTTCAGAAACAGGAAAGCTTGCTGATTGAAGGCCTCTATTCCATCGGGAGCGCAGGTACTCTGGCCCAGACGGCAGACTCGGACTGCGATATATGGATCTGCTGTGACAGCCGGATGATTGGCAAAGAAGGATGGAAAGCCCTTCAGAAGAAAATCAATATCATTAAAGACTGGCTGGATACGAACTGCCGGATGCCGGTTTATTTTTTTCTTTCGGATCTTGAAGCCATACGGCGGGGGGATTTTGGTCAGGCTTTGGATGAAAGCTCCGGCTCTGCCCAGAAAAATGTTTTAAAGGAAGAATTTTACCGTACTTTCATTGTAATTATGGGCAAGGTCCCTTTCTGGTGGGTCTGCTGGGACAGGGACGGAGATATGCCCTATGGGAGTACCTGGAAGCAGCTGGAAGAGAACAGACGAATCAGTGATGAACTGGTCAATCTGGGAGATATTGAAAAAGTTTCTTCCCGTGAATTTCTTGGTGCGGCACTCTGGCAGTTGCATAAATCCCTTACCAGCCCACTGAAATCCGTCATCAAGATGACGCTTCTGCGCATGTATCTGGATCGTCCTGACGAGGCCCTGCCCTGCCAGCGTTTCCGGGATCAGGTTTTGCGGGGGGAAAGGGATTTCCAGGATCCCATGGGCTTTTCCATGGAACTCATCCTTGAGGAGTACGGCAGGGATCTTCCTCCTGCAGAACATCAGTTGATGGTGCGATGCTTTTATCTCCGCTGTGGCCTGACGGCCTTTGAGCAGAAAAAGCCCATACGGAAAGAGCAGACCCGCCGCTTTGTGAGTATTGCAGGGCTTTCAAGGGAAGCCTGCTTTGAACTGGATACCTTTGAAGAATGGGATGCAGCCCGTCAGATGCGGTTTGGCAAAGAAATGCTGCTGCGGCTCTTTCGTTTTTATGAGGATATTGTCCGCCGGGCAAAGGGTGTTGCCAGTATGATGGACACCCGGGATCTTACGGTACTGGGGCGGAGAATAACGGCCATTTATCAGAAAAAAGAAGATAAGGTGGTCCACCTTCCAAGGCCGGGGTATGCCTTTAACCTCAAGTCCCTTGAATTTGTCTGGATGGAGGATCACTGGAATCTGTATCCCGGATCGGACCGTAAGCTTCCCTTTCTTGCGGGTGCAGATATCCTAGAAGCCGTTACCTTTGCGGTCTGGAATGGTCTTTACAACCGGACACGCATGCGCATGGAGCCCAATCCTTCCAGCGTAAGCCTTCAGGAGATCATCAATCTTTCTGAAAAAATAAAAGATATTTTTGGGGTGTGCGATGTGGCAGAAAGGGATGCGGATGTTTTTTTAAGGGCGGAACGATTTACCAAGGTGCTGGTGGTTATCAGTTTTGAAAAAAGTCCCTATTCAAAGGATATTAATGATCTTGGGGTTATTTTTTCCAATGCATGGGGTGAAATATATGTGCGTCGTTTTCAGTCTCCCTTTGCCCTAACATCGTTTATGCGTCAGTACAGAAAAGGCAATCCCGGACTTGAAGTCTACTATTATCTGCAGCGCAATGCCTCATACTATGAAAAGATTATTGAAAGAACCAAGCGGCTCACGGCACTTTCCCTGAGCTCCGGTCCTTTATGATCTGGTTGTTTTTCCGGAGAAGAATTCTATGCATAAAACCCTTGCGGAACAGGCCCGGGCAGGCCTTGAAAAACTGATCGTTTTTAATATCCTTGAAACAAGAAAGATGTATTCTGAAAAGCAACTGGCCATGCGTCTCGGCCTTGGGCGGACGCCAGTGCGGGAAGCCTTGCAGCGCCTTTCCCATGACCGCATGGTAATGATCCATCCCCGCCGGGGTATCCAGATAGTCAAGTTAAGTGTGGATGAACAGCTTCGGCTTCTGGAAGTGAGAAGGGCCATAGAAGGGGCCTGTGTGCATCATGCAGCCATGCGGGCGACTGAGGAACAAAAAATAAGAATGCGGATGCTGGCAAATGCCATCATGGAAGCTGCCATGGAAGATGACGATGCAGAGGTGCTTGTCTGTCTGCGGGAAATACATGATGTACTTGTGGAGGCAACGCAGAATCTTTTTTTTGCCCAGGCCATGAGTCCGCTCCTCAGCCGGTCCCGACGGTTCTGGTTTATGAACAAAGGGACTTCGGACTCACACAGGGGTGCAGGTCTGTACAGAAAAATTCTTGATGGGGTATCCTGTGGAGATTCCGACAGGGCTGTCCAGGCTTCCATGGAGCTGATGGATTATCTGAAGGCATTTGCTGAAAGCAGGCAGGAAAGTGGAATTGCGTAGGAAAAAAATGTTGCGGAATGCCGGACTTGAACCGGCACGGGTCTCCCCACTGCGCCCTCAACACAGCGTGTCTACCTATTCCACCACTTCGGCTTAAATTTTTAATGGCGTCCCCAAGGGGATTCGAACCCCTGTCGCCGGCGTGAAAGGCCGGTGTCCTGGACCGGGCTAGACGATGGGGACGCATGTGGTGGTGGGGGGAGGATTTGAACCTCCGAAGGCTTGGCCGACAGATTTACAGTCTGTTCCCTTTGACCACTCGGGAACCCCACCGGATTCATGATTATTACGCTTTATAACCCGGCTGTTCCATGGGTTGCTGGTATGGCAAGGTAAAAAAATGGTACCGAAGGCCGGACTTGAACCGGCACGGGTCTCCCCACTGCGCCCTCAACACAGCGTGTCTACCTATTCCACCACTTCGGCATATTTTTAAGCTTTATTCTGCAGGAGTTTCCTGTGCTGCAGGCTGGCTTACTGTCGTAGCCGGCATTACCGAACTTTCCTGTTTGTTGCCGGACATATAAGCCAGACTCAAGGAGGTCAGCATGAACATGATTGCTATACCCGTTGTGACTTTTCCCATCATGCTCTGACCGCCGGAAGGCCCTAAAAGTGCCTGGCTGGATCCGCTTCCAAAAGCTGCGCCCATTTCTGCACCCTTACCGGCTTGTAACAGGACAACAACTATCAGGCTGAGGCATATAATAATATGAAGCGTAACAAGCAGTGTGGTCATAAATCAAATCCGTTTCTGATCAGGGATACGAAGGTTTCAGGATTCAGGCTCGCGCCGCCCACAAGGGCACCATCTACGTCTTTCATGGACATTAAGTCCTTGATATTGGATGGTTTAACGCTGCCACCATACAGAATCTCCGTCTGCTTGGCAAGGTCTTTTTCAAGGCCTGTTTGAAAACAGTCTGCCAAAGTTTCCCGTAAAAAAGCATGGACCTCCTGAACCTGATCCACACTGGCCGTTTTTCCGGTTCCGATGGCCCATATGGGCTCATAGGCAAGGACCAGAGAATTAACGCCCGTTACGGAGAGGCCTTTTACCGCTTCCCGTACCTGTTTGTCAAGCACTTTGAATGTCTGCCCCTCATTTCTCTGGGAGTCACTTTCTCCTATGCAGAGAATGACCCCCATTTCATGCTGGAATGCAGCCTTCATTTTAGCCTGTACCATGGCATCGCTTTCATTTGCCATGGCCCTTCTTTCGGAATGGCCAACGATGATAAGGTCGCAGCCACAGGCCTTAAGCATGGGGGCTGAGACTTCGCCCGTAAAGGCTCCCTGGGCTTCGCTGTGAACGTTCTGTGCAGCCAGAAGCAGTTGGGTCTGGGCCAGTCTTTCCCTTACGGGAACAAGGGCAGGAAAGGGTGGTGCCAGCGCCACACTGGAATGATCCGGGAGTCTGCCCAGTGCCGTGGCGATGGCTGCCGCATCTTCAGCAGCTTCTGCCGGTGTTTTGTGCATTTTCCAGTTGGCCACAATGAGTTGTTTCCGGTCCATTGCCTTGCCTTTCCTAAAAGCAGATTTATGAATTTTTTCCCATGAAAGCCGCCAGATCCACCATGCGCTGGGAATAACCTGTTTCATTGTCATACCAGGCCAGAACCTTCACCATGTCTTCTCCCATGGTTTCCGTGGTGGGGGCATCCACTACGGAAGACAGGGGGCAGCCATTGAAGTCCATGGAAACCAGAGGCTTTTCTTCAAAGCCGAGGATGCCTTTTAAGGGGCCTTCACTGGCTGCTTTCAGGGCGGCATTTACATCTTCCTTACGAAGCCCCCTGCGCTCCGTATTCACCACCAGATCAATCATGGAAACATTGGGGGTCGGCACACGGATGGAGAGGCCGTTGAGCCTGCCCTGCAGCTGGGGAAGGACCAGTCCCACCGCCTTGGCAGCACCCGTGGTGGTGGGAACCATGGAGAGTCCTGCCGCCCTTGCCCTCCGAAGATCCTTGTGGGGGAAATCCAGTATGCGCTGATCACCGGTGTAGGAGTGAATGGTGGTCATAAGGCCCTGACGGATGCCGAAACTGTCCATGAGTACCTTGGCAACGGGAGCAAGGCAGTTGGTGGTGCAGGAGGCATTGGAAACGATGAAGTGCTTTTCGGGATCAAAGGTGCTTTCATTGACGCCCATGACAAAGGTGGCATCGGGGTTTTGTCCCGGTGCAGAAATGATGACACGGCTGGCACCGGCCCTGAGGTGGGCTGCGGCCTTTTCCCTGTCCCGGAAAACGCCCGTGCATTCAGCAATAATGTCTATTTTAAGATCTTTCCAGGGCAGCTCCGCAGGATCCTTTGCAGCAAAAAAGGGAATGCTGCGGCCATTGACAATAATGGCATCTTCCCTTGCCTCAATATGGGCGTCAAGTCTGCCATGGACAGAATCATAGCTCAGAAGGTGGGCCATGGTTTCCGGTGTGGTGAGGTCATTGATGGCAACGATTTCCACATCCGGGTGCTGCATGGCACAGCGGAAGACCACGCGGCCGATACGGCCCAGGCCATTAATGGCGACTTTTACAGGCATGATTGCTCCTTGAATGGTAGTATTTAAAGATGTTTCATCATATTCATGGCATCCGTACCATCGGGGTAATATCCCTTGCGGATGCCGTTGGGAATAAAACCCTGACTCCGGTAGAAGTTCAGGGCTTCTGTATTGTTGCAGGCAACTTCAAGAAAAAGTACAGGCCACGGGGAGGCTGCAGCCTTTCTGGATGCTTCTTCCATGAGAAGGGTGGCCACTCCCTGCTTTCTGTATTTGGGATGGCTTGCGATTTTAAGTATTTCCATACCGTCAGCCATCTGTCTGGCGCAGAGATAACCCATCAGTTTGCTGTTGTTTTCGGCAATACATGAAAACCCGTTGGGAATGCGGATTTCCGACATGAAATCCTGATTTTTCCATGGATGCGGAAAAATATCTTTTTCAAGATCTGCGACGGAGAGAAGGTCGCTGTCGCCCATGGAGCGGATATGAATCCTATCCCTTCTGTGCACTGCGGGGCATTCCTTTAAGTACACCGCTGGCCAGGGTGATGCTGCGTTTTCCGTGGGCTTCCAGCTGGGTGCCGATTTCATGGATGGGTACGCGTTTTCTTAAGCTGATGGCACGGATCAGAAGGGGGAGGTTGACACCGCTGATGACCTCTATTCTGCCTTCTTCCAGAAAGGAATAGCTGAGGTTGGAAGGGCTGCCGCCGAACATGTCCGTGAGAATGAGAAGCCCTTCTCCCTGATCCATTTTTTTTAAGGTTTCAGCGATGGTTTTTCGTATTGTATCGGCATTTTCTTTAATGTTGACAGATACGGCGGCAACATTCTGGGACTTTTCTCCCAGAATGAATTCGGCAGCTTCAATCAGGGCCTGACCGAGCTGGCAGTGGGTGACTACGGTAATTCCTATCATGGATATTTATTTCCCCGGTTAAGGGTTTCTATCAGGTGGAGGCGGATTGGCGGAGGATGTCTCTGTGGCTGATGCCAATCTGGCCGACCCGTCCCTGCAGGTACTCAAAGATACGGCGGGCAATGGCCACGGATCTGTGGCGGCCGCCGGTGCAGCCAATCCCCAGGGTGAGGTAGGCTTTGCCCTCTCTTTTATACAATGGGATCAAATAGTCAAGGAGGTCGAGGTACTTTTGTAAAAAGATCCGGGTTTCTTCCTGGGAGAGGATGAAGTGCTGAATGGCAGGATCTTCTCCCGTAAGATCCCGTAAATCCGGATTGAAATAGGGATTTGCCAGAAAACGGACATCCATGAGAAGATCCATATTCCGGGGCAAACCATATTTGAAACCGAAACTTAAAAGATCCACCCGGAGTGTGTCCGTGGAAATACAGTGCTGGGCAATGCCCATGATAAGGGCTTTGAGGGCGTGGACCGTGGTTTCCGATGTATCGATGACCTGGTCGGCACTTTCCTTCAGGGGGCCCATGCGCCTGATTTCTTCCCGTATACTGTCCATAAGGGAGGTGGTCTGGGACAAAGGATGCTGACGGCGGGTCTGGCTGAAACGGTCGAGCAGTACATCTTCCCTCGCATCCAGAAAAATCAACTGAAAACTCCAGCCCAGTTGCCGCACCTCTTCAAAAATCCTTGCGTGATTTTCAATAAAGCCCTTTTCCCGGATATCCATGATAAAGGCAAGGCCGTTGAAATCTGCCGTGTCACTGTGGATGCGGAGCTCCAGGAATTTGGGAAGAAGGGCTACGGGAAGATTGTCCACACAGTAAAAACCCGCATCTTCCAGGGCTGCGGCAGCCGTGCTTTTTCCGGAGCCGGAAAGCCCCGTTACAACAATGATTTTTCCGTTGGCGTCCATGGAGATCCACTTTATATGTCAGGTTATGATGGGGCAGATGATATGGCTGTATCCTGCCTCACCGTTAAAAAAAATTAAAAATCTTCGTCCATGGGGGCAATGGCTTCTAAAACCATTTCTGGACTTGAAGCCTGACGGAGTCTGTTTTTTACGGAGGGTTCCCGCAGGAGTCTGGATATTCTTGCCAGAATTTTCAGATGAAGGCCCGTTTCGGCAGCCGGTGTCAGAATGACAAAAAAAAGGTGGACCGGCCGGTTGTCCATGGCGTCAAAGGAAACGCCCCTGCGGCTTTTCCCAAAGATCAGAAAGATATCTTCAAGATTGTCCAGCTTGCCGTGGGGAATGGCAATGCCATCGCCAATGCCCGTACTTCCAAGCCTTTCCCTTTCCATCAGTACCTGCATAAGCGCTTCCTTTGACGGTGCGGAAGTCTGGCTGAGGGGGGCAAGCAGCTCCTCTAAAACAGCAGGCTTGTCTTTGGCCTGCAGGTCGGTGAGGATGGTGTCTCTTGTCAGAATATCCAGAAGTTTCATTGTTTTACCTTTTGATCATACGGCAGACCTGAGTAGATACGGGCAAAAGGCCTGTCCTTTTGTCGCTTAGGGCAGGCCTTTTGGTCTTCATCAGGCCATGGGCTGAATCAGTCCCAGATCTCCGTCTTTTCTTCTGTAAACAACATTGACCTGCTCTGTGCGCGCATCGGTGTAAACGATAAAATCCCTGTCGGATATCTTAAGCTGCATGGCGGCCTCTTCGGCATCCATGGGTTTGAAGGGCATGGATTCAATGACAAAACCGGTATCTTTGGCTGTTTCCGGATGTAAAGCATCCTCATCCGCCTCCCGGATGCTTTCTGCAACAGCCATGGCTGCTTCAGCACCTTTGATGCCGCCCTTGGAAACGGGACGTTTTTCACGGGTTTTTTCTTTGGTTCTGCGGATCTGGTTTTTCAGTTTGTCCACCACCAGATCCAGGGCTGCATACATGTTTTCCGTTTCTTCCGTGGCCTGAAGATTCAGACGGTCACAGGTAATGCGCACATCCACAATGTGGCGTATTTTTTCCACAGACAGAACCACCTGGGCTTCGGCGGGACCGTCAAAATGCTTGTCCAGTCTGGAGAGCTTGCTGGTGGCGTAATCTTTCAGTGCTTCGGAGGGTTCGATGTTCTTGAAGGTTACGGATGTCTTCATGGGTGTTCCTCCTGCATGGGATGTTGGTGAAAGCAGATGGGCTTTCATAATAAGGACTGAAGTAATTATTCAGCACAGTTTATTCTGAACTGCCAATGCTGTAATTGCAGCAGCTTCGTACTGTTGCAAGGCTCCGTGGCTATTTGCAAGTGACATTGCAATCGTTTCGGATCAGAGCTTCGCAGGCCTGTGCGAAAGAAGCGGCAAACTGTCTGAGCCGCCACAAAGGCAGCGTACCAAGGCTTGCTATGGTAATAAAAAAGCGCATCCTGCCTGTGGCGGTGAGTTTTTGCCGCTTCCGCACAGGACAAGAAGCTCCCGAATAAGATTGCGTCACGGGCAAATAGCCTGCCTGGGGCCTGTGCATCTGTCTTGCAGGTATGGTACTTGGAAAACGATGCTAAATAGTTACGGACTGAAAGTAAAAGTCTGCGGTCTCTTATGCCGTCAATACTGCCTGCGTTTGCTTGACGGAAGAATCTTTAGTATTTCCCTGTATTTGGCAATGGTTCTTCTGGCGATGTTTATATTGTGTTCCTTTTCAAGGATTTCGGCAAGCTTAAGGTCACTGTAAGGTTTTTGCGGGTCTTCGCTTTCCACAAGCTGTTTGATTTTATCAAGGACACTGGCCGATGCCATGGCCTCGCCTTCCACCCGGCTGATGGAGCTGTTGAAAAAATATTTGAGTTCAAAAAGACCCTGGGGCGTATAGGCATATTTATTGGTCGTGACCCGGCTGATGGTGGATTCGTGCATCTGTATGTCCTGGGCCACATCCCTGAGAACCATGGGTTTGAGGTGGGCAATGCCCTTTTCAAAAAAATCCCTCTGGAAACGGACAATGCTTTCCATCACATTGTAAATGGTTTTTTGCCGCTGCTGTATGCTTTTGATCAGCCAGGAGGCGGAACGCATTTTTTCCTGAAGATATTCTTTGGTTTCTCCTGAAACCTTTTCCCCTGTTCTCATGGCTTTTTTATAATAGGGGTTAATGTGCAGCCTTGGCAAGCCATCATCATTCAGGCTGATGAGAAAGTCGTTGCCATGTTTGTAGACATAAATATCCGGGGTGATATAAACGGGGGCTTCATGGTGGTATTCCCTGCCGGGTTTGGGTTCTAAGGACCGGATAAGGGAAACGGCAGCAATAACGGTTTCAATGGACAGTTTCAGGCTTTTGGCGATGGCCTTGAAGTTTTTATTTTCAAGGTGCTTTAAATGTTGGGATATGATTTTTTCCACCACATCCGATGCAATGCCAAGGCGTTTGATCTGCAGCAGCAGGCATTCCTGGAGGTTTCTCGCAGCAACACCCGGAGGGTCAAAGGACTGGACCAGCCTCAGGGCTTCCAGCACCTGGCGTTCCGGGCAGTCACTGACCCCCACGATATCCTCAACACCGGTGTCAAGGTAGCCATCCGTATTGATGTTGCCGATGATAAGGCCTGCAAGCTGCTGGGTCCGGATGTCTGCTCCTGTCATGGAAAGCTGCCAGAGGAGATGCTCGTGCAGGGTTTCTTTTCCCGATATGAAGTTTTCATAGCGGGGGGCTTCCCTTTCCTCGGATTCAAAATGCACCCGGCCCGTACTGCTGTATTCATCCAGATAGCTGTCCCAGTCTGTTTCCGCACTTACCTTTTCGCTGATTTCAATTTCCTGAAGGGAGTCTTCCGAAGCAGGTGTTTCACTGACTTCCGGTGTCTCTGCATCCGGAGCCTCCATGCGTTCTTCCAGGGCGGGGTTCTGTTCCAGTTCCTGCTGAATGGCGTCCACCAGCTCAAGGCGGGAAAGCTGAAGCAGCTTGATGGCCTGCTGGAGCTGGGGCGTCATGACAAGCTGCTGGGTCAGTTTCAGTTGTTGTCGGAGTTCTATGGCCATTTTATAACCGGAATCCGTCTCCTAAGTAGGTTTTTCGGGCTACGGGACTTGCGGCGATGGCGGCAGGCGATCCTGACTCCACCACCTTGCCTGAGTGCAGGATGTAGGCATGATCGCAGACACCAAGGGTTTCCCGTACGTTATGGTCAGAAATCAGAACACCGATACCCCGGTTGCTCAGATAGGTAATAATATTCTGTATATCACTGACGGCCATGGGATCAACCCCTGCAAAGGGTTCATCCAGAAGAACAAAGGAGGGGTCCGTACACAGAACCCTTGCAATTTCAAGCCGTCTTCTTTCTCCCCCGGAGAGAACCGTGGCCATCTGGGGGGCCAGATGGCGTATGCCCAGCTCATCCAGAAGGGATTCTGCCTTCTGCCTGCGTTCCCATCGGCCCATATCCAGATTCTCAAGGATAATGAGAATGTTATCCAGAACGGACAGTTTTCTGAAGATGGAAGCCTCCTGGGGCAGATAACCGATGCCATGGCGTGCCCGCATGTACATGGGATAATCCGTCAGGTTTTTATCGTCAAGGAAAACCCTGCCTCCGTCGGGCCGGATCAGGCCAACGGCCATATAAAATGTGGTTGTTTTTCCGGCTCCGTTGGGGCCGAGAAGACCGATGACCTGCCTGCTTTCCACATGAAGGGAGACCCCGTCCACCACTTTCCGGTCGCCGTATTTTTTTTCAAGCTGATGGAGTTGCAATATGGGCATGGAAGATCTCCTGATGTCAGAAAGGCATGGCTCCGGATCCGGGAAGCAGGGAACCTGAAGCCCCGCCTGAAATTTCGATCTCACCGGTTCTGCGGTTAAAACGGATTTCCGGCCCCTGCAGCATATTCCCGTTGCGTTCCATGCGTGCCGGGTTTCCCGTGAGTATGATCAGCTCATCTGTGCTTGTGTACAGAGCCTTGTCTCCATGGGCACTGCCATCCGCCTGAACAAGCCTTACATGACCTTCGGCAATGGCCTTGTCAATTCCGGGCTCGGAGCCATGACCTGTTTCATCTTCTTTTTTTTCTTCCGCCCTGTAGTAAAGGGTCATGGTATCAGCCATGATTTCCGTTTCAGACTGGGTCACATGGACATTGCCAGACAGAACAAGGGTGTTTTTATTCAGATCCCAGTGCTGCCTGAGGGCCTTTGCCGTCATGGGGGGGGATTCCCTGTTCTCCGGGGCTGTTTCCCTGAGGGTGGTCGGGGCTTCGCTGCTGCCTTCCACCTCCATCTGGTTTTGAATGCGGTCAAAACGGATGACGCTGCCACGGATATGCAGGGCCGGGTGCAGGAGTTCTGCAGGTCTGCCTTCAAGCAGAAGTTTTTGGGTCTGGCTTTCATACATGGCCGTGTCTGCGCTGGCCCGGATCTCTTCGCTGAGCAGACGGACCCTGCCTTCGGCCCGTAGGCTTTTCAGGCTTTCTGCGGACAGGGGCTTTTTGGTCTCCATGGGGTAAAAAAAGATGCTTATGTTTTCTGCCTCCAGACTTCCCTGCTCCCCCGAAATTCTGGCTTCTCCCTCCATGAAAATTTTTCTGGACTCCGTATCCCACATCTGCTGCATGCTTTCAAAACGGATGAGGGGAGGGGAATCTGCTGATACATTGAAAATAATTAAAAAAAAGAAGACAGCAAAGAGGATTCCTGGAAAAAGAGACGGCTTGTACCCAGGTGTATGGGAGGCATATTTCACGGCGAAATCTGTCTTTTGTGTGCAGGGAGAGCCCGGTATTTTCATCGACCGGACCCAGAGCGCAGGGGCTGGCTTATGGAGATGGCATGGCGCCATGGAGCTTTCCTTTCACATTGCCTTTAAAGCGGATCAAGCCGTCTGACATATCATAGGAGAGGGTGTCCGACAGGATGCGGAGGCCCTCGCTTTCCACCGTTACCGGTACCGGTGACAGGATGAGGTTTTCTTTGGCCCTGTATTCCATTTTTTCACTTTTAACAATATATTCTGGATGTTCTATCCTTACTTCGCCTTCAAGCAGCATATCCCGTGTATGGATATTTACAAAACCTGAAAGGGCAGAGGCCCGGATGGGAGTCCGGTCTTTTGTCATATAGCTGGCTTTCACATCTTCCAGAGATGCAGCATCTGCTTTCCGGTCATAGTCTGCCCTTTCTGCGCTGAGGGTCCAGATCACTCTGTCTTCTTCCGTTGCCGTATGCCGGAAACGGGTCAGGGTAATATCAGAACGCTGCAGCAGGGCCTCCGGTGGCAGTGGCGCACGGAACCGTTCCATAAGAAAAAGTACTGCCGTGGTGAGGAGCAGGCCGCTTACAAAAAAAAGCAGAAAACGTCTTTTCCGATAGCCGGGCTTCATTCCTGAAAGCGTTCCACGATGGTGGGCCAGAGGTCTTTTTCCTTGAGGATGGCCTCACAGACCTCCCTTACGGCCCCCCTGCCTCCGCAGGCTTTTGTGGTGAAGTCTGCCATCTCCCTTACTTCTGAAACTGCATCGCATACGGTGATGGAAACACCGACCCGCCTCATCAGCCCCATGTCCGGAAGGTCATCTCCCATGAAGGCCATGGCTTTCGGCAGGATGCCTGTTTTTTCTTTTATTTCAGGAAGAAGGGCTGCCTTGTCCCTTACGCCGTCCCATATGAGTTCAATGTTTAAGTTTTTAAGCCTGTGCCGCAGGGCAGGCGCTGCCCTGCCCGTAACAATCCCCACCCGGATTCCCGCATCCATGAGCATGCGGAGCCCCAGACCGTCTCTGACGTTAAATACCTTTATTTCTTCACCGCTGTCGCTGTAGATGACGGAACCTGTGGTGAGGATACCATCCACATCGAGGAGCAGCAGGGAGATGGCGGTAAAGGAAGATTTCATGGGCTGGATTCTCCAAGGATGGCTTTAATGGCACAAAGCTGATCCAGAAGTCCGGGCAGCGAGGAAAGGTGCAGGGAATTGGCCCCATCGCAGAGGGCTTTTTCCGGTTCAGGATGTACTTCGATGAAAAGGCCGTCCGCCCCTGCTGCCATGGCACTGCGGGCCAGTACCGGAGCAAATTCCCTCTGGCCGGAGGAATGGGTGCCTGCACCTCCGGGAAGCTGCACGCTGTGGGTGGCATCGAAAATTACCGGATAGCCAAAGTTTTTCAGGATGGGGATGCTGCGGAAATCCACCACAAGATTGTTGTAACCAAAGCTTGCTCCCCGTTCCGTAAGCATGATTTGACTGGCACCGGATTCCTTTAGCTTGGTGACCACATTTTTCATGTCCCAGGGGGCGAGGAACTGGCCTTTTTTTACGTTGACGGGTTTTCCCGTGCGGGCGGCTGCGGCAAGAAGGTCTGTCTGGCGGCAGAGAAAGGCGGGGATCTGTATGATGTCAAGAACTTCTGCGGCTGCATCCGCCTGTTCCGGAAGATGGATATCTGAAATGACGGGAACTTCGAACGCTTTGCCTACGGTTTCCAGTATGCGCAGTCCTTCATCCATACCCGGCCCGCGGAAAGAGGTGATGCTGCTGCGGTTGGCCTTGTCAAAGGAAGCCTTGAAGACCAAGGGGATCTGTCTTTTTTCTGTCTCTTTTTTCAGGAATTCGGCAATCTGAAGACAGAGGTCCAGGCCCTCAATGGCGCAGGGGCCTGCAATGAGCAGCATGGAATTATTTGAAGAAGGAAATATTGCTTCTGGTAATTGGTTTGCCATAGGGTCTCTTTCTCTTTTTTCTGACTGCAGCAGAGATTGTTTTTTTCTTGAAGGTATTCCTAACGCCCCCATATGCAAAAGTCAAGCCGATGCCTTCTCCCATCCCCGGCGCATCTTTGTTTTTCCTTCTTAATACCCTTGATTCCCCATTGGTGAGCTGGTATGAATGCCAGCGGCATAATGCTTGATAAATTCATTTCAGGAAGGGGAAGGGAAGATGAAAAAAAATGAAAAAAAAAACAGGGGCTGGCTGGTTTTGCCCCTTCTGTTTTTTTTTATAGCCGGTATAGGCTGGCTGATTATTACCTGTTTTGAAGGTCGCTCCCCTGAGCTTGATTTGAGACTGGCCTCGGACAGTCTTGGGGAAGATGCCGTTATTTCAATTGACTTCAGGGATGAAGGCAGGGGGGTTAAGGAAGTTCAGGTTTCTTTTTTTAAAGATGGCAAAAATCATGTGCTGGAACAGAAAATCTTTCCTGCCACTTCCCTTCTGGGGGCCACGGGTGTGGACCATGTCCGTGTGGACCTTCCCTTCAAGCCCTCTGCGCTGGGTATCTCCGATGGTGTGGGAACCTTAAGAATCCGTGTGCGGGATGCTTCCCTCAGGGGGGGCTTCAAAGGAAATGTGGCTTATCTGGAAAGGGAGGTTCGGGTGGATACAAGGCCTCCGGAGATCCGTGTGGTGACAAGGCGTCATTACCTTGCCCATGGCGGGTCCGGGCTTGTGGGCTACCGTCTTTCCGAGCCTGTGGTGCGCAGCGGTGTCAAGGTGGATGGCAAATTTTTTCCCGGCCATGGCGGCTTTGGTCCGGAGAAGGATGTTTATCTGGCCTTTTTCGGACTGCACCATGAGCCTGGTTCCGGCTCGGAGATTTTTATTATTGCCGAAGATTTTGCCGGTAACAAAGGAAGGGCCGGTTTTCCCCACCATGTAAATGCAAGGCGTTTCCCCGAAGATAAAATCAATATCAGTGATCGTTTTCTCAACTGGAAAATGCCGGAGTTTCAGATTCCGGGAGGAGATCCGGACTCTCCGCTGGAAAAATTCCTTAAGGTGAATAACCTTTTGAGGGATAAAAATGAGAAGGTTATTTTTGCTGCTACTGAAAAATCAGAATCTGCCATTCTCTGGGACAGACATTTTCTTCCCCTGCCTGCGGCTGCCAACAGGGGGGGCTTTGCAGACAGAAGAATCTATTTTTATAATGGCAGGGAAATTGACAGGCAGTTTCATATGGGGATTGATCTCGCCTCCATTGCCCAGTCACCCGTTCCTGCAGCGGCTTCAGGCAAGGTGGTGATGACCGAAACCGTTGGCATTTACGGCAGAAATGTTATTCTGGACCATGGATGCGGTCTTTTTACCCACTATGCCCATATGAGCCAGATTGACGTTGCCGTGGGTGATCGGGTGAAACGCGGAGATACACTGGGCCTGACGGGTGTTACGGGTATGGCAGGTGGAGATCATCTGCATTTTGGTGTCATCATCCATAATACCTTTGTGAACCCCATTGAGTGGCTGGATGCCAACTGGGTTGAAAACAATATATTATCAAAACTTCGTGATATTGAGGCCGGTATTTAGGGCTCCGTATACAATTTTGGTCTGATGGCGAACAGCCTGATGATGAAAGGATCAACATGGGAACTTTTGAGGTGAATAAGACATACCGCGAGATCAATGACAGGATTGCCTCAGGCAGGGCCGTAGTTGTCACCGCAGAGGAAATGATTGATATTGTAGAAAATGACGGGCCTGTCAAGGCCGCCCAGAGGGTGGACGTGGTTACCACCGGAACCTTTGCGCCCATGTGTTCGTCCGGTGCTTTTATCAATTTCGGCCATGCCCAGCCCACCATCAAGGCATCTAAAACCTGGTTTAATGGTGTGCCCGCCTATGGGGGGCTGGCCGCTGTGGACTGTTACATCGGTGCTACGGAACCCACAGAGGAAGACCCCCTTAACAAGGTTTATCCCGGTAATTTCAATTATGGCGGCGGCCATGTGATTGAGGATCTTGTTGCAGGAAAAACCGTACACATGCGCTCCGAAGGATATGGAACCACCTGCTATCCCAACCGTTTCTTTGAAAAGGATCTGACCCTTGCGGATCTGCCCCAGGCCCTTCTCTGTAATCCGAGAAACGGGTATCAGAATTATAACTGCGCCATCAACACCACCAAAAAAACCATTTATACCTATATGGGCACCCTGAAACCCCGGATGGGAAATGCCAACTACTGCAGTGCCGGTGCCCTAAGCCCCCTGATGAACGATCCCTGCTACCGGACCATCGGTCTTGGAACCCGGATTTTTCTTGGTGGCGGTGTGGGCTATGTCACCTGGTGGGGAACCCAGCACAAGCCCCAGGCTCCCCGAACGGAACAGGGGGTTCCCACAACGCCTGCGGGTACCCTCTTTGTCATGGGAGATATGAAGCAGATGAAGCCCGAATGGCTGCGGGGAGCCAGTATGCGGGGGTATGGCTGTACCCTTTCTTTAGGTCTGGGGATTCCCATTCCCATTCTCAATGAGGAAATGGCCCGGTTTACGGGAGTGAAGGATTCGGATATCTTTACCCAGGTGGTGGATTATGCCATGGATTATCCCAATGGGGTTTCCCGCAGCTATGGACAGGTGAGCTATGAAGAACTGAAAAGCGGCAGCATTACGGTGGAAGGCAAGGTGATTCCCACCGTCCCCCTTTCCAGCATGGTCAGGGCCAGAGAGGTGGCTTTCATTTTAAAAGAATGGATAGAAAGGGGTAAGTTTTTTCTGGGAGAGCCCCAGTTCCTTCTTCCCGGACCTTCTTAGCGTTTTTTACCCTCTTTATCGTAATATAAAGAGGGTTTTTTATGCAGGAAAACGCAGAGAACCCTGAAATTCTGCCATTTTTTTTATTGACCCCTGATGAAGGTACTTTGTGTGAAAACTCAGACAAGCGCAGAAAATATGCAGATGAAGCCACCAAAGGCTTCTGCCTGGCGTGAGAATGTGGAAGCCATTGTCATTGCCGTGGTTCTGGCCCTGATGATCCGGACTTTTGCGGTTCAGGCCTTTAAAATCCCTTCGGGCTCCATGCTGGAGACCCTTCAGATCGGGGATCATATTCTTGTCAACAAGCTGGCCTATGGCCTGAATGTTCCTTTTTTCGGCGAGGCCGTTCTTGGGGGGAAAATGCCAGGCCATGGCGATGTCATTGTTTTTGCCTATCCCGAAGACAGCAGCAAGGATTTTATCAAGCGGGTTGTGGGCGTTGAAGGTGATGTCATTGAAATACGGGACAAACAGCTTTACCGAAATGGCGAAGCGGTGCGGGATGAATCCTATGCAGGATATATTGATCCAAATATTTACCGCAGGGAACTCAGCCCAAGGGATAATATGGGACCTGTGCGGGTTCCCGAAGGCAAGCTGTTTACCATGGGGGACAACAGGGACAGCAGCAGCGACAGCCGATTCTGGGGCTATGTGGATATCCGGGAGCTGAAGGGACGGGCCTTTATGATCTACTGGTCCTGGGATGGAGAGCGTATGCGGCCCCGCTGGGATCGCTTGGGGAATTTTATTTCCTGAAATAAGTCCCTGTTTTCAGGGGCATTGGAGGGGTATGTATTTCAGCAGAAAAGACATTCTGGATATTGCCTCCCTTTCTGTGGAGGAAATGACCCATATTCTGGATACGGCTCAGGGCATGAAGGAGATTTCCTTAAGACCTGTGAAAAAGGTTCCGACCTTGCGGGGCAAAACCCTGATTCTTTTTTTCCATGAAGCCAGCACAAGGACAAAGACTTCCTTTGATATTGCAGGCAAACGCTTAAGTGCCGATGTCATTGCCCTTGCCAAAAGCGGTTCCAGCATGGCCAAGGGTGAAAGTCTTCTGGATACGGTAAAAACCCTTGAGGCCATGCAGCCCGATGTGGTGGTCATGCGCCATGGCACTTCCGGGGCGGCCCGTTTTATTGCAGGCCACCTGAAATGCGGGGTGATCAATGCCGGTGACGGCAGGCATGCCCACCCGACCCAGGCCCTGCTGGACATGATGACCATCCGTGAAAAAAAAGGCCGGATTGCCGGACTCAAGGTAGCCATTATCGGAGATATTGCCCACAGCCGCGTGGCACGCTCCAATATGGAAGGTCTTGTGAAGATGGGGGCCGAGGTGCGGGTGGCAGGACCACCGACCATGATACCCAAGGGCATTGAAAGTTATGGGGTAAAGGCTTTTTTTTCCGTGGACAAGGCGCTGGAGGGAGCCGATGTCATCATTATGCTCCGTATGCAGAAGGAACGCATGAATAACGTTCTCTTTTCCACGGAAAGGGAGTATGCCAGAGAATTCGGACTCAGTGAAAAAAGAGTATCCATGGCCCATCCCGATGCCGTGGTGCTCCATCCCGGCCCCATGAACCGGGGAGTGGAAATTTCTGATACCGTGGCAGACGGCTCCCGTTCAGCCATTCTGGATCAGGTTGAAAACGGCGTGGCCCTGAGAATGGCCCTTTTTTATCTCTTGTCAGGAGGTGTACGCAATGCGGATGAAGATTGAAAACGGCCATGTTCTGGATCCGGGTCACATTGACGGGCTACGGGATATCTGGATTCTTGATGGCCGGATTGAGGCTGTCACGGAACCCGGTACATGCATGGAAAAGGCGGACGAGGTGCTGGATGCTGCGGGGCTTTTTGTGACGCCGGGTTTGATTGATATGCATGTCCACCTCAGGGAGCCGGGGCAGGAATACAAGGAAACCATAGAAAGCGGTTGCCGCGCTGCCGTGAAGGGCGGATTTACGGCCGTATGCTGCATGCCCAATACCCGGCCTGTGAATGATCATGCAGGAATCACATCCTGGATTGTGCAGCAGGCAGAGAAAGCCGGTCTTGCGAGGGTCTACCCCGTGGCTGCCATTACCGGAGGGCTTGGAGGGCAGCAGCTGAACGAATATGCCGATCTTAAAGCTGCCGGTGCCATTGCCCTGAGTGACGACGGGATGCCCGTGGTGGACGGGCAGACCATGCGCAGGGCCATGGAATATGCGCAGGCCTTTGATCTTTTCATCATCTCCCATTGTGAGGATCTGAGTCTTGTGGCTGGCGGTGTGATGAATGAGGGCGCTGTGGCCACACGGCTGGGCCTTGGGGGGATTCCCAATCTTTCCGAATCCCTCATGGTGGAAAGGGAGATCGGTCTGGCTGAACTGACGGGAAGCCGGGTCCACATTGCCCATGTCAGCACCCGGGAATCGGTACGGGCCATCCGGCAGGCCAAGGCAAGGGGCGTGCAGGTGACGGCAGAAACGGCCCCCCATTACTTCTGCCTTACGGAAGAGGCTGTGGGCGAATATGATACCCTTGCCAAAATGAACCCGCCCCTGCGCAGTGAAGCGGACCGGAAAGCCATCATCGAAGGTCTGCAGGATGGCACCCTGGACTGCATTGCCACGGATCATGCACCCCATGCACCCATGGAAAAGGAAGTTCCCTTTGATGAGGCCCCCAATGGTATTATAGGCCTTGAAACTTCCCTTGGATTATCCCTTAAGCTGGTGCATGATGGTTCGATATCCCTTGGGGATCTTGTCCGTCTGATGAGTAAAAATCCGGCCCGCATCCTTGGCATGGGCAATGATCTGGTTCCCGGAGCCCCTGCGGATCTGACCCTGATGGACATCAGGGCTTCCTGGACAGTGGTCCCTGCATCCTTTGCCTCTTTAAGCAGAAATACACCCTTTGGGGGATGGCAGCTTAGGGGACAGGCCGTGGGAACCATTGTGGGCGGAAGGCTGGTATATAAAATATGATGGGTAAAGTAATGAAGCGGTATGGGAGATCTTTTTATGGGTGAAGAAAAGCATGGGCACAAACATATTCTGGTGGTGGATGATGAACTCAGCATGCGGGAATTCCTTGAGGTGATGCTGACAAGGGAAGGCTATGACGTCACCGTAGCGGAAAATGGTGCGGCTGCCCTGAAATGTCTGGATACAACCCCATACGACCTTCTTTTGAGTGATATCCGCCTTGGGGATATGACGGGGCTGGATGTGCTGCGGGCGGCCAAGGCGAAAAAGTCCGATGCCCCAGTGATTCTTATATCTGCCTATGCCACCACGGAAACGGCCGTGCAGGCCATGAATGCCGGTGCCTATGATTACCTGCCCAAGCCCTTTGCCAACAAGGAACTGCTTCTCACCATCCGCAATGCCTTAACCATGCGTACCCTTGAGGAAGAACGCAGGGCCATGGCCCATACCATGGAAAAGAAGCTGCGTTTTGGCCGGATTATTGGAGAAAGTCCGGAAATGCAGCGTATTTTTGAGCGCATCACCCAGGTGGCCGCCACCCGGACCAGTGTATTGATTTCAGGAGAGTCGGGCACGGGTAAAGAGCTGATCGCCAGGGCCATCCATGATGCATCGCCAAGGGCTTCCAAGGCCTTTGTGGTGGTCAATTGCGGGAGTATACCGGAAAATCTCATGGAAAGTGCTTTTTTTGGCCATAAACGCGGGTCTTTTACCGGTGCCAGCACAGATCAGAAGGGTTTTTTTGAAGCCGCCGACGGTGGTACCGTCTTTCTGGATGAGATTTCTGAGCTGCCTCTGGCCCTGCAGGTCAAGCTTTTACGGGCACTTCAGGAACGTAAAATTCTTCCCGTGGGTGGCACCCAGGAAGTTCCCGTTGATTTCAGAATTATCTCCGCAACCAACCGCAGCCTTGAAGAGGCCGTGATTGTAGGTAAATTCCGGGAGGATCTGTTCTACCGCCTGAACGTCATTGAAATCCGTTTGCCGCCCTTGCGGGAGCGCAGGGAAGATCTGCGCATGCTGGCCCAGCACTTTCTTGATAAATATGCAAAGGAGATGGGAAAGGATGTTACCAAACTTTCCTCCTACGCCATTGACCTTCTCCAACGCTATGATTTTCCGGGGAATGTCCGGGAGCTTGAAAATCTCATTGAGCGTTCCGTGGCCCTTTCATCCACCAATATTATTCTTCCCGAAAGTCTTTCCCTTTCCTTCCACAAAAGGCGTAAAATTCATAGGGAAGATGGCGCTGCTGTGGATACGGAGGCCATGGAGGATGTGGCTTCAGGCGTTCAGCTGGATGATATCCTTGAGCGCATTGAAAGAAGGTATCTGGAAAAAGCTCTGGATCTTACCAGAGGAAACAAGCAGAAGTCGGCGGATCTTCTGGGAATTACCTTCCGGTCCATCCGCTACCGCCTAAGTAAATACAATATCGAGTGATGAGGATTTTTTTTTTTTCACCTTATCCCCGTAAGGAAGATAAGGTGAAAAGAAATCGGTTTTTCAGGCCAGCTGACCGCCATCGCAGACAAGGGTGGTGCCCGTGGTGAAGCTTGAGGCATCACTGACCAGATACAGAACAGCCCCGGCCATCTCCCCCGGCTGGGCATAGCGGCCCATGGGAATCTGTTTGACGGCGTATTCCCTGATATCATCATTTTGGATGAGGGCCCCGGCAAATTTGGTGTCCGTGAGTCCGGGGAGCAGGGAGTTCACCCGGATATTCCGGGGTGCCAGCTCCTTGGCAAAGGCCTTGGTCATGGAAATGACAGCGGCTTTGGATATGGAGTAGGCGCCCTGGAAGAGGGCTGGACTGACACCATTCACGGAAGCCACCGTCACAACGGCACCGCCTCCGTTTTTATCCATGACTTTTGCCGCAGCCTGAATGAGAAAAAAGGGCCCCTTTACATTCACATCCATGATTTTGTCCCAGGCCCCTTCATCCACTCCGAAAAGATCACCGAAGTAAGGATTGGTGGCCGCATTGGCCACAAGAATGTCAAGGCGTCCCAGCTCCCGGTCAATTTTTTCCACAAGTTCCCGCACAGCCGGAATCTGCCCCATATGGCAGGCCATAACCGTTGCCTTGCCACCATTTTTCCTTATTTCCAAGGCAACTTCTTCCAGAGCTTCGGCTTTCCTGCTGGACAGAACGACATGGGCGCCCTGGGCTGCGAGGGTACTGGCAATGGCAGCGCCAATGCCACGGCTGGCACCTGTAATCAGGGCAACTTTGTTTTCAAGGGAGAAAAGATTCTGCATGTAAACTCCTTCCATGGAATTGGTGATAGAAAATGGGTGGCTCAGTGTTTCTTATCCATCACATCCTTGCATGCTTTTTCAAAAAAACCAACGGCATGAACAAGAAAGGCAAAACGCTGATCTTTCGTCTGGCCATGGTAAAAACGGTAGTAAATCTGCTGGGCAATCACAGCCAGACGGAAAAGTCCGAATATATAATAAAAATCAAAATCCTGGATGTTTCTGCCAGTTTTTTTTGCATAGGCGGCCACCACCTCCTCCCGTGTCATCATGCCCTCAAGGGTGGTGGGCATCAGCCGGGTGTGCTGCAGGTAGTCCGGGTCTGTTTTGTTGATCCAGTAGGCCATGGATGCGCCAAGATCCATGAGGGGATCGCCCAGTGTGGCCATTTCCCAATCCAAAATGCCGATGATCTCCGTGGGATCATTGGGATTCAGAACAACATTGTCAAATTTGAAGTCATTATGGATGATGGAGGGTCTGTCCGTATCGCCGGGCTGCTTTTCATTCAGCCATGCCATGATCTCTTCAAAGGCAGGTACGTCTGGAGTACGGGCGTCACGGAATCTGCGGGACCATCCTTCCACCTGTCTTTTTACATAGCCCTCAGGTTTTCCGAAATTTTCAAGCCCTGCATCCCGGATGTCAAGCTTATGGAGGTTGGCATGCACGGATACGAGATTTTCACAAAGCTTTGAGGCCTGGGATGGCGAGAGGCTGAAACCTTCGGGAAGTTTTTTTCGTAAAATGATGCCGGGAATTCTTTGCATCACATAAAAGTCACAGCCCATAATGTCCGGATCCTCACAAAAACAAAGGGGTTCCGGGCAATAGGGAAAAACGGGTCGCAGGGATTTTAAGATTCTGTATTCCCTGCCCATATCATGGGCTGTTTTCGCCTTCTTACCAAAGGGAGGACGGCGCAGGACCATTTCCCTGTCTCCGGAACGGAGAAGGTAGGTCAGGTTGGAAAATCCGCTGGGGAACTGCTGAATTTCCATATTTTCTGAAAGGTGGGGAATCTGATCTTTCAGGTAAGCGGAAAGTTTTTTCAGATCAAGCTCCTCGCCGGAACGCACCTGCGTGGCTTCATCCTGAATGGACATATTCATTCTCCCTGTAATGGATGTTTTGTCATAGTTCAGCACAATTTATTTTGAAACTCCAATGCTGTAATTGCAGCAGTTTCGTACCGTTGCAAGGCCCCCTGACTATTTGCCAGTGACGTTGCAATCGTTTCGGATCAGAGCTTTGAAGGCCTGTGCGAAAGAAGCGGCAAACTGTCTGAGCCGCCACAAAGGCAGCGTACTTGAGTTTGCTATGGTAACCAAAAAGCTTATCCTGCCTGTGGCGGGGAGTTTTTGCCGCTTCCGCACAGGGCAAGAAGCTCCCGAATAAGATTGCGTCACGGTCAAATAGTTTGGGGGGCTGTGCATCTGCCTGACAGATATGGAAATTAGAAATTGTGCTGAACATGTTCATTGTTTTCTTTGTGTTATATGACAAGAGATGATCACCTGATCAGGGCTGCACCAGAGCTTTTCTGATAAAACGGATGAGAAAGTCCGCATAATCATCCACATGGATCTGTCTTTTTTTATATTTCCAGCGTTTCAGGTACCAGTCCTGGAGCATGGCCTTGACCATGGCAGCGGTCAGGCTGGCATCCTCAAAGGAAAAGATGCCTGTCTTTTCTCCTTCTTTCAGAATTTCAGTAAAAACGGATTCCGTAAGAAGTTCACTCTCAATGGCTTTTTTTGCTTCGTCCCGCCCCATATTTTTGGTTTCCATATATGAAAAATAGAACCATTTCTGCATGGTTTCGCTCAGGTAAATGTGGGTGCGAATGGCCATTTCCAGTTTTTTTTCAGGAGGGGCAGGCTCTTTGAGTGCTTCGGCCATGATCCCCATGACAAAATTCCGTCCCTGCTCCTGCATGATGTGGAGCAGAGCCTCCTTGCCTGAAAAACAGGAGTAAAGGCAGCCCATGCTCAGGCCGGATTCCGCCTGAAGATCCCGCAGGCTCATGGCATCAAAGCCTTTTTTTACGGAAAGATTCAATGCGGCATCCATAATGGCCATGAGATTTTTAACGGCGGTTTCTTCCTTTTTGATCCGTATGGTATCGTTTCTGCTGTGGAAAATTTCCCGGCACATCCTTTCCATGGATGTGTCATATTTTTTTTTAAAGGTTTCAAAGTTCATTATGCGTACCGTTTTAAAATTCTTCTGGCCATGGCTGTTTTATGAACCTCATCCGCACCATCATAAATGCGGGCCGCCCGTTCATGGCGGAAGAAGTAGGCAAGGATGGTATCATCGGTCATGCCCAGCCCCCCATGAACCTGCAGGGCACGGTCAATGACCTTCTGCATGATGCCGGCGACATAAAATTTGATGGCGGAGATTTCATCCCGTGCTTTGGCTGCTCCCACCTGATCAATGCACCATGCCGCATGGAGGGTCATGAGGCGGGCAGACTGAATTTCCGCTGCGGATTCTGCCACCCACTGCTGCACAATATGACGGGAGGCAAGGGTCTGGTCGTCTCTGGTAATTTTTCTGAAGTTTGCCCTCTGACACATGAGATCAAAGGATCTGTGGCAGATGCCCAGCCAGCGCATGCAATGGTGGATACGGCCCGGTCCCAGTCTGTCCTGGGCCATGATAAAACCATGTCCTTCCTGCCCGAGAAGGTTTTCTGCGGGAACCCGGCAGTTCTGAAGCAGGATTTCTCCGTGGCTGGCATAGTCCGTTCCCTCATGGCCCATGACGGGAATGTTGCGCACCAGATTGAAGCCGGGGGTATCCGTGGGAACGATAATCATACTGGCCTGGGCATAGGTGGGGGCTTCGGGGTTGGTGACGGCCATGACGATGCAGAACTGGGAACCGTCTGCGGCCGTTGTGTACCACTTGTGGCCGTTGATAATGTAATCACTGCCATCCCTGACAGCCCTTGTACCCAGCATGACGGGGTTGGAGCCGGGCATATCCGGTTCGGTCATACCAAAGCAGCTTCGGATGTCTCCCTTTACCAGAGGTGCCAGCCACCTTTCTTTCTGCTCTTTGGTCCCGTACATGTGAAGGATTTCCGCATTGCCCGCATCCGGTGCCTGACACCAGAAAACAAAGTGACCGAGGGGGGAGCGGCCAAGGGCTTCGGAAACCATGGCATGGTCCACCATGGACAATCCCATGCCCCCCAGTTCCGGTGGATAAATGGGAGCCCAGAGTTCCATTTCCCTGACCATTTTCTGCTTTTCACGGATAAGGGGCAGCAGCTCATGGAAATCTTTTTTAACAAATTCCTTTTCCAGAGGGAAAAGCTCCTTTTCCACAAATTCATTGATCATTTTTAAAATGGTCTGCATTTTGTCTGAAACGGTAAAATCCATGTTTTCTCCTTTGCTGTTGTTTATATTAACGGTAGGTGATCCACTCAGGCCTGCCGCATATTTCAAGATGGGGAGCATGGTTCCAGGCGTGGAGACGGAAATCTTTTTCTCCTGAAATCCATATGGATATGGAGGCGTTCATGCACTGCCAGGAAAGATCCATGGCTTTTTTGGGAGGCACTTTTAGAAAAAGATGCATACAGGTGGCAATGACGCCGCCGGATGTGACAACAAGAATTTTCTTTTTTCCCTGAAGATCCAGATCCAGAATCCCCCTTCGGACTCTTTCCCTGAAATCGTGCCAGCTTTCCAGTGGATACTGGCCCTCTTCCATGTTCATCCACCTGTCCAGCAATCCCCTTAAAATCCTCTGAAATGCCCGTTTATCCTGAATCATATTTTGAAAATCCGAGGTGGCTTCTTCATTTTCCGATAGCATTACCGGAAGAATTTCCCGGAAAACGCCTTCGGAATCGTATTCATCAAATGCGGGTGTTTGTATGAGCCGTCTTGTACGGATCTTGTCCGGCATCTCCTGCATGAGTATCTGCGCTGTTTTTTTCTGGCGGGAGAGATTTCCGGATATGATTTCATCAAAAACAGAACCTGTCTTTTTGAGGTAGTCTGCCAGCAGGGCTGCCTGTATTGCTCCTGTGGGAGACAGTTTGTCGTAGGATGCTTCTCCAAAGGAGGCCTGTCCGTGGCGGATAAGATAGAGCATGCCCATTTTTTTTCCTTCGAGCCTGATGTGGCAGTTGTTAAATACTTGTTGAACAGGATGGTACCCCCTGGGATTGCAGTGGTCAAGAAAAAAAGAACGAACGTTCGATTTTTTTATTTGACAGGGATGCTTTTCTGGTATTCTATGCACAAAGATATATCCTTTTCTTTTGTCATTTGGGTATTGTCTTGGAGGGTGTGTAAGGGTAAATAGGTCTTCGGATATATTCTGAAATGAAATTTTTGACAGGGATATGATGATGACAGCCTACAAGGCCCTTAGTACGGAAAAAACGGGATTAAACATTCCACCGGGTACCCTGCTTAAGATGAAGATTGAGGGTATTGATATTCCAATTAAAATTCAGGCGAGCCTGGTGGGCATGGTTAAGAATGAGTATATTCTCATTACCCATCCGACCCCCCTTGCAACGACCAAACCCAAGCTGTATGCAGGTAACGGTATCATCGCCCAGTACCAGGATGGCAGTGATATCTGTGTTTTCGGTGTGAAAATCATAGATGCCATCATGAAACCCATCCGTGTTGTCGTCCTTGAATATCCGGATAAAATCATACGACGGAAAATACGGTCGGAGAGCTGAATCTGTTCTCCGGTTTTCCATGGGTCGATCTATGTACGCCTTTAAAAAATCCGGGGGAGTGAGAAAATGCATATCGTTGTATGTGTAAAGGCAATTTCTGATCATCTGCCGGATCTGGGACCGTTTCAAAAAAACGATGCCAGTGAATCCGTGCACATGGGGGACTGGGACAGTGTCGCTGTGGAGACGGCCCTTAAGCTCCGGGAGCATTCCGCCGGGGGGAGGGTGACGGTTTTGACGGCGGGTCCGGTTTCCTGGGAACCTGTACTGAGACGGGCCCTTGGCATGGGAGCAGATGCTGCTTTTCGTGTGGAACACAAACCGGACCCGGTTTATCTTCAGCAAACTGCCAGGGCACTGCATGCGGCGTTGCTTGCACTGAAGCCGGACCTGGTCCTTTGCGGAGCCATGGGAGAAGATGGCATGCAGGCTGCCATGGGTCCCATGCTGGCAACGGCTGCAAATATTCCTTTTCTCACCATGGCCATGGGCATTGAGCTGCATGGGGAGGGCTTTTTGGTTGTTTGTGAGGGGGAGGGGGGAAAACGCCTGCGGTATGTCCTGCCTTCCGGGTCTCTGATCACTGTTCAGACAGGAATTTACAGTCCCCGCTATCCGAAACTCTCTTTGATGTTGAAGGCGGATAAGGCAGAGATTGCCTTTCTGGATTTTGAAGAAAAAGATCTGGCATTCCCGGTTTCCGCAGAAAAACTCACTGTGCCGCCCCCAAGCAGAAAAGTATGTTTTCTTGAGGGAAATACCGAAGAAAAGGCAGGGGTTTTTGTGCATGTACTGCGTCAGCGGGGCTGGCTTCAGCCTTTTGCGGTAAAGGAGGGCGCATGATGCGGCTTGATATTGTTCTGGGAAGGGGTGATTTTTTTTCTCAAGGGGCAGAGCTTCTGGGTCTGGCAGGGCTCCTTGCCGGAGAGAATGAAGACAGGAGGATTCGTTTTCTCCTGCCCTTTGGTGGAGAAGACCGGCATATCAGGGAGCTTGCCCTCCTTGGTGTCGGGGTGCAGGTTTTTCAGTTTCCAGAGGAAAAACATGTTTCAGCAGATTATGGGCAAAGGGTGCTGCATGCTTTCTGGGGATCAGAGCGGCCTGATTTTATCCTGATGCCCGATGCAGGTGTCTGGCGCAGTGTGGCACCTGCTTTGGCATTTCAGAGGGATGCGGCCTATATTCCGGCCATACGGGCCCTTGAAAAGGATGCTGAGGGCGTACTTCTGGGGCGTCAGGTATGGAACGGCAGACGGATGCTATGGATACGGCTCCATAAAAAGAGTGCCATTTTCACCGTCAGTCCCGGTGTGTTCACTCCCGCAGAAAAAAAAGATATTCCCGGCAAAACAGAAGTTTTCCAAACACCGCAGGTGGGCGCATCCATATCTTTTATGGGCGAGGAGCCCGGTGCTGTTGCTGCAGGGCTGCGGGAAGCCCGTATTGTGCTGGCGGCCGGCCGAGGTGTTGAGGGCCCCGTGCAGCTGGATCTTATACGCCGACTTGGTGAACATCTTCCTGGAAGCATCCTTGCGGGAAGCCGTCCTGTCTGTGACGGGGGAATGCTGCCCTATGACCGGCAGATTGGTGAAACCGGTGCCGACGTGGCCCCTGATCTTTATGTGGCCTTTGGGATTTCCGGTGCTTCCCAGCACCTTGCGGGTATGGGCAGGTCCGGTTTTGTTGTTGCTGTGAACAGAGAAAAGACCGCCCCTTTTTTTCAGCATGCGGATCTTGGGATTGTGGAGGATCTGGAGCTTTTTCTTGGGGTGCTGTTCAAAATCATGGATAAAGAAAAAGCCTAATTATTCAGCACAGTTTATTCTGAACTGCCAATGCTGTAGTTGCAGCAGCTTCGTACTCTTAGTAAGGCTCCGTGGCTATTTGCAAGTGACATTGCAATCGTTCCGGATTGCGTCACGGGGAAACAGCCTGGGGCCTGTGCATCTGTCTTGCAGCTATGGTGCCTGGAAAACTGTGCTGAACAGTTACGTTCCGGCCAGTTCTCAGTCTATCCCGTACTCGGAGAGGAGGGCGTCGATGTTTTCCTGGGAAATTTTGTTCAGGACCTCTTCACGGATATCCTTTGTATTTTTGTCCGGATTGGCTTCTTTGTTTTGAAGCATCAGATTGTGGGAAAGGTAGAGATGATTGATGATTTCTTCCACTTTTCTGATAAAGACAATCACCTTGTTCATTTTCTGGCCGATGAGATCCTGAAAACTTAAAGCAGTGAGAATTTCAAAAAAATTGTCCTGGAGTTCATCCATAAAGCAGGACAGATCTTCCCCTGATATTTTGCCCTCTTTGCATATGCTCCGTTGTTTTTCAAGGGTTTCCATCTGTTTTTCCACGATATCCATGATGGAGAATGTGGCATTCTCTGTACGGGAATGGATGTCTTCCAACTGCATGGCCGTCTGGTTGAAGGCTTCACCTGGAGCCTCTTCATCCGAGATTTCTCCCGTTTCCCTGCGTAACTTGCGCATTTCCCTTACCAGATCCTCAAGGCCTTCTTTGATATCCGAAGAAATACCCTGATAGAATTCACCATCGTTTATGGCTTGGGAAAGGGCTTTTTGAACTTCAATGGCAACGGATTTTTCCAGTGTTTCCTTAATGGTTCTGGAAACATCCATGTTGAGTCGTTCCGCCAGTCTCGATAGAATTTCTTCTTCCATACCTGCCTGTTCCGGGTAAGGGGTTTTCAGTTGGCTATAGTCTTGGGATGGGTGTATGTTTTGGTCTTCACTCCGGCTGTCTTCCCTGAAGAACAATCACCTGGTCTAAACGGATTCTTTCCCGCTGGAGGTTTTATGCGGGGTGGAAAAGAAGGCATAGCCCAGTCCTCTGGTTTTGGCCTGATACATGGCTTCATCCGCATATCGTACCAGAGTTTTGAGATCACTGTTGTCATCGGGATATACGGAAATGCCAAAGCTTCCGGAAACAGAAACCAGCTGCCCCCCGATATCAATGGGTTCAGCAACGGCCTTCATCAGTCTTCTTACGCCAAGGGAGGCATGGATGCCCGCCTTGAGATCCGACAGCCCAAGGATAAACTCATCCCCGCCGAAACGTGCCAGGGTGTCGGTTTTGCGGATAGTGGACTGCAGGCGTTCGGAGATAACCTTAAGAACGATGTCTCCGGCCTTGTGCCCATAGGTATCATTTACAGGCTTAAAGCCGTTGAGATCCATGAAAACAAGAGCAACGCATGTCTTCTGCCGTTTTGCATGGTGAATGAGCTGTACACCCCTTTCCATGAATATTTCCCTTGTGGCAAGACCGGTCAGGGCATCCTTGTTTTCTTTTATGGGCTGACAGGAATCTCTGACAAGGACGGCGTAAAATGTCCCGGTCTCGTGGTGATACTTTATAATTACCTCCCTGTCTTCGCCCCCGATCAGGCCTTCGGCTCTGTAACGGATTTCTCTGTTTTCCCTTCTGGATTTTTCCAGAAGAACCTGAAGGGTTCCCAGACGGGTCTCGGGAATCAGACTTTTCATGTTTCTTCCGGAAAAATCATGGATGCCTGTGCTTTTTGTCAGTGCTTCATTGGCGTAAATCAGGTTGAGCCCTGAATCAAGAATGCACATTTCAAGGGGGATCATATCATGGAAGTAGGCAAGAAGATCAGGATCCATGGAAAAACTTTCATATTTGAGGATTATTCAATCAGGCATTCCGGCGACCGGGTCCGGTATGCCTGACAATTGGTCCACCGGCCAAAACAGGATGGTTTAATAATGCAGGCAACCTGCTGGTTTTCAATGAGAATAATAATCTCAGGATAACGCCATTCCGTTCGGGTGATATTTCGTGGCATTCCCATGATGTTTCTGACTTCGTCAAGGGACATACCTTCCCTGACTTCAGGTTTTTTGGGTAGGTCTGAATTCTGGTGCTCCATGGAAAGGGCAGATAATGAAAGTACGGGTATAAGGAAGAATAAGAAAAGAAATGTTTTTTTTCTTAAATCAAGAGAGATCATGGCAGTACCTTTCTGGCCTGCAACCTGCCAGAATCCGGGGCGGATTCCGGCAGGCTGTGAAGGTCTTCGCTTGCTTACAGCCTCTGGAACCAGCCGGTCTGCAGGAACCAGCGGTCATAGAGGGTATCGTAGGTGCCATCGGCCTGAATCTGGCGGATAAAGTTGTTCAGCAGATTGTGGAGCTGAAAGTCCGTAAAACGTACACCTATGCCAAGGGGTTCAAAGCTCAGGGGCTGATCAAGGAAAAGGAAAGATTCTTTACCTTCCTTGGCCATCAACGTTGCAAAGGCGGGAAGATCATAGACAAAGGCATCGGCTCTGCCGTCACGGACCATGGCAATGCCCTCTTCCTGACTGGCAACGGATACCCTTCTGGCCCGTGGCAGGAGATTGTTTACGGTGGCAGCCCCCGTTGTACCTTCGAGGTAGGTGATCAGGTAGGTGGTGCTGTTCAGGTTTTCTGCATGGCGCACCGTTCCCTTGTGCTTGATGTTGGCAAGGACAGCCTGACCAACGGTGATGTAGGGATCAGAAAACATGACCCTGAGGTTGCGTTCCGGTGTGATGGTCATGCCACTGAGTATCATGTCAAAGCGGTTGGCATAAAGGTCGTCCATCAGACTGGCAAAGCTACCTGAAGGAGGAACAAACTCAATGCGCACACCCATGGCATCTCCCAGCAGATAGGCAAGATCCACGTCAAAACCGATGAGATCTCCCTGCCTGTCCTTCATTTCAAAGGGCATGTAACCGGGATCCATACCTATACGGAGGACACCGTTTGATACGATACGGTCAATGGCGGACTCATGTGTTGTCTGGGCTTTTTCCGTACATGCAAGGGGAAGTGCGGCAAAAAAAAGCACCATGGCAGGAAGGAAAAATTTCCGGCAGATAGTTTTCATGGGGTATATCCTTTCAATTAAAAAAAATGGTTGGAAAAGCTTGATAAGAAATTAACAGAAACCTCTTTGGAAATCCATTCTTTTATGGTTAACCCTTTAATTCCCGTCGTTTCAGTATCTCTTCCACTATCCTGTCTGCGGTGAATCCGAAAAGTTCTTCCGTTGCAAAGAGATCCAGATATTCATCCTTCCATGGTACGGAGTATTCGTTGACATTGTTTCTGATGCGGTCCAGCTTGCCTCCCAGGGCTTTCATCCGGGCAAAGAGGGGAACCTTTTCATGGAAATCCACATCTAAGGATAAAAGGTATTCAAGGAGCTTCGGGCCCTGGGTCTTTTCTGAAAAAGCCGGTATGATCAGAATTCTGCGCCCGTCCTTTTTCCCCTGACCAATAAAAACATTGCCCTCCTGCACGATGATACGCTTGCTGCCCCGCAGAACGGGATCCTTTTCTGTCCTTGATGACATTTCAGCAAGGGAGCCTGTTTTCTGAATCAGGGAGATGCTGGTGTGGCTGTTGACGTCTCCCAGCAGATTCAGGCCCTGCACCCTGTACAGAAAAGCACCATTGACCGCAGAAATCACTCCCTGAAGATTCCGCAGAACAAGAATGTTACGGCTGCTGAGCTGGGATATGCGGATACCATGTTTTTCAAGGGCGTCAAAGAGCAGACCTTCTGCCTTTTCCGTAATGCGGCTGGTGCCTACGGTTACGGTTTTTGCCTGATGCTTAATGGCATCCACAGGCCGGGCCAGCAGATTGATGGCTTTTCCCATTTTTTCAAAAAAACGGTTTAAAACGCCCTGTATGCTTTCTCCCTGGCCGAAGTCCATTTCAATATCGCTGAGAGGAAGACGGCCTGAGAGGTACTTGGTCAGCAGCAGCAGATCCGTGGCATCCCTTGCATCCATCAGGGAGTGCAGGGGGCCTTCGGAAAGGCTCTTTCTGAAAAGGGCTCCGAAAAGGGCCATTTCTTCACGAAAGCGTTTTTCCAGAACAATTTCATGGATGTCCATACCCTTCCTGGAATAGCCCTGAACGGTTTCCAGAATGCTACGACGCTCTTCATAGAAGAAACGGGAGCCTTCATGGATGGCAAGGGCTGCATGGTAACCCCATATATGACCGGCAAGGGTGGTGAGCAGGGGAGCCAGATGTTCGGGCAGATCCGGTACGGCAATGATCTGGGAGGCATAGGGATCAAAACGGTGATCCCCTTCGGATACCACCACAACGGGCAGGGCCTTGTGGGCATGAAAAATGGCCGTATCCTTGATGATGTCTCCGATGACCGAAGGCCTTGTTCCTGCGGCGCAGACAAAAATCAGGGGTTCTGCGGAAAGATCAATGTGTTTTTTGTCTTCCACATAGTCCGATGAAATGGTGCGGTAACAAAGTTCACTGAGTTTGATACGGATTTCATCCGCCGCATTTTTGTTGGGTCCGGATCCTACCGTTGCCCAGTAAGATCTTGTAACGGCGAGTTTTTTTGCACCCTTTCCTATACTGTCCCTGATGGAGAGAACCTTTTCCATTTTTTCAGGTACAGCAAGGAGTTCTCTGATTTCTGTGCTGATGAAATCCGGGCGTCTTTTTTCCGTAATCTGAGCGATCTGGAGGCCCAGCAGTGCCCCTGCCACAACTTGAGAATAAAAGGCCTTTGTGGAAGCCACGGACATTTCAATATCCCGGCCGGAGCTTGTGTAAAGCACCCCTTCAACCTTGAAGGTGAGATCTGAATCCCTGCGGTTGACGATACCGATGGTTCTGGCACCACGGCTGCGGACCATGTCCACGCTGCGGTTGGTATCCGTGGTGGTTCCCGACTGACTGATGGCCACCACAAGGGCATCTGCCATGGTTTCCGGCCCGTCCGAATCTTCCAGAAAAAAGCCGCTGAGTTCCGAGGCCTTGAGGGCCTGAACCTGTATGGCAGGGTCATTGAGATAATGGCGCAGCAGGTCCGCCGAAGTCTGGGCTGCAATGGATGCCGTGCCCTGTCCGATAAAGAAGATCCTCCGGATCTGTCCTTCCTGAAGTGCTTTCTGCAGGGGCAGAGGGATGGCGTTTTCTTCAAGGCTTACCGTATAGCCCCCGGTTTCTGCATCTTCCAGATGAAAGCGTCCCTGCAGGGTTCTTGCAACGGATCTGGGGGATTCACTGATTTCCTTGATGAAGTAATGGGGGAAATGCTGGCGGTCGATATCCCTTGATGTAATGGCCGTTTCCCTGATTTCTTCTTCACTGATTTTTACGGGTGTTCCATCGTAATAAAAGGCATGAATATCCTGAACAGGATCCTGCGGGTTTTCATCAAGAATAAAAACCTGCCCCTGAACAGGGCCGTTTATGCCTTCTGCGATTTTTTCCCCTTCAATTTTTATATACCGGGGAGTGCTTTCCACAAAACCGTAAACCTCCGAGGCGGCAATGTAACCATCCTTTCCTATTCCCACAAAGATGGCCTGACCGGAGCCTTTCTGGGCGAGAAAGAGCTTGCCAGGAGCCAGATCCGTCTGCATCCAGATGGCATGGGAACCCTCAAAGTCCGAAACCGCAAGGCGAAAGGCCTCTTCAATGGTGTTGCCTTCCCGCAGATAATGTTCTGTCTGCAGGGGAATGATTTTTGTATCCGTGGATATTTCATCTGGAATAAAGTCCCAGCGGTTTTCATAGTGTTTTTTGAGTTCAAGATAATTGTCGATGTCACCGTTCAGGGCCACTTGTATGATGCCGGTGCGAATACTTCCGGGATCTCCTGTCTGGTTATCCACCGGGTGACAGTTGGGGACAGAGATTTCTCCTACCGAAGCCCAGCGGGTATGGGCAGCCACGGAAAAGTGAAGATGGGAAAGACTGCCGATGAGGTGGATGAGGGGATCGTTTTTAATCTGGCTCCGCAAAAAATTTCCGTTATCTCCCAGAGATCCGATTTCAGCAGCGGTTTTATAGGTGAAAGCAAGGGTGACGCTGTGCTGTTTTTTCAGGATCTGATGCTGTACGGCAATGGACTGGTTGACAAGCACCCTGGGATTGCTGCGTTCTGAAAGCTGATCAGCGAGGCCTTCTTCTTCCACCAGTTTCTGGTATGTTTTATACTTGCTGGGGGACAGGGTAAAGAAGATGGAAATCCCGGCAGAATCCCTGCCCCGGACCTCAAGGATTTCAATGCTGTTTAAAATTGTATTGGTTCTGTGAAAAACGGAAATGGCAGATGCCGATGGCTGCAGGGAGTATCTGCCCACAAGCAGTCTGATTTTATCCATGTTGTTAAGAAAATCCCTGGAAAGATGCCAGTGAATATCCTGTATTTTTTCGAGGCGATCCGTGAGTTCCGCCAGCATTTCCCTTGAAAGCACGGCCTGTTTTTCCATAAGGGCGGCTTTCTGATCCCTGATCCGCTCTGCTATCTTATCTGCCAGATCGGATAGGTTTTTCAGGATGTCATGTTCATTAAAAAGGGCGGTCATGGCAGCTTCACTTCGAAGATCTTCGATCTTTGAGGCAAGTCTTTCCATATTTTTTTTTCCGCCGAGAAAGGAGGCATCCATGTTTTCAGCCTTCAGGCTGCGAATGTCGCTCTGGATGACTTCTTTGAGCGTATCGTTTATTTCCGATGCGATATTTTTAAAGGACCGGTCCGTATCCTTTTTTTTGTAGGCCATCAGTCCGGCAAGGCCACAGGCAAGGGTGTTTGAGGATAAGGGAAAAAATATCAGGGAACCTTGCGGTACCGAAGAAAGGCTGCGTCCGAAGAATATTTTTTTTAAAGGTGGGATGGGGCGGTTTTCTGGATTCTGTCCGGAAAAAAAACTGGAAAGAAGCATATATTATACCTTAATGAAAGGGTGATAGATGTAAGGGATTTGTTTTTTTGTTAGCATGAGAAAATGGCAGTAAAAACATTATCTGATTACTACCCTGACTCAGCCACAGCTTGCTGGTCCGGTTGTTGTCAGGCCCATGGTGCGAGCTTTAATACGGGCAGGCGCAAGGCCTGCCCCTACGAATGGTTTTTACGGCCCTGTTTTGTGTAGGGGCACCCTTTACGGGTGCCCGCTAACATGCGTAAAATATGGTCATATAATTTCCATGACTAAGGCTTATATGGCTGAAAGACAGTGGTAATCAGAAAACATTATGTCAGTTATACAAAATAATAAAAATTACACAGAAACAGCACAGATGTCAAAAAGCCCCGTAATTATTCAGCACAATTTATGTCGAACTACCAATGCAGTCATTGCAGCAGCTTCGTACTGTTGCAAGGCTCCGAGGCTATTTGAAAGTGACATTGCAATCGTTTCGGATCAGAGCTTTGCAG
>NZ_VLLC01000001.1:59914-81996 GCF_007830435.1 Desulfobotulus alkaliphilus | reverse complement strand
CCGCTTCCGCACAGGGCAAGAAGCTCCCGAATAAGATTGCGTCACGGGCAAATAGTCTGGAGCCTGTGCATCTGTCTTGCAGGTATGATATGGAAAACTGTGCTGAACAGTTACACAGCCCCTGCAGTTTTTGCAGGGGCTGTGAAAACAGGGAAAAATTTTGAGTCTTACATTTTTTCAAAGAGTTTGCGCATGCGATCCCTGCTCATTTTTTCCTGCCAGTCTTTTCCAAGGCAGTTTTCCCAGAGGGGCACCATACCCATGGAGACATCAATCATTTTTTCCATCTGTGCTTCGCTGAGGTCTGCCGTGAGATTTCTTGGAATCTGAATCCTGTTTTTTTCTGCCATGGCGCGGAATTCTTTGACACCATCGGGATAAAACTCTTCCAGATAGTCAAAGACGATGGAGTTGGCAATGCCGTGGTGGAGGCCAAGCACATAGCTTAAGCCATAGGAAAGGGCATGGCAGGCTCCCACCTGGGAGTAGGCGATGCTCATTCCACCAAAATAGGAGGCCATCATGAGTTTTTCATCGGATTCAGGGTGGTGATCCAGAAATACCTCCCTGCAGAGTACCTGGGACTGTTCACCAAAGGCCCTCGCGTATTCATTCACAAAGGTGCCGCAGAGGGCTTCCACATTGTGGATATAACAGTCCATGCCTGTCCAGAACCACTGCTCGGGTATGCTTTCCCGAACACCCTCCAGCAGATCCGGATCCAGAACCACCTGATCATAGACGGTATGGTCAGAATTCAGCCCGAGCTTGCGAACAGGACCTGTGAGAACAGCCGTGCGGGAAACTTCTGCTCCCGTACCCGCAAGGGTGGGAATGCCCACATGATAGATACCCGGATACTGAATGAGATCCCATCCCTGATATTCATGGGAGGGTCCGGGATTGGTGAGCATCAGGGAAACAGCCTTGGCCGTATCGAGAATGGAGCCACCGCCAATTCCTACCACGCCGTCGGGCATCACATCCTTGCCGCAGAAGTTTTTGACCTGCTCTGTCAGTGCGTCAATTCCCGTGGTTTTGGGTTCCTTGTCCACATTGACCTTCAGGAGAAGGTCACCCTTGCGAAAGGGAAGACGTTTTTCAAGGGCTTTTCCTTCAAAAAAATCGTCCAGAATAAAAACCATGATGCCGGAGCCCTTTCTCTGCGGCTCAAGGATGGCATCCAGCTGATCTAAACAGCCGCGGCCAAAAACAACACGGGGAACGACTTTGAGATTGCGGTACATGGGGTTTCCTTTCATGAATCAGATCGAGGCAAAGGCTTTTTCGATGCCCTGTATGCGGGTTTCAAGATCCTCTTGTGTCCATCCCAGACGAATCTGCATGGAAAGGGTGCGTGACATGATGGCATCGGATGCGGGATGGGAAAGAGCTTTATAATCAGGCACATCATGGCGAAGTTCCAGGGGCAGGGGAGCAAGGCTCTCCATCTTCTGGATATGATCCCACTTTCTGATGTAGTGCCAGTTGTTGTCATACCAGTAGAAAACGCCGTCCACACCATGGGCTGGCAGGGCTTTGGCAAGGGCCCGTGCCTGATCTTCCCTTTCCATGAAAAAACTTAAATGGGTGGCAGAATCCCCGGAAGGATCCGGGATTTCCCTAAAACGGACCCCTTTGTGTGCAGCCATGGCTTCTTTAAGTATGCCCTTGTTTTTACGCTGGGTGGCAAGGATGGTATCCAGTTTACGCAGCTGGGCAAGCCCTACGGCGGCATTCATTTCATTGGTACGGAAATTAAGACCGATAAAGGGATGGCCTTCGGCACCCCTGTCCTGTCCCACATGGTCATGGCCGTGGTCCGAGAAGGCCTGGGCTTTGAAATAGAGATCCGCATCATCTGTGATCAGTCCGCCGCCCTCACCGCAGGTGATGGTCTTGACATAGTCAAAGGAAAAACAGCCCATGCGGCCAAAACGGCCCAGAGCTTTCCCCTGAAAGCTGGCTCCCAGAGCCTGACAGGCATCTTCCAGAAGCAGCAGCCCTTTTTCCCTGCAAAGGGTTTTCAGGGCATCAATGCGGGCCATGGATCCGCACATGTGTACGGGCATGATGGCTTTGGTTCTTTTGGTAATGGCTTTTTCCGCAGCTCTGGGGCAGAGGCAGAGGGTTTCATCAATATCGGCAAACACAGGCGCAGCACCTGCGGCAAGCACGGCTTCCACCGTTGCCACAAAGGTAAAGGTGGGGACAATGACCTCATCCCCTGCGCCTACACCACAACTGGCCAGCATAACCTGAAGTGCGGCCGTACCGCTGGAAACCAGATGGGCATGCCCTGCGCCAAGGCGCTTTGCAAGTGCTGTCTCAAAATCCCTTGCCTTGAAAATTCCCCTGCGGGGTCCGTCAAAATTGTAACGCATCAGAACGCCGGTATCGAGGACTTCCTGTACTTCCCTGCGCTCTTCTTCTCCGAAAATTTCAAAACCCGGCATACCTTATCTCCTCAGGATGATGTTGGCAAAAACCTAATGATTCAGCATATTGTATTATGTAATTCAGATATTGCGGTAATTTCAAGAGCTTTGTACCATTGCAAGGCCCCTTCGCTATTTGCAGAAGACCTTGCAGTCGTTCCGGATTCCGGTCCCCAAAGTCCGCAGCCATTTTTGTCCCCGTAAAGGGGCTGGGTTTATCCGTCTGGCTACCGGAGAATGGTTAACATACTTGTAATTATGCAGTATATTATATCCTAAATTTTTTTTAATTTCAGAATCTTGATTCCAACAAAAGACAATCGGGCTGTTTGTGAGTGACATTGCAATCGTTTCGGATCAGAGCTTTGCAGACCTGTGCGAAAGAAGCGGCAAACTGTCTGAGCCGCCACAAAGGCAGCGTACTTAAGCCTGCCATGGTAATCAAAAAGCTTATCCTGCCTGTGGCGGGGAGTTTTTGCCGCTTCCGCACAGGGCAAGAAGCTCCCGAATAAGATTGCGTCACGAACAAATGGTCCGGTTGTCTCTGTGATCGATTATAAGTTTTCGATTTATCGAATAAAAATTGCGCTGAATGGTTATGCATATTTTATACCTCCAATACCTGCATGCCCCGACTAGACAGATGGTTCATCCTGCTTTACGGGAATGCGGCCCGGATCAAACCAGAAGGAGAAAATATCCTTTGCGTATTCCCCGGCCCGTCTGCCGATATAGGCACCATGCCCGACCATAATGGAGACAACGATTCTGCGTCCGTCGGGATGGATGGCATAGCCAACAAACCAGTCATAACGGATATCCCGGCTGCGGTTGGAAATGGATCCGGTTTTTCCTCCCATGCGTAAAGAACCCAGAATACGATCCCTCTGGTGCCCCCGGAAAATCCGGCTGGAGGTGCCCGATGTGATGGTGCGTTCCATGAGTACCTGCATGGCTTCGGCGGTTTCTTTTCTGATTGCCTGCCGCCCCGGATCTTTTGATCCTTGATACCGGATACGCTGATCTGCGTCCATGACTTTTTCTATGATATGGGGGGAGGGCAGGATACCGTCTGCCACAATGGCAGAAGCTATGGACGCTCCGTGTATGGGAGAAATAAGGGTTCTTCTGTTGAATCCTGAGGCAATTTCAGCCCAGCTGTAGGGCGTGTCACTGAAGACAATTTCACTGGCAGGGGCAGGCAGTGTGCCTTCCGGAGGACGACCGTCAAATCCGAAACGTTCGGCATAAAGGGAGAGCCCTGGTTTCTGGAGATCATGGTAGCCCAGTTTTCCAAAAACAGGATTGATACTTCTTGCAAAGGCATCCTTCAGGGATATCTGGTTGGTATACCGATGCCTCTGCTGACTCATCTGTTTTTTGTAGAGGGTGTACATTTCTCCGTTGAAAAAAAGAGGGCTGTCTGGAGTGAGTCCATGTTTTTCCATGGCCGCGGCTGCCGCAACAATTTTAAATATGCTGGCTGCCGGGTGAATTGTAAAGGATACGGATGGATCTCCTCCCTGCACGTGGGCCCGTGTTCCTGCAAGCCCTTTAATTTTTCCCGTGTCCGGTTCCATCACAACAAGGGAAAGGAGTTCAGGCATACCCCGGCCTGCAACCTCAGCCCTCAGGATATAACTCATCAGCCTGTTTTGCAGTCCCTGATCCAAGGTGCTGATGGCAGTGAAGGGCTGGTCATGGATATGAAAGGGTATGATCTCTTTAACCAGCGATTCCTGTGGCACACCCTTTAAGGCCCGGTGAATCAGCCTGTCCGTCAGGATATCCGGTGTCCGGGGTTTTTCCACCACAGCTTCTGTTTTTTCTCCCGGCTGTTCTTCCCTGAATGAAAAGGGGAAAAAAAAGAAAAGGAAACCAGCGAGAAAAAACAAAACAAGGAAAGGGAACGGTCGAATCCGGAAGCTCCCGGGTCTTCGGGGTTTTTTCCTGCCTGATTTCCCGGATTTTCGGCGGATGCGTTCCGCCTGTCCCTTGCGCCATGAGGGTTCCGGCTTATAAACATGCATAGGTCTGCCAATCCACTATTTTACGATACTTCCAGCCTGTACAGGCCTGTCAAAGCTTGCCAGGCAGAGACCGTTTTCTCCGTTGGCTGCGAGAATCATCCCTTCGGATCTTACCCCCATGAGTTTAGCGGGTTTGAGGTTGGCAACAAGGGTGACCTGCAGCCCGATGAGGGATTCTGGGCTGTAATCCTGGGCAATACCGGCAACAACCTGACGGATTTCTTCTCCCAGACTGACCTGAAGCTTGAGCAGTTTTTCTGATTTTTTAATCGCTTCAGCACGGATAATATGACCGACACGAAGGTCCATACGGCCGACATCTTCTATACCGATGGCGGGTTTGGCATCCTTGAGGCCCCTGGGTGCGGGAGGCGGAGGGGGTGTCGTATCCGCATCCGTTTTTGTTTCGATACGGGGAAAGAGGCGTATGGCCTTGGGGAGGGTATGTCCCGATGGCAGACAGCCCCATTGCTTAAGGGTCTCCAGACGCACTGGCTGGCTGTCTTCAAGCCCCAGATGCTGCTGCATTTTTACAGACGTTTCCGGCATGACAGGGGATATGAGGCCGGTCACGATGCGCAGACCTTCCAGCAGGTTGTACATGACCGTGTCCAGCTCTGCCTGCTGTCCGTTTTTCTGCAGCTCCCAGGGGGCTGTGGCATCTATATACTTGTTGAGCTGGCCGATGAAGGCCCACACGGCCATCAGCGCCTTATGGAAGGCCATTAAAGGCATCTGCTCCTCAAAGGTTTCTGTGGCCTGCAGGGCCCCTGCCTTAAGTCCGAAATCCATGGATGCGGTTTTTGTCCCATGGGGGGCAGGTACTTTTCCGCCATAATATTTGTGGGTCATGGCAATGACCCGACTGAAGAGGTTGCCGATGTCATTGGCAAGGTCCGCATTGATTCTTGTGACAAGGGCTTCTTCGGAAAAAGAGGCGTCCAGCCCGAAGACCATTTCCCGCATGAGAAAATATCTGAAGGTATCGGAACCGTAAGTGTTTTTCATGGCGAGGGGGTCAACCACGTTGCCAAGGCTTTTGGACATTTTTGTTTCCGCGATGTTCCAGTATCCGTGTACATTCAGATGGGTGTATACGGGAATGCCTGCGGCTTTCAGCATGGTGGGCCAGTAGATGCCATGGGGTTTGATGATGTCCTTGGCAACGATGTGCTGGGCTGCGGGCCAGTAGGTGGTGAATTTATCACCCTCAGGGTATCCCAGTGCAGACACATAGTTGGTCAGGGCATCAAACCAGACATAGGTGACAAAGCGATCATCAAAGGGCAGGGGAATTCCCCACTGCAGGCGGGAAACGGGTCTTGAAATGCAGAGATCTTCCAGAGGTTCCCGCAGAAAGGCCAGAATTTCATTTCTGTAGCGTTCGGGACGGATGAAGTCCTGATTCTTATGAATATAGTCCACCAACCATTCCTGATAACGTCCCATACGGAAAAAATAATTGGCTTCCTGAATTTTTTCAGGCTCCGTCAGATGGTCCGGACATTTGCCGTCCACAAGTTCCTTTTCCGTATAGAAACGCTCGCATCCATAGCAGTAAAGTCCTTCATATTCACTGAAATAGATGTCTCCGGCATCATAAATCTTTTGCAGAAGATATTGCACCACCCGGATATGCTCCGGATCCGTGGTGCGGATGAACTGGTCATGGGTGATGGAAAGTTCCGGCCAGAGCTTTCTGAATTCCGCACTGATGGCATCCACATAGGTTCGGGGGCTTTTATCTTCTTTGGCGGCAGCCTTGACAATTTTGTCCCCGTGCTCATCCGTACCCGTAAGAAAATAGGTGTCTTTTCCCTGCATGCGTGCAAAACGGGCAGCCACGTCTGCCGCAATGGTGGTATAGGCATGACCCAGATGGGGTCTGGCATTCACGTAGTAAATGGGGGTGGTGATGTAAAAAACCTCAGACATGATACCTGTTCCCTGAAAGTTAAGGTGATGTTCTCTGATAACAGTTTAAAATGGCATAAAGGAAGTGCTGATCCTGCAGGTTGCACAGGATCATTGTCCTTTGAAAATGATATGATAACGCTCTTCTGATGTAACTTTTGAGTAACTTAAATCTAGTTCTTTCAATTCAAAAACTTAAAAAATGGTCAATTATCCATCACTGATCGAAATGAGTTTGAATCCGGCACAAGTTACTCTACGACAAGATGCCCTAGCAGGGCGTGAGCTGCTGTTCAGAACAGTTTTCCAAGTAGCATACCTGCAAGGCAGATGCACAGGCCCCAGGCTATTTGCCCGTGACGCAATCTTATTCGGGAGCTTCTTGCCCTTGCGGAAGCGGCAAAAACTCGCCGCCACAGGCAGGATACGCTTTTTGATTACCATAGCAGGCCTTGGTACGCTGCCTTTGTGGCGGCTCAGACAGTTTGCCGCTTCTTTCGCACAGGGCTGCAAAGCTCTGATCCGAAACGATTGCAATGTCACTTGCAAATAGCCACGGAGCCTTGCAGTAGTACGAAGCGGCTACAAATACAGCATTGGCAGTTCGGAATAAACTGTGCTGAATAATCATACGGATTTTAAGGATATTTACTCGGCTCCCTCGCCTGCCACGGCACTCTGGAGGGAGACTTCCTCTGCGCCAAATTCCAGTTCAAGGCCGTCTTCCATGCGAACGGAAATACGGCTGGCTATGACATTGTGGCGGGTGACACGCCCCTTTCCCTTCGGGGTACTGACCAGCTTGCCGATTTTTGGGAACCCGCTTTTTAAATCCCTGTAGGTACTGTTTTCATAGGTCAGGCAGCACATGAGACGGCCGCAGAGCCCGGATATTTTGGTGGGGTTCAGGGACAGCCCCTGTTCCTTTGCCATGCGTATGGAAACGGGCTCGAATTTTTCTATGAAGGCACTGCAACAGGTCTGGCGGCCACATCGACCAACCCCGCCACACATCTTTGCCTGATGGCGGATTCCCACCTGCCGCATTTCAATGCGGACCCGGAACTCCTTGACCAGATTCTTGACCAGCTGCCGGAAATCCACCCTTCCTTCGGAAGTGAAGAAGAAGGTAAGCTTTGAAGCGTCAAAGGTACTTTCCACGGAAAAAAGATTCATGGAAAGATTCAGGCTTTCCACTTCCTGTTTGCAGAACTGATAGGCAGCTTCTTCAACTTTCTGGTTTTCTTCCACACGGAGAAAGTCACTGGCATCCGCAAGGCGGAGGACAGCTTTCAGGTTCTGGCCCGCATGAAGTTTTTCCTGCTGGCGGATGGGAGAGGTCAGGGTGGCAAAACCAAGGCCCTGTTCCGTCTCCACAATCACAGCATCACCAGGGGAAATATCCAGTTCACCGGCATTGAAATCATAAATTTTGCCTGCGGATTTAAATCGTACACCTGCAATTCGGATCATAATACTCCCAAAAAGCGGACCGCCGATTCCAGGACTCCTGATACCGGCGGTCGGCCTTGTTTCAGATCGATAAGGATCAGGCCCTATGCAGCAGGGCAGCGGCAGGCAGCATTGTCCGGATTCATGAGTATGGCATCCATGGCCAGTCTGGGCAGAATGTTCTGATCCATATGACGCCTCATGTCACGGATGCGCTGAATCATATCCATGGCCTGTTCCGGAAGGATTTTTTTTCCGGCTTCGGTAATTTCCTGTCTGCAGTCATCAAAAAGCCCATGAATGCATAACACGTTGGCATCCGTTGCCGCAAGGCAGATATCCCGGAAAAGACCTTCCATGAGAATAAGACTGATTTCCGTGCCGGATCTGTCCGGTGTCAGCCATTCGGAAAGGGCCAGGGCCTTTGCGGGTTCAAGGGAAAGGCCATGGGAAAATATACGGGCAAGAATTTTTCTTTTATGGTCTTCCCTGATAAGGGACTGGCCAAGCAGGAGGTTACCGCAGGCCAGTCTGGCCGCCGACATGGCCGCCGCATCATCTTCTGCCATGGGCCGGAGCTTCTCAGCCAGTGTCTTTACCGGCATGGGAAGAAAGCGGATTTCCTGACATCGGGACCGGATGGTTTCAAGCAGTCTCTGGGGCTCCGGAGTCATCAGGATGAAGGACGTGGCATCGGGCGGTTCTTCCAGTACTTTGAGCAGTGCATTGGCGGCTTCCCGGTTCATGGCATGGGCATCTTCCAGCAGCACAAAGCGTTTCCTTGCCTCGTGGGGTTTGCGGATCAGCTGCTCAATCATTTTGCGGATCATATCAATACGGATGACCCCATTGAGGGGTTGAATGGCTATAAAATCCGGATGCTGATCCATAAGGATTTTCCGGCAGGAACGGCAATGGCCGCAGGGAGCCTCGGAATCTCTGCAGTTTTCCACCATCATCAGGGTGCGGGCAGCAAGGGATTTTCCCGTTCCCGGCATGCCGGAAAAAAGAAGTCCCTGGGGCAGTCGCCCGGATACGCGCATGCCCTCCAGGGTTCGGATGGCAGGGCTCTGTCCCTCAAGAAGATGAAAGCCATATGCAGTCTGTGGGTCGGAATCCAAGATCCCATCCTTCCAGGGGCAAAAAAATTACCGCAACGCAGATCCTGATGTTGCTTTTAAGAATTTTTCCGGGATGTCTGCGTGCGGTTCAGGTTGTGAAAACCGGGTGAGGCCTATGCCTCATCCATTTTATCTTTATAGTCAACCCGCTCTTTGAGCTCTTTGCCACATTTGAAAAAAGGAAGTTTTTTAGGCTGTATCAATACCTTTTCCCCGGTTTTGGGGTTGCGGCCCGTATAGCTTTTGTATTCCTTGATAAAGAAGCTGCAAAGACCACGGATTTCAACCCTCTCACCCCTGGCCAGGGCTTCTGTCATGGAATCAAAGAAAATCTGAACAACTTCCGCAGCTTCTGCCTTGGAAATATTCGCTTCGTTTTTCAGTGTTGCAATCAGTTCCAGCTTGTTCATTTACTTGCCTCCTCCGGCGATAAGAATTCAAGCGAAGTACATAGAAGGAAGAGTTCCGGAAGTCAAGGGTTTATGGTGAAAATTCTGTTTTCCGTCCAGAAGAATTCATGTACTTCAGGGTTTGGTGAATATGTCCGACTATACCTTTTATATCAGATGATTGTACCATCTGGCCTGTGGAATGAAAAAACGGCAGCCTGCGGTCAGCATCCTGCGGGCTTCAGTCCGAGACTTTTGCGCAAGGCCTGCATCAGCATGTGTATCACCATCATCTGGCCGTCTTCCACCTTCTGCATGTCATGGATGGGAATGTGGATATGAATATCACTTTTTTCTGCCAGTTTGCCGCCGTCAAAGCCGGATATGCCGATAACAAAGGCCCCTTTCTGCCTTGCATAATCTGCGGCATGGATCACGTTGGCAGAGTTACCGCTTCCGGAAATGGCCAGAACAAGGTCACCGGGTTCAAGAAAGTTTTTGAGCTGCTCCACAAAAATCCGGCTGTAATCCAGATCATTGGCAATGGCTGTGATCATGGAGATGTTGTCTGCAAGGGAAATCATTTTGAATTTTTTTTCAAGGTCAAGGCAGACACCCTTATTGATGTCGCAGACCCCGTGGGCGGCAGTGGCAGCACTGCCGCCGTTGCCCAGAATATAGATGGTTTTTCTGTCTTCGTAGGCCTGAAGCATGGCCCTGCAGAAGGCGGCAAAGGGTTTTTTATCCATGGCTGCCATGATTGTGTGGAACTCATCAATATATAAAGAAGCAAAGTTTTCGTAATCCATGTGCCTCCTTCAGGCTTTTCTCAAAAAAGGTCTGTTTGCTTTTTTTAAAACAGGGTCTTTGTAATTATTCAGCACAATTTTCCTTTGACAAATCGAAAACCTTCAATCAGGTACACAGACAACCGAGCCATTTGTTCGTGACGCAATCCGGCACTCAAGCTGAAAAGCTCAAGCCCTTTACGGGAGCAAAAGTGCTTCAAGGATCTTGAGTGCCGGATTCGGGAGCTTCTTGCCCTGTGCGGAAGCGGCAAAACCTCCCCGCCACAGGCAGGATAAGCTTTTTGATTGCCATAGCAGGCTTAAGCACGCTGCCTTTGTGGCGGCTCAGACCGTTTGCCGCTTCTTATTAGCACTCCGGCACTCAAGCTCAACAAAGTTGTATTGTTCTAAATTATTGGCTTTGGATCTATGGCTTGAGTGCCGGAATCCGAAACGATTGCAATGTCACTCACAAACAGCCCGATTGTCTTTTCTTTAAAATAATAATTTAAATTAAATACAAGGATTTGTATGAAAAACATACTAAATGGTTAGGGGTCTTTTTTAAAGAGTCTCCGGTCTCAGAAGAGGCTGCAGCTCCCTCCATTCCCTGCGGGCGATCTCCAGGGATTCGGGGGTTCCGATGTCCCGCAGATATCCTTCCATGGGCAGGCCATACATTTTTCCCGTGATACGGGGCAGAAGGTGCTGTCCGATATCATAGGGCTGATGCCCCTCTGAACCGGCTTTGAGAAAGGTGAATATTTCAGGGCTGGCAGCATAAATTCCCGCATTGGCAAGATTGGATACCGGCTTTTCCGGTTTTTCCTCAAATCCTGTGATGCATCCTGTGGCATCCAGTTCTGCAATGCCGCAGGATGATGGATCAGAAGCTTTAAAAAGGGCCATGGTCAGCAGCGCCCCCCTTTCCCTGTTGGCCTGCTGGGCCTGCAGCAGCTTAGAAAGCCTGTAGTTGCAGAGGTTGTCTGCGTAAACAATCAGAAAGTTTTCTTTTCCATGGATAAAATCCCTGTTGGCCAGAAGGGTTCCGGCACTTCCCAGAAGAAAAGGTTCATGAACCGGGTGAATTTTTAAAATATCTTTGGGCCATGAATCAAGGAAATCCGCAACCCTGTCTGCCAGATGGTGGGTGTTGATCAGGACTTCCCGGATACCACAGAGGGCCAGATGATTGAGCCAGATGCCAAGGAGGGGTTTTTCCCCTATGGTCACCATGCATTTGGGTGTGTGGTTCGTTAAGGGTCTGAGCCGGGTGCCCAGACCTGCGGCCAGAAGAAAGGCTTTCATCCCGCAGCCTCCCGGATTACCTTCAGTTTTTTCATATGACTGTCTGCATAGGAGAGGATCTCTTCTTTGGCCGTTTGTCCGTGCAGGTCTTCCCAGTAGGCGGCAATGCTTTCTTCTATGCTCCTTAGCGGCTGCCAGCCAAGGGACTGAAGGGCTTTCGTATCGGAAAAAATATGGCGGGTATCGCCGTAGCGGTAATGGTTGCCCTTTTCCGGAAGAATGGTTTTTCCCGTGATTTTCTGCATTTTTTCATAGAACGCACGGACCGTGCAGGCTTCTCCTCCCCCCACGTTAAAGATTCTGCCCTTTGCTCCGGGATGATCAAGTACAAGAAGGTTGGCATCCACCACATCCTGAATATTGATAAAGTCCCTGATCTGCATACCGTCCTCAAAGATAAGAGGGCTTCGCTTGCAGTAGAGGCAGAGGGCGAAGATCCGCATGGCTCCGGAGTAGGCATTGTAAAAGGACTGCCTTGGTCCCTGAACAATGGAATAACGCAGAACGGTGGTGTCTATATTTTCCCTTTTCCCAAGTCTCAGGGCGGCCTTTTCCTGGGCATCCTTTGAAAGGGCATAGGGGTTGCACGGGTTGGCAATGGATTCATCGGAAGGCTGCCAGAGAAGATCCGCACCGCAGGCAGGGCAGGGATGTTCCCATTTTTTCTGCATAAGAAGACTTTCTTCCCGGATATCGGGAATTCCCTGCCATGGGCAGGCAGGGCAGCCATAGCGGCCTTCACCCATGACGGCCTGACTGGTGGCCACCACTACTTTTTTTACCTTTCGATTTTCCCCCTGCTCTCCGAGGATTTCATATAAAAGGGCGGTACCCACAGTGTTGACATGGAAGAAGGTTGAAAAGTCCGGAAGATAATCCTGATAGGCTGCAAAATGATATACGGCCTCCACTCCCTCAAGGGCTTTGATCCAGTCTTCCTTTGATCGGACATCTCCCTTTATAAACTCAATTTCAGGATGCAGATAGGCAGGAATACCCTGCGGATGTACGGTCTGTTGCAGGCAGTCCAGCACCCTGACCCTGTGCCCTTGGGCTATGAGGGCATCTGCCGTATGGGAGCCGATGAATCCTGCACCGCCTGTGATGAGAATATGCATGGAAAAAACTCCTTATTTGGCTGAATAGGATCTGCCATCAAAGATAATCCGGCTGCCGGATTCGCTGAAGAGAAAGGGAAACTCCCTGAACTGTTCAAGTGCTGCGCGCACCGCAGCCTGATGGGCCGGGGGGGTAAAAAAGAACATGAATCCACCACCGCCCGCTCCGGCAATTTTACCGCCGGAGGCACCGCAGTTTCTTGCTGCTTCGTACATGGCTCTGGTGCTGTCACTGGAAATACCCGAAGCAAGGCTTTGTTTGAGTATCCAGTTTTTATGGAGAAGCCCGCCGCATGTTTCCATGTCGCCAAGGGTGAGGGCTTCGCTAAAGGGGGAAACAAGTGCCACCATGGCAGCCAGGGTATCAAACTTGTCCTGCTGGCTGAGGTTCTGCTGCTGTTCCGAAAGAATGGTATCCGCACTCCGGGTGATGCCCGTGAAAAAAAGCTGCATGTTTTCAGAAATTCTTCTGCTCAGGGCAGGGGAAAGGCGGATTCTTTGCCTCAGCACCTCTTCATTTTTTCTGAAGGTGAACCTGTGCATGCCGCCATAGGCTGCCGCATACTGATCCTGACGGCCGATGGGTTTATTTAAAAGGTCAATTTCAATGTGACAGGCTTCTTCGGCCAGCTGTTCTGCGGTGACAAGGTTGTTCTGATGGGTATGCAGGGCGTGGAGCAGGGCAACGGTGATGGCGCTGGAGCTACCCAGCCCGGAACCGGAGGAGGGGATGTCCGCAAGGGTGGTGATTTCCACACCGGCTGTCACGCCGGTGATGCGCATGGCTTCCCGCACAAGGTCATGGCGGATGTCCTTTACATCTTTCACCCGCTCCTTTTCAGAGTAGTTGAGGTAAATATCCTCGTCAAAACGCTCTTTTACAATGGCATAGACATACTTATCAATGGCCGTACAGACAACGGCTCCATCTTTTTTTTCGTAGAATGCCCGCATATCTGAGCCGCCGCCCACAAAGCTCAGCCGCAGGGGGGTTTGTGCGATGATCATGGTAATCTTTCTTTGCCAAGGCTGTGCTCAAAGGTGCCAAGGCCCGTCAGTGTCCAGTAGAATCCGATTTTTCTGTCATTTCTGTCGTCGGAATAAATTGTATCCAGTTGCCAGCAGCCTGCGTTGTAGCGCAGGCCATAGTCCTGCTGGTTGTTGGTTTTTTCTTTCAGATTGCGCTCATAAGCCCACATGAAACCAAGGGTGTCCGTCAGGCCCAGATAACCGTGGAGGTGAAGGGATGCGGAAAGATCCTTTGCATAACGATGTTCTGCATAAAAACGATTTACACCCTTTTTAAAATCCATGCCTGCACTGTAGGCTCCCCAGTTTGAATTTTCCACAGACCAGATGAGATCACCGAAAAGCCGGATGGTCTCCGATGGAAAAAGGGAGAACTCCCCTCTGGCATCGGAAAAGGCCTTTTCCCCTTTTTCTTCTGCCTTATCCAGATCATAGCTCTGGGAGATTTTGAAACGGAGAAACTCCCTGTATGCATGCAGGCCTTCTTCCTTATTCCCCCTGTCAGGCAGGCGTGCGGTCAGGCTCTGGGTCAGACTGTAGCTAACAAGGCGTTTTTTTTCTATCCTGTCCAGATCATCAAAATAGGGAAGACTTTCCTGATCCTTATCCGGGACAAATTCAAAGGTGATTTTTGGCTGAAGGCTGTGGCGGATTTTATCTGCAGATGTTCTTTCCACATCAAATACTTTGTAAATTTCCGTAAAAAGATCCAGGCGGGCATCAAAGAGGGTGCGGCTGTATTTTTCATGGCCTTCATGTTCTTTATCCATGGGATTTTCCGTGTACCAGAAGCTCTGGCGCAGGCCCGCCGAAGGCTCAAGGGATACGGGCCCCATGCGGAAAGGGGCGTAGATCCGGGGAGCGAGGTCCATCCGGCTTCCCTTTTCTCCGTCTATCCGGTAAAAATAGCCTCCCTCCGCTTCAAAGGCATGGTAGAGGAAGGTGCCCGGGAGGGCCTGTCTTCTTGTGGAAAGGCGGATGCGGGGAAGGCGCTGTACGGTTTTGTCCTGAAGGTTCTCTTTTCTTCTGCGGATATCATCTTCCCAGATGAACTCACCTTCTACCCTTACAATGTCACCGCCTGTCATTAAGAGCAGGCGGTTGGTCCGGGTTTTTTCCTTTTCCGGGTCGATGCCTCTGCCGAATTCATTCTGAAAGAGGCTGTCGGTTTTTGCAAAGCCCAGGGAGCCCCCCTTGAAGTCATCGAAATAGGCCGTGTCACTGAGCAGATCCAGATCCAGAAATGCCCTTGCATTTTCTCTTGGGGTAAAATTCTGCTTCATCCGGAACCAGTAGCGGTCACTGCTCACAGAGGGACTGTTTTTTTCTTCCTCACGGAGATTCTGGTTGAGACCATCCAGCCTCAGTGTCAGGCGGTCTTCTGCATTCCACATTTTTCTGTACTCCAGGCCGGTCCTGTCCCTCCCCTTTTCCATGAAGTGATAATAGAAGGTGGCATCGGAACTGTCGCTGAGGGCAAGGTAAAGGGGCTGGAGGTGTTCATAGCCGTAACGGTCTGACAGGTGGATTTCCGGCATGAGAAGGCCGCTCTGTCTTTGGGTCTTGGCGGGGAAAAAAAGCCATGGGGCATAGAGAACGGGGAGGCCCTTGACACGAAAAGCCCCGTGGTTCAGGGTTCCGTAGCCTTCCAGGGTGACCCTGATGCGGGAGGCCGTCACCTCCCAGTCCGGCACATCCCCCTCGCAGGTGGTAATGCCTGCACCATCAATCAGATAGGTGTGTTCTCCGATTCTTTCAATCTTTCTGCCCCTTAAGCGGAACTGTGATTCTGAAATAAAGAGAACGCCCTTTTCAATGACTCCCGTACCCTTTTCCATGTTGTAATGGATACGCTCGCCTTCCATGCGGTCATCGCCGGTCTGAAGCAGAATGCGGCCTTCACCTGAAATGATTTTTTTTTCGGGTATGTAATGAATATGATCCGCATGGAGAACCATATCCTCCCCCCTGATCCGGACATTTCCCGTGGCTGTGTACTGGCCAGTGGCAGGATCATAGCCCATGCGGTCCGCTTCTATGGTGTAGGGAAGGGAGGCCCTGGCCTCTGCTGCATATGTCAGACCGATAAAGGATAACGCCAGCAAAGTCAGCAGGCATGGGTAAAACCGCATAAACAGTCTTCCTGTGTTTTCCGGGGAAAAGAATACGGGGGCTTTTCCTTGAACCTCCGAAGGTTATGGACTATACATGCACTTTAAGGCCCGGACAAGGTGCCGAATGGACAATATTGCCTGAAAACATAAGGGAAGACCCGAAGGAAATCATTCTTATGCTCATCACCCTCTGCGGCGGTGAAGGTGCCGGAAAAAGTACCCAGGTACTGCGCCTCGCCCAAAACCTTGAAAAAAAAGGATACGGGGTGGTCTCTACCCGTGAACCCGGTGGGACAGCCATCGGCCGCAAAATCCGGGCGCTGCTTCTGGACCCTGCCAACGGAGCCATGGTGGCGGATACGGAACTTTTTCTTTATGCCGCAGACCGGGCACAGCATCTGGCGGAGGTTGTAAGACCTGCCCTTGCCGCAGGAAAGCTTGTCATCAGTGATCGTTTTGCAGACAGCACCACGGTGTATCAGGGGGTTGCCCGGGGTCTGGCTCCCCGGCGCATTCAGCAGGTCCATGATCTGGTGCTTCAGGGCCTTTGTCCGGATATCACCTTTCTTATGGATTTACCACCGGAAGAAGGTCTGGCAAGGGCCTTATCCCAGGCCGCCCTTGGTGCAAGAAAGGCAGAAGAGATGCGCTTTGAGCAGGAAACCCTTGTTTTTCACCGGAATATACGGCAGGGATTTCTTGATCTGGCGGAAAAAGAAAAACATCGTTTTTTTATTATGGACGCCATGCAGCATCCGGATCTGCTGACGGAGCAGATGCTTGCCATTGTGGAGGAAAAACTCTTGGAGATTCAGACCCGATAAGGAGATTGCCATGGCAGACAGCCTGAATGAAACGGAAAAGTGGGGGGACAGTCTTTTTGATGACACCTATGACCGTACTTTTTTTGAACTGATGCGTCATAAGGAAAGGAATCCGGAGCTTTCCATCACCGAGATTGAGTCAAGGCTCAATGACAGGTATCTTCGTTTCGGCCATGGCTGGGATGGGGGAAGTCCTGTACAGGAAGTCATGCTTTCTGCGGAAATTGCCGCACTGGAAGCCTTTCTGGCAGAATGGCGGGGCCAGCTTTCTCCCCTGAAACGGATATAGCCATGGCGCAAGGCCTGCATGCCTTTTCCCGTGTGGAGAGAAAAAGGATACAGCGCAAAAACGACAGGGGCTTTTGTGCGGAGGCCAGCTATGTACTCTACTGGATGCAGCAGGCCCAGCGGGTGGAGGACAATCCTGCCCTGGCCTTTGCCCTGGAAACGGCGGCTTTTTTAAAAAAACCTCTGGTGGTGGCTTTTTCCCTCTGGGGGTATTATCCGGAGGCCAGATGGCCCCATTTTGTTTTCATGCTGGAGGGGCTTCAGGAACTGGCCCTTAAGTTTCAGTCCATGGGCATTGTCTTTGTGCTTCGCATTGGAGAACCTGAAGATACCATATATCAGCTGGCAGGGGATGCGGCGGCCCTGATCTGTGATGTGGGCTACCTGCGCCATCAGAAAATCTGGCGGGAGAATCTTGGAAGACGCCTTTCCTGCGCCGTATTTGCCGTGGAAGCCAGTGTGGTGGTGCCCGTGGCAGAAGCTCTGGACCGCAGGGCCTATGCCGCCTATGTTCTCCGGCCAAAGATCATGGAAAAAATGGTCGGCTTTCTGGAACCTGCGACCCTGCTTCCGGCCCATCCCTTCAAGGGTCCTCCTCCTTCAGGGGAGAACCCCGGCGAAGGGGAGGCCCTCCTGCACAGGGCCGGGGTTCCATGGTCTCCCATGCCTGAGGCCTGGTTTTTTACGGGTGGAGAAAAGGCTGCCCTGGGGTGTCTGGATGATTTCCTTAAGCAAAGGGCAGGCAGTTATGTGAAAGACCGCAGCCTGCCCCATCGCTATGCGGTCTCCTTTCTCTCTCCTTTTCTGCACTTTGGCATGATCAGCCCGGGGCTTGTAGTCCGTCGGGTGCAGGCCGCAGAGCTGGAACCGGAAGTTCGTACCGCCTTTCTGGAGCAGTTTGTGGTAAGAAGGGAGCTGGCCGTTAATTTTGTGCATTATACGCCGGATTATGACAATTTTGGCTGCCTTCCTCCTTGGGCAAGGGACACTCTGGACCAGCACAGGCGGGATGAAAGGCCTTATCTTTATACCTTAAAGGCGCTGGAGAATGCCTCTACCCATGATATTTACTGGAATGCAGCCATGGAGGAAATGCGTCTGACCGGATATATGCACAATGTGATGCGCATGTACTGGGGGAAAAAAATTCTGGAGTGGTCCCCCTCTCCGGAAGAGGCCTTTGAACGTATCCTTTATCTGAACAACCGTTTTTTTCTCGATGGCAGAGATCCCTGTTCCTATGCCGGGTGCGGATGGATTTTTGGTCTGCATGACAGGCCCTGGCCCTCAAGGCAGATTTTCGGCAGTGTCCGCTTCATGGCTGCTTCGGGCCTTGAACGCAAAAGCCGTATCGCCGAATATGTCCGCCATGTGGACGGGTTGCCCGGTATCTTGAATAAAACTTCCGCGCCGTAAAAAACCTAAAAACGATTGCAGGGTCACTTGCAAACATCTTGGGTGTCTTATGCCCAATGAACCTAATATTTCAGGATATTATATGTCAAATTCCCTTCTGGATCTCATAGGCAACACCCCTCTGGTGGAAATCCGTCGCATGAACCCCAATCCTTTGGTGCGGATTTTTGCCAAACTGGAATATATGAATCCCGGTGGCTCGGTAAAGGACCGTGCAGCCCTCTACATGATCCGCATGGCCGAGGAGGCGGGTATTCTCACCAAAGACAAGGTGGTGATTGAGGCCACCAGCGGTAATACGGGCATCGGCCTTGCCATGGTCTGTGCCATCAGGGGCTATCGCCTCATGCTGGCCATGAGTGAGTCCGTCAGTCTGGAAAGGCGGCGGATTTTAAAGGCAAGGGGAGCTGAAATTCTTCTGACGCCGGGGCATCTGGGTACCGATGGTGCCATTGAGGCCGTCTACCGGCTGGTGCGGGAACATCCGGACCGTTATTTCATGACCGATCAGTACAATACCGAAGCCAACTGGCGGGCCCACGCCGAAGGCACCTCAAGGGAAATCTGGGAACAGACCGGAGGAAAGGTGGATGCCGTTGTGGCCACCATGGGCACTACGGGTACACTGATGGGGCTTTCAAGGGGACTGAAGGGCTTAAACCCTGAGGTTCGTATTATCGGTGTGGAACCCTATCTCGGCCACAGGATTCAGGGTCTTAAAAACATGAAGGAAGCCTACCAGCCGGAGCTTTATGAAAAAAACAGGCTGGATCAGAAGGTGAATATCGAGGATGGCAGGGCCTTTGATACGGCCCGCAGGCTGGCTTTGGAAGAGGGGCTTCTTGTGGGAATGAGCAGCGGAGCCGCCATGGCCGTTGCCCAGGATGTGGCCGCATCCATGGAAAAGGGGGTTGTGGTTGTGATGCTGCCGGACAGCGGGGAACGGTATCTGTCCACCGAACTTTTTGCCAGCAAGACACCGGATACACTGAAGTTTTACAATACCCTCAGCCGCACGAGGGAGGCTTTCAAACCCCTGCATGAGGGGAAGGCATCCATTTATTCCTGTGGGCCCACGGTCCATGACCGCATGCATCTGGGGGGATGCCGCAGGGCGGTTTTCAGTGATCTGCTCTGCCGTTACCTGAAATTCCGGGGACTGGATGTCACCCATGTCATGAACATTACGGACATGGATGATAAAACCATTGCAGGCTCCGAGGCCGCAGGCCTTCCCCTGAAGGATTTCACTGCAAAGTGGATAAACATTTTCCATGCAGACCTTGCAAGGCTCAAGGTGGAGCCAGCCAAGCATTATCCCCTTGTCAGTGAACATCTGGACGACATGGTCTCCCTCACAAGAAAGCTGGTCAGCTCCGGTGTGGCCTATGAAAAACACCACTCCATTTATTTCAATATTTCCGCATTTCCTGAATATGGTTCCCTTTCCGGAGTGGATCTGGACAAAATCCGTCTGGGAGCCACCGTGGATCTGGAGGAATATGAAAAGGATAATCCCAGAGACTTTACCCTTCTCAAGCGCATCCGGCTTTCCGAGCTGAAGCGGGGAATTTATGCTTCTACGGAATGGGGCAATGTAAGACCTTCTCTGCATCTTCAGTGTGCAGCCATGTCCATGAAGTATCTGGGCCAGACCTTTGATATCCATACCAGCTCCCGGGATCTTCTTTTCCCTCACCATGAAAACGAAGTTGCCATTGCCACCGCAGCCACGGGTGCGCCCATGGCCCGTTGCTGGATGCATTGTGACCGGGTGTTTGTGGATGGTCAGGCCGTGGGGCAAGAGTGCCGGATCACCCTGGAAGATCTTGAGAAACGGGGGATGACGGACAGGGAAATCCGTTTCTGGCTTCTTTCCGCCCACTACCGCAAGCCTGCCCTGCTCACCGAAGATATTCAGCTGGCCGTGCGCCGCTCCCTTTCCCGTATCGATAGTTGCATTCACAGGCTGGCCTGTCTGACTACAGGCGAGGAGAACAGCGAGCTGGAAAGACTGGCTTTGGAACTCAAGGAAAATTTTATCCGGGACATGGATGATGACCTTAATATTTCTGCGGCCATGGGCGGGATCTTCAACCAGATCCGGAGCATCAACCGCCTTCTTGCCGAAGGCAGGGTAGGGCCTCTGGGTGCATCGGCTATCCTTCAGGTTTTCCGGGATCTGGACAGCGTGCTTCAGATTTTTGATTTTGTGGATACGACCGGAAATCCTGAGATTGGCTTGAAACTTGCCGAAAGGGAAGCCGCCCGCAGCCGGGGAGACTGGGAAGCCGCAGATCACCTGAGGGAAGAGCTGTTGCGCATGGGGGTCATGCTGCAGGATGGTAGAAAGCTTTAATAATCAAGGAGTTCTGTCCTATGGAAGTTCTTTATTTTCCTTTTTTGAATGTGAACGCCCTTTCCACAGGCTGCATCCGTTCCTTTGCTCCCAGGGTCCAGATCCTTCAGGGGCTGGAGTCAGCCCTTTTTTCTCCTACGCTGAAAGCCATGGAGGAAGGCTGGCTGGTTCCCGTAAAACCCGCAGGGCTGGACCTTGATCTTCTGTCGGCCATGGCCGCAAGCTTAGAGGAGAGAGCGGGTTTTCTCGGTAAAGAGGGATTGACGGATTTTTTTTCGGAAAAAGAAGAGACCATACCTGATCCTCTGCTCTTGGTTAGAGAGATCCGTGGAAAATTACCCCTCGGATCTGCCGTGGAAAAAAGGGATGAGGCCCTTGCCATGGCGGCTTTTTTTCTAATGAAGGCCGAGGCCTTTGACAGGGAAAAACAGGAGCTGGAAGAAGATTTCCGGAGGGTGACATCGGCGGGCAGGGATATGCTGGCGGGTCTTATGGGGGAAAGCTCCGGGGGCATGCCTGTGGGAGAAGCGGCTTTTCCGGTCCCCTGCCGGTTGGAAGAACGGATACGTTTTTGGCTCCGTCTTTTCCTTGCATGTGAACAGGCTCCGTTTTTCTGGGTGACGGATATGCCCGGAGCAGAAGAGATACTGGAAGGTATTTTTTCAGGTGCCATTGATGAAATGGATGAACTCCCGGAAGATGGGCCGGTACTTCCCGGTAATGTGAAGGGCGTCCTGCTGCGGGTTTCCCTGGCGAAGGCTTTTCCCGGTGAAAAAAAGGCTTTGCATTTTCCTGAATTTTTATGGATTTTTTGTCTGGATATTCCGGCAATGATGGGGTAAGGGAAAGCATCTTTTTTCTGATGTGCAGGTCATCGGGGACAGGTCTTTTTAAGAGCGGTCCTGCGGCATATTCCAGCTTGACAAAGCCTTAAAAAAGCAGTTCTAATGACTGGCCTGCTGTGTCAGGCAAAGAAACTTCTGTTTGACAGGTGGTGTCTTTTCCGGCAGGAAACCCGCCATCCCCATAAAGATGCAAGGCATCCTTAATTTTTTTACTTTATTTTTTTATGAAGGAGTACGGAAGATGAGTACCTACACCCCCATCGTTGATGAAGATAAGTGTGTTGGATGTGAAGAATGCGTGGACGTATGTCCTACGGATGTATTTGAAATGCAGGATGGTAAATCCGTTCCCGTCAATGCCGACGAGTGCCTGGGCTGTGAAAGCTGCCTTGAGGTTTGTGAGCCCGCAGCCATTGTGATTGAAGGACTCTAAGGGCTAAGAAATTCACAAGGGCTGTTCATGTCCTTAGGATTTTTTTTAAAACTAAAAACCCGGTAAGGGCCTGTGGCTCTGCCGGGTTTTTATGCTTTTGGTAACTGTTCAGCACAGTTTTTCAAGTACCATAGCTGCAAGACAGATGCACAGGCCCCAGGCTATTTGCCCGTGACGCAATCTTATTCGGGAGCTTCTTGCCCTGTGCGGAAGCGG
>NZ_VLLC01000001.1:0-59904 GCF_007830435.1 Desulfobotulus alkaliphilus | reverse complement strand
CTGCAAAGCTCTGATCCGAAACGATTGCAATGTCACTTGCAAATAGCCACAGAGCCTTGCAGCAGTACAAAGCTGCTGCAACTACAGCATTGGCAGTTCGGGGTAAACCGTGCTGAATAATTACTATTTTTCTATCCTTTGACAACGGCAAGGGGCTGAAGTTTCACAAGAATTTTTACAAGATCGGCTTGTGCTGCCATGACCGTGTCGATATCCTTGTAAGCACCGGGAGCTTCACCGAAATCCTGTTTTCCCCGGAGGTTTCCTTTTTTCATGGTGGGAAATCCTCCATGGACAATGCCCTTCATGGAAGCTGCCACAGCAGCGGCATCCAGTTTTCTGCATGCTTCGTTTCTTCCCATGACCCTGCCTGCCCCATGGGAGCAGGAACAGAAGGATTCCGGGTTTCCCAAGCCCTCCACAATATAGGAAGGGCTGCCCATGGAGCCGGGAATGATACCCTTTTCACCTTTTTGTGCGGAGGTGGCACCCTTGCGGTGTACCCAGACACGGCATCCGAAATGGTTTTCTTCTGCGGCATAATTGTGGTGGATATTGATTTCCTGCAGAAAACTGCAGCCAAGGGTATCCCCAAGAATTTTTTTAACGATATCCATCATGCGCCTGCGGTTTTCCTTTGCAAAGTTCAGGGCAAAGTGCATATCCCTTATATAGGCCATTCCCCTTGCACTATCCGTATCAAAAAAAGCCAGATCTTCCGATGGAAGGACAATGCCGTCTTTCCGGTTTTCCGCAAGGGCTTTTCTGTGATGGTATTCTGCTATGGTTTTGCCGAGATTGCGGGAGCCCGAGTGCAGCATGACCCAGATTCTGTCTTCACCATCTTTTTGAATTTCAATGAAGTGGTTACCGCCACCAAGGGTCCCAAGACTCTGGCGGGCAATACTCAGGGTATCCTTTCCCAACCAGCCGGGTTTTCCGCTCAGATTTTCAAGGAAACTGTCAAAGCCTTCCCATTTTTGATCCTGTTTGTGGCGGTTGAAGCCTGCTGGAATGCAGCTGGTAATGGTTTCTGTGATTTTTACGAGGGTTTTTCGTTCCGGCTGTCCTGTGAAATCAGACATGGCAGCCCCCATGCCGCAGCCGATATCCACACCTACGGCATTGGGAATGATAGCATTTCTGAAGGCTGCCACACCTCCGATGGGCATGCCGTATCCGGGGTGACAGTCCGGCATCAGGGCAATGTGATGGAAGGCCCTTGGATGGCGGCAGAGGTTTTCTGCCTGCTCCATGGCCAGATCTTCGGGATCCTGACACCAGGAACGCAGGGGAATACCGGATGCTTTTCTTGACATGGTTCTTCTCCTTCGGGATTTTACAGTATTGCCCTGTGAACGCCCTTGGCAAGTATTTCCGCAAGCTTTGTCCTTCGCATATGGTAGAGGTCTTTGAGGGCCAGTGCCAGCGCCAGCCACATTCTTACCACGTCCGTATTGGCCGTTTCAGGTATCAGGGGCAGAATCGTATCTTTCATTTCCATGATGGCCTCGGATCTGTAGCGATAGTTGTAATGCTGCATGGTGGTCAGGGTCTGGAGAAAGTCCCTGATCTGTTTGTCCGGACAGGGCGGGGGACTGTTCTGGGGCATGAAGCCGCAGGTAACCCGTGAGAGGATGCGGTTCACCATTTCCCTGTCCAGCCAGGGCAGGCCCCGGTCATTGAAGCGCAGGGATTTAAGCCCCCACAGGTTCCAGATGCGTTCCGGAACCATGCGGCAGGAGGCCCTTTCCGTTGCCCATGCCATGACCTCAGGCTGTTTTGCCGCATCCGTACAGAGGCGTTTGGGGTCCGGGATTTTTCCCACCCTGGCAAGATCCAGCCTATCCGAATCCCAGCAGGTCCGGACGGTGATGTCTCCTTCTGTTTTGCCTTTGGTATGGTCCCTGCAAGCCAGTATCAGAAGCTCAAACTGCTGATCATTAAGATCAATGAGCTCAGAGCGCAGGCGCTTTGCCAGATTGGCCCCCCTGAGGCCGTGGTTGAAGTCAAGTCCTTCATTTCTGCGCCTTGCATCATGGAAAAGGGCAAAATAACGGACAACGTTTTCATCGGCACCATTATATGAGGCCAGTTTCAAACCATTTTCCATGACCCTTGCCCAGTGGGAAACACCATGGGTGCCAAAGGGGTTGAGCCGGTACTGTCTCAGGATTCTTGCAACGGTTTTTTCCTCATTCATTCCATTCCCCCCGAAGAGTAGTTCTTGAAGAAAGAACGTTTCAACATTAAAGTACAGGGTCTGAATCAGGGACAGCTCAGCCTTTCCCCTGATACAGGCTAGCCTGAGCCTATTTTCCGGACAAGTAAATTCTGACATACCGTAAAACGGGGATAAGTGAAAAATAATGACACGAAGGTATAAAACCTATGAAAAAATTAGCGATCTTGCAGATACGGAGTGGTTTCTTTCACAGGATGCCCAGGAAGGTGAAGGGGCGAGGCTCCGCAATAAACGCATTGCTGCTTTCATCCAGCCGGAAAATACGGATGATGCCTGTCTTCACTTCTGGCTGAACGAACGCCGGAAGCAGGCGGGAAAGGATGCGGGCCGCATTCTGGCCGGAGACCGTGTGGTTTCTCTCATGAAGACGGGCATTGTCCTGCTGGCTTTGCTGGGCTTTCTTGCTGGTTTTTCCATGGCTGCAGGCGTTTTACGCTATGATGGTCTTACCCCTGTCAATCTTTTCCATGCACTTTTTGTGCTGGTGGGACTGCCGCTGATCAGCCTTGTCCTTACCCTTCTGGTTATTTTGTTCCGTAATCGTAAAATGCCTCTGGCTTACAGACTGTTTCTTTCCGGATTCCGCAGGCTGTTCCTGCGTGTGCAGAAGGGAGCCGAAAACAGAATGTCTTCTGAAATCAAGGATCTTCTTCAGGTCCGGGCAAAAAACATGGACAGGTTTTCAGGGCGATACCGGCCACTGGTTTTTTCCTTTGTTTTTTTTGCCTTTCAGGTAGCGGGTTTTTTTCTTGTGCTGGGTCTTTTGTCCGGTTTTCTTCTCAAGGTTGCAGCCAGTGATCTGGCCTTTGCATGGCAGAGCACCCTGAATCCCGGTGCAGAGGCCATCCACGGACTGATGACCCTGCTGGCTCTGCCCTGGAGCTGGTTTTTTCCACAGGCCCTTCCGGATACCGCCTATGTAGAAGGTTCCCGTCTGGTTTTAAAGGAAGGCATCGCCCATCTGGAAGCACGCCATCTGAGCGCATGGTGGTCCTTTCTGTCCATGGCACTTCTGGTTTATGGATTTTTGCCAAGGCTTTTTTTTCTTTTTTTTGCCCGGTGGCGTTTCCATAAAACCGCCATGGAAACAAAAATAACTGACTCCCGCATCCATGAGCTCTGTTTTTTTCTGAGGCGCTCCATTCCTTCCCCAAAAAAGGATCAAGGGAAAGAAAAACCTCTTATATTTGAGGAAAAAATCTCATCCATAGAGATGAAACAGGAGGATAAAGAAACATCTTCCACCATGGTGTGGGATCTGTGGATCAGCGATGAGATCCCTGAAAATCTGCATGGAAAAATCCTTGAAAATACCGGTACTGCCATGGGTTCGTCTCCCAGAAGTATTCTTCATATGGATACGGAAAATCTGCCGGAAAATGCGGATTCGTCCTGCAGCCGGGTGCTGGCTCTGGAGGTTTTTATGCCGCCTGTGAAGGAGGATCTGAAGCTTTTAAAAGGCATGGCAGAAAAAAGCGAAGCCCCTTTATGGATCTGGCCCGTGGGCAGGCCGGACAGAAACGGGGGAGAGGCAAGCGCCGATGATATCCGCATATGGGATCTCAGGCTGCAGGGTCTTTCTGAACCCCGCCCTGTGATGCATAGGGGGGTGCGCCATGAAGCCTGATTCCCTTCATCTGGAATTTGCCGTGGTGGGTCATCCCAATGAGGGCAAGTCATCGGTTGTGGCCACCCTTGTGGAAGATGATACCATCCGCATCAGTCCATGGCCCGGGGAAACCCGTGAAAGCCGTGCCTACCCTGTGCATTCCGGAGATACGGTCCGGCTTCTTTTCACGGATACGCCGGGTTTTCAGTCGCCGAAGCGAACCCTTGCATGGATTCAGGAACATGAAAAAAATCTTACGGGTAAGGATCTTGCCGGTGCCTTTGTTGCCATGCATGGAGGCAACCCGGATTTTGAGGATGAATGCGAGATTTTTTCCGCCCTTTCCAGGGGGGCCGGTATTCTCTACGTGGTGGATGCGGCCCGGCCCGTGCGTAAGAGCGATCTTGCGGAAATGGAGATTCTGCGTCTGGTGGGACTTTCCCGCATGGCCATCATCAATCCCAAGGGAACGGCGGAGGCTCTGGAAGACTGGAAGACCGCCCTGCGTAAAACCTTTAATGCCGTCCACGTATTCAATGCCCTGACCGCCGGATTCAGGGAGCGTATGCGGCTGCTTTCGGCCCTGCGCTCCATGGACCCGGATGTGGAGCCCGTGCTGCATCCTGTTATCCGTGAGCTGGAGCAGGACTGGGAAGACAGGATTGCCCGGTCTGCCAGTCAGATTACGGATCTTCTTTACAGCGTGTCTTCTTTTTCCCTGAAGGAGGAGGCTTCGGATGCAAAAAAGGTGGAGGACCTTTCCCGCAGACTGGTTCTTCAGTGGCAGGAGTCCATCCGCAGGCAGGAGGAAGTCTGCTGGGACAGCCTGAGGGATACCTTCCGCCACCGTTTTTTTGCCCCGTCTCCGGATGTTCTGGCGCTGGTGGAAACGGATCTCCTTTCAAAGGAGGCCTTCCATATGTTCGGGCTTTCCCGGGTGCAGCTTGCGGCCATCAGCGGAGGTGCCGGAGCCGCCGTGGCCGCAGGGGTGGACCTTGCTCTGGGCGGTGCGGCCCTGGGTCTGGTGACAGCCGCAGGGGGGCTGGCCGGTGCCACCTGGAGCTATCTCGGTACCCGCAGCGGTGATGCCCGCCGCATTGCGGGCATACGGGTCAGCGGTTTTGAGGTCTGCATCGGGCCTGTTCGGGATGCAAGGATTCCATGGATGGTTCTGGATCGCTGCCTCCTTCTTTTTCATACGCTGGTAACAAGGCCCCATGCCACCCGGGATGAGGAAAAAAGACCGGCGGAAAGGAGCCTCTTACAGATCCTTGGCAGTGAGGAGAGAAAAAAACTGGCTGCCTTTTTTCAGGATGCAGGAAAGAATAAGGTCGGGGAAGAACAGCGCAGGGAAATGGATGCAGGCCTTGCCTCCGTTCTTACCCGTCTTTCCTCAGGGCCGGATCAGAAGAAATAACCCAGAATATAATTCCCCGCTGTCCATGCGATGACAAGGCAAAGGCCCCACTTGATCCAGCGTTCCGGAACAAATTTCTGGGTTCTGGCTCCAGGGTACATGCCGATAAAACCGCCGATGCCAAAAAGAATACCCAGAAGCCAGTCCGGAGAAATGGCCTGTTCAGGGTTCAGCAGGGCAAGGATCTGATAAAAGATAACACCGGCAACGCTGGTGATGAAAGTACCCATGAGGGCTGCCCCTGCCACCGTATATACGGGCAGTCCGAAAACAGAAACAAAGAAGGGGGCGATGATGGCGCCCCCGCCAATGCCGTATATCCCTCCGATGATTCCCACAATACCGCTTAAGGCCATGATGCCCGCAGCACCCACATGGTATTCCTTTTCACGGAAGATGAAGCGGACTTCAAAAAAACCGGAAGGCAGCACTTCCACACGGCCGCTGCCCTGTGCACCACCACCTGCGGTGGCCTGTTTTTTACCAAGAAGATCCCGGATCATCCGTATGCCGATGTAGAGTAGGACGCAGCCGACAAAAAGCTTGAAGAGATCGGGATCGGGCATGTAATAAACCCGGATGACAGCACCGATGAAGACACCGGGCAGGGTGCCGATGACAACGGCCTTGACAAGGGGCGGAATCAGGCGGCCTTCTTTATAAAACCGCCATACGCCGCTGGGGATGGCCACGATATTGTAAAGCTGATTGGTGGCACTCACGGAAGGGCTGGTAAAGCCTAAGAAACTCATCTGAACGGGGAGAAGGAGAAAAGCCCCGGATATGCCGCCCATGGAGCAGAAAAAAGCCAGCACGAAGCCGATCAATACGGGAAAGAGGGGATTGAGGCTGAGTTCGGATACTGGGAAAAAGATTTCCATTTTTTCATACCTTTCCTGATTCAGGGGTGAGGGTTTCTCAAAACTTGGCAAAAAGAGTAAATGCAAGAAAAATGCCTGAATTCAGATGGTGCTAATTTTAAAAATCGTGTCATTGTTCAGCACAATTTTTCAAGTTCCATACCTGCCAGATAACAGATGCACAGGCACCCAGGCTATTTGCCCGTGACGCAATCCGGCACTCAAGCTAAAAAACGCAAGCCCCTTTACGGGAGCAGAAATGCCTATGGATCTTGAGTGCCGGATTCGGGAGCTTCTTGCCCTGCACAGGGCAGGTGTCATCTGATTTTTCAAGGTGTACACCCGCTTTGCACCATTTCTGTCACCTTTTTCAGTATCAGAAGGCCTGCAAGCCTTACTTTAAAGGATTCAGGGGCAGGGTCTTTACCATGAAAGCAGGCTGAGGTTCCATGCTTATCTCATGGTGGGTAATTCCCCGCAGAATGTCCGGATAGTCTTTCCGGCGCTGGCGGATCAGGTTCAGGACAAAGGATGTGAGGGCTTCCTGCTGGGAAGGCGGCAGTTTTTCCGGCAGCGCTTTTCGGATACGCTCCGTACAGACTTCTTCTTCAAGGGCTTCCAGAGAAAGGTTCCATCCAAAGACCATGAGTTCTCCGAGGGGAGCCGTCAGCTCCTGATCCCTGCTGCATAAGGTAAGGATGGGACCCGCCATCTCCGTGAGAGCCTTGGCTACAAGGTCATCATTGCTGCCTCTGTAGCGGGATACTTTTATTTTAGCCATATCTTTTTCCTTTAAAATATCGTTTCTGGCCCTTCAAAATTCTGTCTTGTTGCTGCATTCAAAAAAAATCACTGCATTCAGTCTGGCAGCATATTTATGCTTGACACGGCCGTTCGGTTGTGAAATAAATAAACCCAAGATGAACGGTGTTTATTTTGATATCTTCTGTACTCCTTAGAATTTCATGATTTGATACACCACCATCCTACTCCCAACTTCCTCCCAATGTACAGGCTGCACCCCATCCCCAGGGTGCAGTCTGTATGTTTTTATCCTTAAAATAAATTATTCCTGTTCCAGAAGTTCCCCGTTGAAACGCTTTTCATCAAAAGAGCATCCAAGATAATCCACGATGATTTTCAGATCCTTAAGGGCATTGTCAAGACAGACCGTGCCTCCGGGGGAGGGCGTCATGTTGAAGGTGATGCCCTCTCCCGTATCAATTTTTGCTTCTCCCAGCAGCAACTCCCTGTTTTTTTTGTCGATGAGCTGGGGCCTGAGGCCGCCGAATCCCTTTGCAAAGGTCAGGTCCTCAAGTTTTACCGATGGGATGATTTTTTTCACATCCTTGAGGAAGAGGCGTCTGTTGATATAGGGAATTTCAAACAAGAAGTTTTTCAAGATGTAGTTGCGGATATCCTTTACACTGTAAAGGCTCAGCATGACCCGGATGACGGCAAGATCCAGCTTTAAAACCTTAAAAAAGTCAAAGACCGTTTTGGGGTTGTAACGTTCCAGCATGGGAAGGAGCAGGGCCGTGGGTCCGATGCGGGTCATGCCCTTTGCCGTAAAATCAGGATCTCCGTGGATGGCGGCAAAGGGAAGGCGGTCATTTTGAACCGTATACACTTTTCCCTTGAGATACTCAGGGATGAAGTAGTAGGAGCCTCCAACGGGCAGGCAGCTGAATTCGTGTCCATACCCCATGCTCTGGGCAAAAAGAAGGGAATGGCCCCCCGCAGAAACCACAACAAACTTTGCCTTAAGAATCCCCCGGCTGGTTTCGATCCGGAAGATATTATCTTTTTTCTGAATGGATATGACCTCCTCATTGAGGCGGACATCCACATTTTTTTCCTTTTCTTTTCTGGCATTCTCCACAAAGGAGTGGGCCATGGCATAGTAATCCACGGCCGTGTACTGGTTTTCAACGCCAATGGCAACGATCTCTTCTTTTCTGTCCTTTACAAGGGCTGGTTCAATGCGGGCGATGTCATCGGCTTCCCAGAGGCGCATATCCGGAAAATGGGGGCTGAAAATTTCAAATCTTTTTCTGAGAAGGGCACATTCCTGAGGCCCCACGCCCAGTACCATTTTGGGATACTTTGCCATCAGCTTTTTAATGTTTTTCTGGGCCTTGGCATAATGGATCAGCATCTGGGCCGCTTGGTTGACCCTGATGGCTTTTTCAAGGGAATAATTGGTCTCAATGTCTCCGCAGTGCAGTGTCTGGGAGTTGTTACTGGCTGCGGAGTTAACCTGGGAAAGGTCTCCGTATTTTTCCACCAGTGCAATGTTTTTCAGATCCGTATACCTTGCCAGCTCATAGAGCAGTGAGCTGCCGGATATACCTCCTCCGATGATCAGAACATCATATAATCCTGTTGTCATGTTTTCTTCCTTTTGTCTGTTATTCCCAAAATGGCCCTGAGATTGTCAATGTTCATTGTTTTTTTGTAATTATTCAGCACATTTTTTCACCTGTCCTGACAGCTGGATTCAGTCTTCATGGAAAGGGAAATTCTTTTTCTTGGGATGTCCACATCCATGACCCGCACCGACACCTTCTGCCCGACCCTTACCACTTCGTGGGGATCTTTAACAAAGCGGTCAGCCAGCTGGCTGATGTGCACAAGGCCGTCCTGATGCACTCCCACATCCACAAAACAGCCGAAGTTTGTGACATTGGTAACAATCCCCGGAAGCTTCATGTCCTTTTGCAGATCTTCCATGGAATGGACGTCGGCAAAGGAAAAAACAGAAAAACCCTGCCTTGGATCCCGCCCCGGTTTTTCCAGTTCTGCCAGAATATCCTGAAGGGTGAAAAGTCCCACATCTTCTGAGATATAGCGGTGTGCATTGATTTTTGACCGCAGCTCCCCAGAGCGCATCAGATCACCGAGATCCGCCCCGAGATCCTCTGCCATCCGTACAACAAGGCCATAGCGCTCCGGATGCACCGCACTGGCATCCAGGGGATTGCTGCTTTCGGGAACCCGCAGAAAACCCGCAGCCTGCTCAAAGGTTTTTAAGCCTAAGCGCGGAACCTTCAAAAGGGATTTTCTGTCTGGAAAGGGCCCGTTTTCCGCCCTGTACTGCACCACGGCCCTGGCCAGCTTCGGGCCGAGGCCTGCCACATAGGAAAGCAGGGAAGCACTGGCCGTGTTCAGGCTTACGCCCACACGGTTCACGCAGGAAGAGACCACGGCGTCGAGGCGCTGGCGCAGAAGGTTCTGGTCCACATCATGCTGGTACTGTCCAACACCAATGGCTTTGGCATCAATTTTAACCAGCTCGGAAAGGGGATCCATGAGCCTGCGGCCGATGGATACACTGCCCCTGACCGTAAGATCCTTATCCGGGAACTCCTCCCTTGCGATTTCCGAAGCCGAATATATGGAAGCCCCTGCCTCGTTGACCATGATGACGGGAATGGAAAGACCAAGTTCCCGGAAAAATTTTTCCGTCTCACGGCCTGCGGTACCGTTGCCAATGGCAATGGCAGAAACCTTGAAGGTATTCAGCAGCCCCTTAATGATATTTCCGGCCTCGGTTTCCCTGTCGTGGGGGTGGATGAGGGTGTCTTTCACAAGGTTTCCGTTTGCATCCAGCACAGTCACCTTGCAGCCGGTCCGGAATCCGGGATCTACGGCCAGAACAGGTCTGGAACCTAAGGGCGGAGCCATGAGCAGGGCCTCCAGATTGGTGGCAAAGACATCTATGGCTTCTGTATCGGATTTTTCCTTCAGGCTTTGCCTCAGTTCCGTTTCAAGGCTTGGGCAGAGGAGGCGTTTCCATGCATCTTCGGCGGCCTTTTTCACTTCATCACTGGCTTTATTGTTTCTGCGGATGGTTTCGCTAAGGATGCGGGCCATGGCTTCTTCGCCGTCGGGCCTGAGGGTGAGGCGCAGGAAACCTTCGCGTTCGCCCCGGAACATGGCAAGGATCCGGTGGCCCCCGGCCCGTGCCGCCATTTCTTCATGATCAAAGTAATCCCTGAAGGTGATGCCTTCCTTTTCTTTTCCTTTGATGAGGGTGCTCTTTATGATGGCTTTCCGGGTAAAAAGTGTCCTGAGTTTTGCACGGATGGCGGCGTTTTCACTGATCATTTCCGCAAGGATATCCCTTGCCCCTGCAAGGGCGGCTTCAGCGTCCGCAACATCTTTGCCTGTATAACGGGCAGCTTCTTCCACAGGATTCAGTCTGTCCGGCTGAGACCAGATGGCAAGGGCAAGGGGTTCCAGCCCCCTTTCCCTTGCCATGGCTGCACGGGTTCGCCGTTTGGGCCGGAAGGGCAGGTACAGATCCTCAAGGCCTGCCATGGTTTCTGCCTGCTGTATGGCATGAAGGAGTTTTTCATCTTCAATATTTTGTTCCTGAAGGGAATTCAGAATACTTGCCCTGCGGGCTTCAAGCTTTTTATGGCTTTCCAGGGCTTCACAGATCCGGCTGATCTGTACTTCGTCCAGCCCCCCGGTTTTTTCTTTTCTGTAGCGGGCCATAAAGGGGATGGTTGCCCCTTCGGCAAGCAGTTCTTCTATGGCAAAAACCTGATGTTTACCAATGGCAAGGCTGTTTGCAATGTTTTCCTGAATGGTTTTCATTTTTTCCCCGGAAAATAGGTCCGTATGGCTTTCCATGTACGGCGGGAATTTACGCTATACCCGAAGGGATTGCAAGCGCCGGAGTCAGGCCTGCAGGCAGGGAGTTTTTTTTTCATATGGAATGTGCCCGATGAAAGAAAGATATTTTTTTAGGAATGAAAAATTATGAAAAACAAAGAAAAATGAAGGATTTTTGAGAAAAAAATATTTTAATGGGTAGATTTCGACTTTTGGTAAGACTGGCTTGACACAGCTTCAAATAAAGCTTAAATTTTTTAATTGAATAAATGAGCAGGATCAAAAAAAAGGATGGGCTCAAAGGTTTGGCTGCCAGCATGAATCATCAACCGGTACGGAATCTCCCTATGTCTGAAAATTCTTCTTTTTTTTGGTCTGTATCTTTGAGGTGGCGGGCTGCAATTTCATATTTTCCGGTTCTTTCGGGAAAACAGGGGGAAGCGGCTCGTCCCCGTTTTCATGAATCGGAAAGGAGGATGGTCTATGAAAACATCCAGCACCAGACCACGCTATCGTCCATATACACCGGACAATTTTCACACCCTTCCCCAGCTCGATAAAATTTCCCCAAAACGCATTGAAGATATGAAGCTTACCTTTCGGGTTCTGCCCTTTCGGGTAAGCAATTATGTGGTTGATGAACTCATTGACTGGGATCGTGTACCGGAAGATCCTGTTTTTCAACTGACCTTTCCCCAGCCTGAAATGATTCCAAGGGTGGATTTCTGCCGCCTGAGAACCTTTGTCCGTGCAGGCAATGAAAGGGCAGCCTCGGATATCGTCCGCAGGATTCATCGGGGCATGAACCCCCATCCCGCCGGTCAGATGGATCTGAATGTGCCCTTTCTGGGCAGTGAAGTGCTGACGGGAATGCAGCATAAATATGATGAAACCGTTCTTTTTTTTCCAACCCAGGGACAGACCTGCCACAGCTACTGCACCTATTGCTTCCGCTGGCCCCAGTTTGTGGGGCTGGATACGGCTTTTCGTTTTGCCTGCAGCGATGAAACCCTGCTTCCCCGTTATATCACTGAACACCCTGAGGTAACGGATGTGCTGTTTACCGGGGGAGATCCCCTTGTCATGCATGCAAAGCTTTTGAGAAAATACCTCTCTCCGCTTCTGGAAAAAAAGCCCGGCAATCTCCACAGCATACGATTTGGAACCAAGAGTCTTGCCTACTGGCCCTACCGTTTCACCGAAGATAAGGACGCCGATGACATTATCCGGCTTTTTGAGGAAATTACGGAAGCGGGATATCACCTTTCCGTGATGGCCCATTTCAGCCATGACAGAGAGCTTTCCACGCCTGCGGTGGAAAAAGCCATGGCCAGAATCCGTTCCACCGGTGCCCAGATCCGGTGTCAGGCACCCCTGATCCGCCATGTCAACGATGACCCCGGTGTATGGTCTGCCATGTGGAAACGTCAGGTGGCTCTGGGGGCCGTACCCTATTATATGTTCATGGAACGGGATACCGGGCCGAGGGGATACTTCAATGTGCCCCTTGTGGAGGCCCACAGGATTTTCACGGAAGCTTACCGGAATGTGTCAGGCCTCTGCCGTACGGTCCGGGGGCCTTCCATGTCGGCGGGTCCGGGGAAAATCCTCATGGATGGTGTGGCAGAAGTGGGCGGAGAGCAGGTTATTCTTTTAAAATTCATACAGGCCCGCAATCCGGACTGGGTGAACCGGATTTTCTTTGCGGCCCATAATCCCAAGGCCCACTGGATTGATGATCTGAAACCGGCCTTTGGAAAACAGCAGTTTTTCTATGAGGCAGAATATATACGGATTCAGGAGAACATAAGAAGAAGGCGGGAGGGTTTTGCTGCTGCCTGAATCCCGGTTATCTGATATCCGGGTGGGTCTTGTCTGAATTCAACAAAAAGCTCCTGCAACGAAAGAAGCAGGGGGTCTATTTATGTATGGTAAAAAAGGGAGGCTTATGACCTCCTTTTTTTGTTTCTTTGTAATTATTCAGTACAATTTATTCTGAACTGCCAATGCTGTAGTTGCAGCAGCTTCGTACTGTTGCAAGGCTCCGTGGCTATTTGCAGGTGACATTGCAATCGTTTCGGATCAGAGCTTTGTCCGGCACTCAAGCCATAAATCCAAAGCCAATAATTTAGAACAATACAACTTTATTGAGCTTGAGTGCCGGATTGCGTCACGGGCAAATAGCCTGGAGCCTGTGCATCTGTCTTACAGTTATGGTATCTGGAAAATGGTACTGAGCAGTTACGTTTCTTGTTTCTGTGTCGGTATTTAAATTGTTAGGTTTTTTTGTTTTTCCCTGTTTTTAAACCCTAAATGGAAACGATAAAAACATTAACTGGGTAACTTCTATTTAGAAAATTGAAACCCATAACGACAAAGACCATTTGATGCGTTCAATCATAAAAACTGAGATGACCGATGTCGGTGAAAGATTGGTTTTCCCACAAAGCTTGCCTGCAAAATAAAAGCGTGATAATCAATCCTTGTTAAGCTGTGATCTGTCCGCTGTCGGGTCGCATATGGAACACTGCCAGTGACTGCATCCCGGAGAACCTCTTCCTGAAGGTTTTTTCTTTTCATTCCAAAAGCCAGTAATTTCATATATCCGGATATCTGTTCTATGAGACAATATGTTGTTGACACCCTGCAGCCCGAGGACTACCGCAGACTGAAAAAAGCACTGGATACCCGCTTTGGCATTCCCCTTGTGGGAGGGGTTTACTGGGCAGAGCTGCCCGAAGCACTGTCTACGCCAATTCAGTCGGAACATGCTGCCTGCAGCCCCCATGTCGTTGCTCTGGATCTGGAAGAAACCCGCCTTACCTGTGAGTTTCTGGTGCGTACAAGAAAGGCCATGCACTGTTCCTGTATGGGATATGCCAGCGGCGAGCAGCGGCGATGGATTATGGATATGGTGGATGCTCTTCTGGAGGATGCCTGTGTGACAGCCTGATGCTTTTTTATCTGTTTTCGTAACTGTTCAGCACAGTTTTCCAAGTACCATAGCTGCAAGACAGATGCACAGGCTCCAGGCTATTTGCCCGTGACGCAATCCGGCACTCAAGCTGAAAAACTCAAGCCCCTTTACGGGAACAAAAATGCCTATGGATCTTGAGTGCCGGATTCGGGAGCTTCTTGGCCTGTGCGGAAGCGGCAAAAACTCCCCGCCACAGGCAGGATAAGTTTTTTGATTACCATGGCAGGCTTTGGTACGCTGCCTTTGTGGCGGCTCAGACAGTTTGCCGCTTCTTATTAGCACTCCGGCACTCAAGCTCAATAAAGTTGTATTGTTCTAAATTATTGGCTTTGGATTTATGGCTTGAGTGCCGGACAAAGCTCTGATCCGAAACGATTGCAATGTCACTTGCAAATAGCCACGGAGCCTTGCAACAGTACGAAGCTGCTGAATAATTACCTGTTTTCAAATGGATATTTTTTATTTTCTGCCATTGATGTATCACCCTTAAGGTGATTTCCTGCAAATAGAAATCCCCTTTGTCCCCCCTCTTGCTCTGGAAGAGGGCCGGGCCTGTCCGGCATGCAGAGTCTTCCTTCCGGTTAGTCTGCCAGTAACCGGTTTCCTGAAGTCGAGTTCCGGATTTTTTCAACAGATCACAGACACCGGGGTTGGAACCCCTAACAAATCTGGAGATGTGCTTCTATGCTTAAAATAATACCTCTGGGTGGACTTGGAGAAATTGGCCTGAACATGATGGTCTTTGAGTACGGAGACGATGTGTTTGTGGTGGATGCGGGCCTGATGTTTCCGGAAGATTACATGCTGGGGGTAGATATTGTCATCCCGGATATGGAGTATCTTAAGGGAAATGCCCACAGGGTAAAAGCCGTTGTGATCACCCATTCCCATGAGGATCATATCGGGGCCCTGCCCTATCTTTTGCGGGAGATTTCCGTACCGGTCTATGGCACGGCCTTCAGTATCGGAATGATTCAGCACAAGCTCAGTGATTTTGACTATCCCATCGAAGCGGACCTGAGGACCGTCCGTCCCGGAGATACGCTGGATATCGGTGTTTTCTCCATTCGTTTTATCCGCGTCAGTCACAGTACCGTGGATGGGGTAGGGCTGGCAATCCGAACACCGCTGGGGCTTGTGGTTCATACGGGGGATTTCCGCATCAATCATAACTCCATTGATGGCATGATTACGGATGTAAATGCCTTTGCCCTCTGCGGAAAAGAAGGGGTGTTGGCACTGCTGTCGGATTCTACCAATGTTGAGAGCAAAGGGTATACCATCTCAGATGAATCCGTGGGACAGACCCTGGAGCAGCTGATCAATGATGCGCCGGGCCGTGTGATTGTCGCCCTGTTTGCCTCCAATGTGGCAAGAATTCAGCAGATTGTGGATATTGCCCGGAAAAAGAATGCCCGCGTGGTGATCAACGGTCGCAGCATGGAGCTCAGTGTGCGGGTGGCCCGGGAGCTGGGTTATCTTTCTTTTCCCGAAGGCATGGAGATGGGCCTTGTTGAGATGGGGCAGGCCTGTGATGAAAAGGTCATCATGATTACAACGGGCAGTCAGGGAGAACCCATGAGTGCCCTTTCCCGTATGGCGGAAGGCAATCATAAGCAGATACGTATCCGTGAAGGGGATACGGTGATTCTTTCTTCAAAGTCCATTCCGGGCAATGAAAAAGCCATTACTGCCATTATTAACAGTCTGTACCGGCGCGGTGCCAATGTAATTTACAATAAAATGGCCGATGTCCATGTGTCCGGCCATGCCTTTCAGGAAGAACTCAAGCTCATGATGAGCCTGACAAAGCCAAGATATTTCATTCCCATCCATGGGGAATACCGCCACCTTGTCCACCATGCCCGTCTGGCTGTAGAAACGGGTATCCCGAAAGAACGGGTGCTGCTGGCGGAAAACGGGCAGACCGTTCTTTTTGATGAGGGGGGAGCCCGCATGGGGAATGTGGTCCAGTCGGGCAGGGTTCTCATTGATGGCAAGGGTATCGGGGATGTGGGCCGCAGCGTTCTGAGGGAACGTCGGATCCTTTCCGAAGACGGCATTGCCGTTGTTACCATGGTGATTGATCAGGAGACAGGGGTTGTGCTTTATGGTCCGGAGCTGATTTCAAGGGGCTTTGTTTTCTGGACGGAAACCGGCCATGTACTGGATGATGCACAGTGCGTGATCCTTGAAATTGTGGAGGATGTGGGGCCTGAGGTATCCAATCGGGTGGAGATTATCAGGGCAAGGCTGCAGAAGGCCCTGAGGCAGTATTTTTATTTCACCATCCGGAGACGGCCCATTATTCTTGCCCAGATTTTTGAAGTGTAGGGGGATTTGCCCCATGCGGCGGGAGTTTACGGCACTTTTTCTTATTTTTATGGCAGTTCTGCTTTTTGGGAGCCTCATCAGCTATCATCCCGATGATCCCTCCATTCTGCGTTCCGTGGGGGATGCTTCCGTACATAACCGTTTTGGTATTGTGGGGGCCTGGATCGCGGGTTTTCTTATTGGCTGCTTCGGGATCGGTGCCTTCTGGCTGCCCGTTCTCATGGGTGAAAGTACCTGGCGGGTATTGAAAAAAAAGGCACATCCTTTTGCTCCGGGTGTCCGGGCCATGGGAGGAATGCTTCTTGTGCTGGCCACGGGTGCCATCGTATCGGGGGGAGGTGTTATTGATGGCCGCTTTGACCTTACGAGCCTCGTGGCAGGACTTTTCAGGGATTTTCTGGAACACTATGTCAAGGTTCAGGGAGCCCTTCTGGTACTCTCCTTTCTGCTTGTTTCCGGTTTTATGATGGCAACGGGTCTTTCCGTAGGCAGGGTGCTGCAGGTTTTTGTTCATTTTTGGAAAAGACTGCTCTCTGCCATTGTGTCCGTTTTGTGGAAGGGGATTCAGGCCTTTTTTTCAGGTATGCGTTTTCTTTTTTTCTTTTTGCATAAGATCAGGCCTTCCGGGAAAAAAGATAAAAAACAACTGGCGTATCAGGCGCCTGAAGCCTTGGTGGAAACAGCCTTTCAGGATGAAAAACCAGAATCCGTAAACAAAAGTACCCCCCAGATTGCCTCACGCATGCCGGTCAGACTTAAAAGCCGACCCTGTCCCGTACAGGAAGAGCTCCCCGTTACAAGGCCCGAAGGCGGGTTTCAGCTTCCATCGCTGGATCTTCTGGAAAAAGTTCCGGAAAATATTCAGGCTGTGGATGAAGGTTTTCTGCGGGATCAGTCTGATATTCTGGAAAAAAAACTGGCGGACTTTGGTGTGAACGGAAGGGTTGTGACCGTAACACCGGGGCCTGTCATCACAACCTTTGAATACCAGCCTGCACCCGGAGTAAAAATAAGCAAGGTCACCAACCTGGCAGACGACCTTGCCCTTGCCCTCAAGGCTTTAAGCATCCGTATCATTGCTCCCATTCCCGGCAAGGCGGCCATTGGCATAGAAGTCCCCAATGCCGTCCGGGAAATGGTCCATTTCCGGGAAATTGTGGCTTCGGAATCCTTCCGGAAAAGCAAATCTTCCCTCACGGTCTGCCTCGGAAAGGATATTATCGGCCTTCCTGTGGCCGTTGAAATGGACCGCATGCCCCATCTGCTCATCGCAGGTGCCACGGGTGCAGGCAAGAGTGTGGGACTGAACGTCATGATCACAAGTCTTTTATTCAAGGCTTCCCCTGAAGAGGTCAAACTGATCATGATTGACCCCAAGCGCATTGAACTTTCCGTATATGATGGTATCCCCCACCTGATCACGCCCGTGGTAACTGATATGAAAAAGGCCACTGCCGCCCTTTTCTGGGCCGTTAAGGAAATGGAAAGACGTTATGAGCTTCTGGCGGGTTTAAAATGCCGCAATATCACCCAGTACAATGAAAAATGTGTTCTTTTTCAGGAAAAGAACCCCGGTGAAGACGGGGACGAGGGGGCAGATCTTCCTGAAAAGCTTCCCTATATTGTTGTTATTATTGATGAGCTTGCGGACCTGATGATGGTGGCTTCCAAGGATGTGGAAGTGGCCCTTGCCCGCCTTGCCCAGATGGCCAGAGCTGCGGGCATTCATATTATTCTGGCCACCCAGCGTCCTTCGGTGGATGTGCTGACGGGTGTGATCAAGGCAAACTTTCCCACACGCATGGCCTTTCAGGTTTCTTCCCGCATTGATTCCAGAACCATTCTTGATTCTTCGGGTGCGGAGGCTCTTCTGGGGAACGGGGATATGCTTTTTGTTCCGCCCGGAACGGCACGGCTGCAGCGGATACACGGTGCCTATATCGGCGAGGATGCCCTGATGCGGGTGATCTCCTTTCTCAAGGAGCAGGGGGCTCCGGATTATGTGGCGGAAGTGACAGAAGCATGTGCGGACAGTGGGGAGGATGCCAGCGGTGATGCAGGGGATTTTGATCCCCGCTATGATGAGGCGGTTGCGCTGGTGGCACGGAACCGGCAGGCTTCCATTTCCATGGTGCAGCGTCACCTGCGCATAGGATACAACCGGGCCGCAAGGATCATCGAGACCATGGAGCAGGAGGGCGTCATCGGTCCTGCGGACGGTGCAAGGCCAAGGGAGGTTCTTGTGCCGGATACGGGGAATGTTGCCTGATTTGTAATTGCTCAGCACAATTTATTTAGAAATTCCAAAGCTGTAATTCCAGCAGCTTTATACCGTTGCAAGGCACCCTGGCTATTTGCCTTGTCCGGAAGTTTTTTGGTTAATATGTGCAAAGATATTCAGTGGCCTTTTGCAGGGCCTTGACGGGTAACAATTGAAGGGGGAATTTGTGTATAACGGAGAACTGATTGAAAAAACCAAGGGCTTTATGGATCCCGAAGAAGGGGAACGTCTGTTTCAACTGGCCCTTGATGCCAGCAGCAGAGGGGCCTGCCTTGAAATTGGCAGTTACTGCGGAAAGTCTGCCCTGTACATGGGGCCTGCCTGCAGGGCCAGAAATGGCATCCTTTACTCCATTGATCACCACAGGGGTAATGAGGAACAGCAGCCGGGGGAGTTTTACCATGATCCGGATCTCGTAGACCCGAGAACGGGGAAGATGGATACGCTTTTTTTCTTCCGCACAGCCCTTTCGGATGCAGGGCTTGAGGATACCGTCGTGCCGCTGGTGGGGGGCTCGGCCCATATAGCGCGTTTCTGGACCACACCCCTGTCCCTTGTTTTTATTGACGGAGGCCATACCTTTGCAGCGGCGTATACGGATTATGTGAGCTGGTTTTCCCATGTGCAGCCCGGTGGCTTTCTTGTGGTTCATGATATTTTTGAAAAGCCGGAAGATGGGGGGCAGGCACCCTGGTATGTGTATGAAACAGCAAAAAAATCAGGGCTTTTTGAAGAGTTGCCCCGTACAAAAACCTTAGGCGTACTGAGGCGGTATCATCCGGGGGAGCTGCCCCGGGATCTGCCATCCTGAGAACCCGGGTTGTCCGTATGCGGGGATGGGGCTTTCCCTTTTCATGGGGAACCACGGGTTGCCATGCCCGCATATTCAGCTTGAATATACTCATTATTGACACCTGAGTGGTTTTTTGTTATGGGTAACAGTCTAATGAGAAAGAATCCCGTCGGCTTTTTGATCTCAAATTTTGAACTCTTCCTTAAACATGACGTTTCCTGAAAATATCTGGAATGGAAAGACGTATCCTTCACTGGGTATGGAATTCTTTTCAGGATTTGTCCCTGAAAATGGATTGTAAACAGACATTATGAATGATTTTTCAAGACCTGATCTTCCTTCAGAAAGCGGTTTTCCCATTGCAAGGGCAGGCTACCCCTTTATTTTTATTTCGGTTTTTGTAACAGCCATTGCTGCCATTCTCGGATGGAGCTGGCTGGCTGGCTTAGGGCTGTGCTTCAGTCTTTTCTGTTTCTGGTTTTTTCGGGATCCGGACAGGGTGATTCCTTCAGATCCTTCTGCCCTTGTGTCCCCTGCAGATGGTAAAGTGATTGTTGCAAAAAGGGTGGAAGCCCATCCCTATGGGGAAGGCCCGGCATTTCAGATCAGTATTTTCATGTCGGTCTTCAATGTGCACGTCAACCGTATTCCCTTTGATGGCGTGGTGCGGGAAGTCCGTTACCAGCCGGGCCGTTTTCTGAATGCCAGCCTGGACAAGGCGTCAAAGGACAATGAACGCAATGCCCTTCTGATAGAAACACCTTCTTCTGTAAAGTTCTGGACGGTACAGGTTGCAGGTCTTGTGGCCCGCAGAATCATCTGCCGTGTCCGGGAAGGAGACAGTGTGTCAAGGGGGGTGCGTTTCGGTGTCATCTGTTTTGGTTCCCGTCTGGATCTTTATCTGCCTGCGGATTTTGAATGTGCCGTGAAGGTGGGTGAAAAGACGCAGGCTGGTACAACAACACTGGGGAGCATGAAATGAAAAAAGCAAAAGGCATGTCCCGGCCCCGCAGGGGAGTCTATGTACTTCCCAATCTTTTGACCTCCATGAATCTTTTCTGTGGGTTTTATGCGATTATTTCGGCCATAAATGCCCAGTTTGAGACAGCAGCCATTTCCATTTTTGTGGCCATTGTCTTTGATGTCCTTGATGGAAAAGTGGCAAGGGCTACCAATACCACCAGCAGATTTGGCGTGGAGTATGATTCTCTGGCTGACCTGATTTCCTTTGGTCTGGCACCGGGGCTTCTCATTTATATGTGGGCCCTGCAGCCCATGGGGCGACTGGGCTGGCTGGCGGCCTTTCTCTTTACCGTATGTGGTGCCCTGCGTCTGGCACGTTTCAATGCCGCTGCGGATTCGGCACCGGGCAGTGATTTTACAGGACTGCCCATTCCCGGTGCGGCTGCCATGGCAGCCACCACCCTGCTTCTGTGTGAACGTACCATGGTCAGTCTGGAACAGTGGCCGGTGATTCCCATGGTTATGCTCTATGCGCTTTCTTTCCTGATGGTGAGCAATGTGCGGTACAGCAGCTTTAAAAAACACAGCCTGTTCCGACGTTTCAACTTCCATATGCTGGTGGCCTGTATTCTGATTTTTGTCTTTATTGCAGCAGAGCCTCCCGCAGCCCTTTTCCTGATTTCCCTTGTTTACGTGGTATCCGGGCCTCTGGGTATGTTCAGAAAAAATAAAGGCGAGGTTCTGGAAACGCCCATGGAGGAAGAAAAGCTGGACGCCTGATAAGGGAGCATACACAACAGATATTTGCTGGATCCATTCTTCAATACGGAAGGCATTGGGAATGGATCTTTATTTTTATCTGTTCCCTTGTGCAGGAAATGCTGGCTGAGATCCCTGCGGTGGCGTGAGAGCTTGCCGACAGATTAAAAAAATGCATGTTTTTATACTTGCAGCCTTCTTGAGTAAATTCACAAGTTGCTTGATGACAAAACGCCGTAACACGGCGTGGGTTGCTATTCAATTGGTTTAAAGGAGTTTTAAAACACATGTCCCGAAAACTGTTTACCGTTGCCGTCGCCGGTGCAACCGGTGCCGTTGGAAATGAAATGATCCGGGGGCTTGAATCACGAAATTTTCCCGTTAAAAGCCTGAAGCTTCTGGCTTCAAGTCGTTCTGTGGGGCGAACCCTGAAATTTAAGGGGGAAGATATTGCCGTGGAGGAGTTGACGGGAGATGCTTTTAAGGGGGTGGATATTGCCCTTTTTTCCGCAGGCGGTGGGCCCAGCCTTGAGTTTGCCCCCAAAGCCGCAGCTGCCGGATGTGTGGTGGTGGATAACTCCAGCGCCTGGCGCATGGATGCGGATGTGCCTCTGGTGGTTCCCGAAGCCAACCCCCATGCCGTAGCCGGATACGTTAAAAAAGGGATTATTGCCAATCCCAATTGTTCCACCATACAGATGCTGGTGGCCTTAAATCCCATATACCGTAAATACGGCCTGCGCCGCATTGTCGTTTCCACCTATCAGGCGGTGTCCGGTTCAGGAAAAAAAGCCATTGATGAATTGTCCGGGCAGACAAGGGCCATGATCCATGATGCGTCTGCTGCCGTCAGTGTTTACCCCCATCGTATTGCCTTTAACTGCCTGCCCCATATTGATGTTTTCCTTGAAAATGGTTATACCAAGGAAGAGATGAAAATGGTGAATGAAACAAGGAAAATCCTTGAGGATTCCACCATTGGCGTTACGGCTACAACCGTACGTGTTCCCGTATTTTACGGCCATTCAGAAGCCGTGAATGTTGAAACAAAAACACCCTTTGACATTCAGGATATCCGGGCTATGCTGGCATCTGCGCCCGGAGTAAGGCTGGTGGATGAGCCTTCGGCCAATGTTTATCCTATGGCCATTGATGCTCAGGGGCAGGATGACACACTGGTTGGCCGTATCCGGAGGGATGAGTCCATAGAGAATGGATTGAATCTCTGGATAGTGGCGGATAATATCCGTAAGGGGGCAGCCACCAATACCATTCAGATCGCAGAAATACTTGCGGAAAAATATCTGTAATACCGGCCCGGCTGCATGGCCCGTTCATCCGGGTGGTTTTTGACAATGGATAATGGCCTTTTTCAAGGCTTGTTGGAAAATATACAGGAAGATGAGGCTTCTTATCTTTATGGTTGGAAGCTTCATCTTCTTTTACTTATGTAATGAAACAAAGAAAACAGGAGTTTTTTCATTGGAACGCATTCCCATCACCAAGGAAGGTTATGAGCACCTGAAGAAGGAGCTTGAACAGCTGAAAAGCGTGGAAAGGCCAAAAAACATTGAGGCCATTGAGGTGGCCCGTGCCCATGGTGACCTTTCTGAAAATGCCGAATATGATGCCGCAAAGGAACGGCAGTCTTTTCTGGAGGGAAGGATTTCCGAGCTTTCCTACAAACTGGCCAATGCCGATGTGATTGATACATCCAGGGTTGCCAGAGACAAGGTGGTGTTCGGGTGCCGCATTCTGCTTGAGAATGTGGATTCCGGTGATGAGGTGACCTATCAGCTGGTGGGGCCGGATGAATCGGACATCAGCAAGGGGAAAATCTCCGTTTCCTCTCCTCTGGGGCGGGCCATCCTTGGCAAGGTTCCCGGTGATGAGGTTGTGGTTGATGCTCCGGGAGGCAAACGCTGCTATGAGCTGGTTGATATTTTATAATTTACCATGATAAGGGGGGCGTGTTATGGCACGTGTTACCGTTGAGGATTGTCTGAGTAAGGTGCCCAATCGTTTTCAGCTTGTTCATATGGCTGCCAAAAGGGTGCGCCAGCTCCGGGAAGGTTCCGAGTATCTTGTGCAGCGGGCAAAGAATGAAGATGTGGTGATGGCTCTGCGTGAAATTGCTGCCGGCCGTGTGGTTACGGTTAAGGACACGGGCAGTAAAAAAGGTGATAAATAAGCTTGCTTGAAAAGAATAAAAACTACAATAAAATTTTTAAGTCCACGGGCAAGGCTGCTTTCCGGTATCAGATGTTTGAATCCGGAGAGCGGATTGCCGTAGGTCTTTCCGGCGGCAAGGACAGCCTGACACTGCTTCGGATTCTTAAGGATCGCCAGCGTATTTCAGCCATTCCCTACACCCTGCATCCCATCTATGTGGATCCCGGTTTTGACGGAGGATTCAGTGACGAGCTGTCCCGCTGGTGCGGAGAGCTGGGGCTGCATCTGACCGTGGAAAAGACAGACCATGGCCCCATGGCCCATGGCCCTGAAAACCGGAAAAAAAGTCCCTGTTTTCTCTGTGCCCTGCTGCGGCGTAAGCGTCTTTTTTCCATATCCAGGGAGCTGGATTGCAAAACCCTGGCTCTGGGGCATACCAAAGATGATATTATAGAAACGCTTTTCATAAATATGTGCTATGCAGGAAAAATAGGTACCATGGTGCCCCGTCAGGGTCTTTTCAAGGATACCTTTCATATCATCCGGCCCTTAAGCCTTGTGGATGAGCAGCATATTATAAAGTTGACCCGGAGTTTTCCGGAATATTTCCCCGTTTTCAGCAATCCGTGTCCCTCTGCGGGACAGACGAGGCGAAGGGAAATAAAGGACTTTCTTCAGACCCTCTATCGTCAGGACAGGAAAATAAAAAGCAATATTTTCAGATCAATGGGAAATGTTCGGCTGGAATATATGCTTTATCCGCCCGTGAGGGAAGCAGACAATGATTCAGACACGGGCGAGGACCGGGAATGAAAGATGTGCAAAGCCAGCGCGATGAGCGCAATCTGCCCATAGACAAGGTGGGTATAAAAAATCTGAGGTACCCCATCACGGTTCTGGACCGGGAGCAGGGCCGTCAGCAGACCGTCGCAGATATTTCCATGTATGTGGATCTTCCCCATGATGCCAAGGGAACCCACATGAGCCGGTTTGTGGAAATGCTGCACCTTTTCAGACAGGAGGTTTCCTTAAGGTCGTTTTCAACCATACTTCAGGAGATGCGCACCCTGCTGGAAGCGGAAAGGGCACACATTGATGTGACTTTTCCCTATTTTGTGGAAAAAAAAGCACCCGTCAGTGCAGAACCGGGGCTTATGGATTATACCTGTACCATTTCAGGCTCCATTTCTCCGGAAGGCAGAACGGATCTGCTTTCCACGGTACGGGTTCCCGTCATGTCCGTCTGCCCCTGTTCCCTTGAGATCAGCGAGATCGGAGCCCATACCCAGAGGGGGATGGTGACGGTGTCCGTTCGTTTCCGTAAATTTTTCTGGATAGAGGCCCTGATTCAGCGCATTGAAAAATGCGCTTCCAGCGATGTTTTTTCGGTTTTAAAGCGGGTGGATGAAAAGGCGGTTACGGAACAGGCCTTCAGGAATCCCAAGTTTGTGGAGGATATTGTAAGGGATGTGGCTTTGTCTCTGAAAGAAGATGCCAACATCACATGGTTTTCCGTGAGTGCGGAAAACTATGAGTCCATTCACAATCACAGCGCCTTTGCCCAGATATCCAGTGAGTCTTTGCTGGCCTGATGGCCCGCCTGAAACGGAATATCGGAATGGTCGGGATCAGAAAGCTGCTCGAAACACTTTAAAGATGCCTTGTCAGATTCACATCGTCTTTCCTGTCAGTTTTTTTTCAGCCCATGCAGCCAGAGATTCCCTGTGGATTTTGGCGTTGTGGCGGATATCCACGGGAAAATCCCTGTGGAAGAGAAGGTGGCGGATGCCCGATGTGTGGTCAAAGGCACCTGCAAGCTGCAGCAGTTCGCTTTGAAGCTCTGATTTCTCTTCCCTGCTGATTTTATCCGTGGGTTCAATGATAATAACAGGTGTCTGCGATTTTTCCGGGCCGATGCCCACCAGGGCACTGCGTCGTATTTTTTTGTGGGTATTGAAAATGGCCTCACAGGGCAGGGTGTAGAGTTCCCCTTCTTCCGTGCATACCCTGTGGGATTTGCGGCCACAGAACCAGAACCTGCCTGAATTGTCCTTCCATGCAAGATCCCCCATGCGGTGCCAGAAGCCTTTTTGATCCTTTATTTTTGACAACCTGTCTGCTTCTGGGTTTTCATAATAGGCAGATGTCACCATGGGGCCCTTTGCGATGATTTCTCCTATTTCTCCTTCGGGCAGCTCTTCGGCGTCTTCCATGCTTGCGATGGGGGCATCCGTGATACGGATGATGGATATGTCCACGCCTTTCAGGGGGCGTCCCACACAGATGCCCATGCCCTGATCCGTAAAGGAACGGGTTTCCGAGAGGATTTCACCCGCAGTCAGGCTCATGAGGGGGACGGCTTCCGTGGCCCCGTAGGGAGTATGGATGCGCTTTGGGTTGCCGATTACCGGCACAAAGGACTGGAGAATATCCGGCCGTACCGGAGCCCCTGCGGATACCACCCGCCTGAGGCCCGGCAGGCGGATACCTTCCCGGCTGCCATAGCGGCCAAGGCGGTCCAGAAGGGCCGGTGAGCAGAACATGGTGGTGATGGCATGCTGGTCAATGGCTTCAAGGATGGGGCGGGGGTCTGCCTTGCCCGGTTTTGTGGGGTCCATTTCCGGAATAAAGGCTGTCATGCCTAAGGCCGGATCAAAGAGGGCAAAAAGGGGGAAGGTGGGAAGATCCCTGTCGTCTTCTTTGATGTCAAAATGATTCTGGATGGCCTGAATCTGGGCATGGAAATTGGCATGTGTATAAATGACACCCTTGGCCGGACCCGTACTGCCCGTGGTAAAGAGAATGGCTGCGGTGGTTTCAGGTTCACAGGAAAGGGTTTCAAAACCCGTGGCATCGCTTGAAAGCAGCTCTTTTAAGGTTTTTGTGCGTAAAAGGGGCAGGGGACGGGTGCTGACCGTATGCCGGACATGGGCAAAGGCCCTGGGAAAGAGCTTACGGAACAGATGGGCCTTGGGTATGCCCACCAGAGCTTCGGCACGGGTGGAGGCCAGGCAGTCTGCCATGCGTTTGACTCCCATGCCGGGGTCCACCACCACGGGAATGAGACCGGCCTTGAACAGGGCAAAGGTGAGGATGAAAAAATCCATCCCCGGTGGAACCATGAGTACCGTCCGTGTGCCCGGAGACATGCCCATGGCAGAAAAACCCGCAGCAACCTTTGTGCTGGAGGCATCAAGCTGGGCAAAGGAAAGCTGGGTGGTTTTTAAGCGTCCCATGGCATCTTTGCCTGCGGGCATGACAACGGCCCGTCTGTTCGGGCTTTTTGCTGCATTTTTTGTGAGAAGACAGGCGATATTGGCATTTTCCATGGTGGCACCTTGGGAAAAGGTTGGTGAAAAAAGGCCTCAGGTAGTTTACCAGGGCAGCCATTGGGTGATTTTTTCAAAGAATGAGGGGGGCCGCCGGAGGGGGTCCGGATTCAGGCGCAGGGTTTTTTCCCGCGATCCTTCATGCATGGCCTGAAGGCCGGATGTGATGGCTCCGGCTTCCGAGGCTATGGCGGTTTTTCCCCTTTCAGGATTGACGAGCAAGGTCACATGCAGGGCCTGAAGGGCAGTCGCAGACCTTGACAGTCCTGTTTCAAGCTCCCTCTTCAGGCTTTCCCATTCCCGGATTTCCGTCTGGGTGATGCGCCTTTGTTCTGGAAAGCGGGCGGCAATGGATTCAATGCGTTCCATTTCTTCTGTGATGACAGAGATTTCAGCATTCAGTCCAGTCAGGGCTTCGTAGCTCTGGGGAATATGCTGCCAGGTGAAGGCCAGAAGCTCATCGTCCATGGGGATATGGGGAAGTGCAAGGGCAGGGTACACAGCCGGTTTTTCTTCCTTTTCGCCGCCAAGCAGGTAGAGAAGGGCAAAGGCACCGCCAATGGCAAGGACGCCTGCCATAAATACCATCAGAAAAATTTTTTTCCGGGATTTTTTGGGTGGAGGTGGCGGCGGCGGTGGTTCAGGCTCGCTTTTTTTTCCTTTTTTTTTAGGGGATGTTTTTCTTTCGGCCTGTTTTTTTTCCAAGGAGGACACCTCTTTATGTTTAACAGCTTATGAGTAGCGGCGGCTTGCCAGTAAAGCATGCCTGCCATGGAGTCTTATCCGGATTTGAGAAAACGCTGAATGATTTCCATGCAGGCTTTTGTTTCGTCTTCAAAAAGGTAATGGCCCGCTTCGGGGAAACTGTGGCAGGGGGTATCGGGAAAATGCTTTTTCCAGAGGTCTCTGTAATCCGTATCAAAAACAAAATCCTTTTCTCCCCACAGAATACATTTCGGGATATCCTTAAGTCTGTGAAGATTGTTTTCCGCCCAGTTCACGGCATCATAGGCCGGATCATCCGGGCCAAGGGGAATATCCCTGACAAATGCAAGCTGGGCCTTTCTTTTTGCAGGGCTGCCATAGGGAAAAAGATACCCTTTGCGGATGGCCGGGGAAAGCCTTTTCTTTGCACAGAAGAAAAGAGCGCCTCTGGAGAAAAGATTGAGTCCTAAAATGGCAGGAGCGGCCACCGGAAGAATATCCCTTGCAAGGCGGATACGCAGGGGCAGTTTTTTATGGGCTGGCTTTAAAAAGCCTGCGGTGTTGGTAATGACAACACTTAAAATCCGTTCCGGCTGGCGCAGGGCCAGAAGGGTGCCGATCATTCCACCCCAGTCATGGACGATCAGATGAAAGGGCTCTTTCGGTGCCACGGCATCAAGGAAGGCTTCCATGTCCATAACCCGCTGCATGAGGGTGTGGGGGTATGGGTCAGCTTGGGGTTTTGCGGAAAGGCCCATGCCCATGTGATCCGGAGCCAGCACACGAAAATTCGGTGACAGGGAATTTATGACATTTCTGAAGTAAAAGCTCCAGGTGGGGTTGCCGTGGATACAGAGGACAAGGGAGCCTTTACCCTCATCAATATAATGCATGGCATGGTTGTTGATTTGAATATATTTTGACTGAAAGGGGAAAGGAAAAGGTAGTTTTTCGTTTGGCCGGGGCATTGAGATCCTTATAAGTATCCGTCCCATCGGAGAGCTGTTTCGGATGTATTTTAATTGGTTTATGGCTGACTGGTCATGGATTCAGTTGTTTTTTCATGGAATGAAAATTAATAGGCAGATAAAGAAGCCGACACATAAAGAATAATGGCCTGGAATCAAAAAGCCACTGTTCAAAGGAGAAAGTACAGCCAATAATAATATCTTTCAAGGCAGTTCTTACCACACTATGTTAAAAAAAGATCTGTGGCATATTTTTGCATTTTTTATACTCAGAGGAGATGCGTTTGGAAAACGGGTTGGATTTCGACGGGAATCAGAAGGTAGGTGTGAAAGATATTTTATGCATGAGCTATCTTAATAAAGAGCAATGAAAGCCTAAAGGATGGAATAATAAAGCAGCACGTAGTTTTTCTCAGAAGCAACTCTGCGCACTGTTGCGTCGTTCTGTCGGGGAACAACTTGTTACTGGGTTCAAATTTGTTTCGAGCAGTGATGGATAAAAATTTTGTTCTAAGTTTTTTAATTGAATATATATTTTAAATACTAAGGATGTTTCTTTTAAAGCAAAGAAAAATTTTTAGCACCCCAGTTTGCAGCCTTAATTCGGCTTGTAACACCAATTTTTTTATAAACACTGTGGAGGTGGCTTTTTACGGTGTGAATACTGATCCCCATACCTTCTGCAATCTTCTGATTGGACTCTCCGGCTATGAGGCGAATCAGTATGTCTTTTTCTCGTTTTGTAATACGCTTTTCTTCAAAAACTGGAGTCGGTAATCTTGTTGTGGTGAGGGCATCATTCATGGCCTGGCGGGAGAACCAGAGGTTACCTTTCAAAATATCCTGAATTCCTTTGATGAAATATTCGATACCATCCTTTTCAAAAAAAACTCCCTTACATCCTGCCTGCATCAGTTCCTTTTCAATAAATCCCTGCAGATCGGTGCGAAGATTGAATGAAGCCCAGTATTTTGTGGGGTAAAATTCACTGATAGCCTCATTGGTGGAGGCGAGATGGAGCATAATTTCCTGAAAATCCATGCGATGGCAATCTATCAGAAAGACCAGTGTATGATCCAGATATGGGCGGATTTTTTTAGATGAAGGTTTCGAAATAATAAGGGTTGCATGACCCATGACCTGTAGGATTTTTTCACTGATAAGTTCACTTTGAAGTTCCAGCGGACTTATAATAACTGCTATTATCTGAGAGACTTTGGTTGAAACGGAAGCACTTGTTTTGTCCATTTCCGCAAGAAACATGGAATACCTCTGTATTTGATTCTTTGTTTTTTGATCAGTGCAGACGGCAATGGAATGTAAAATTACCTGTTGCTTCGGGTGATGTCTGCCATAATGATGTCGTTTTGCATGATGATAAGCCGAAAGCTCCAGTAATCTTCTTCAGCACAGGAGAGCTGGATGGTTGTCAGCACCGTTTCTTCATTTTTAAAAATATGTTTTTTCCCTTTTTGAGAACTTTGAACATTGCCAGTGTTCCCCTTTTTTGAGGAAGTGAGGATGTATTCATAAATTCCGGTTTCCTGTACCATGGCTTTTGCAGATACAGAAATGCCGTTATGCGTAGACTCCATATGGATTGTTGCCTTGCTTTGGATTTCATCCTTACGAAATGCCCATGCGTTCATGGTGCAGATAATGACAAGGCTCAGGCTTAAAATCATCAGTTCCATTTTCATCCCTTAACATCCATTTTTATGATGTACCGTTGTTTGTAACGGGCAATAGTGGCGCGTGCTTCTTTTCTGCCATATTTTTCTCTCAGGTAATTATATATAATGGGGTTATTAATATCTTCATAATTTTTAAGCTCCCACAATCCTGAAATAATTCCATCTACAATCATGGCCAGCAAAGCTTTTTCAATGGCTTCCAGTACGCACAGCTGGGGCGGTTCATTGGTGGTATACCCAGCTTCAGCTTCCAGGAGTTTTCTGTAATCCACATAACGGAAAATACCAGCCATGACTTCCATGGAAAGGATGGATTTGGATGTGGACACGGAATGGAGAATTTTTCCCTGCATTACATCCACTGCCCTGAGGTAAAGGGTTACCTGATCTTTTCTGTACTGGGTTGAACCACCGACTCCAAAGTATTTGGCCCCCATTCCTCCTGTGGAAACATTGGTTTCATAGGCCACAATTCCGCCTTCAAGAATCAGCGGTGCATGGAGGAGGTTGGGAATGTCATTGCCACTTCCCGGATTGGCGATGTTGGCCCGGATGATTTTTCTTTCGGTCAGGAGGTCGTTGAGGCCTTCCCTTTCCACCGGAACGAACCAGCCTGATGCCAGAAGGGATTCCACCATCATGGTGGTGGCCCCCTGCGTGACAGCAGTTGAAAAGGACGATGTGGTGGGATGATGCTTGTATTGTCCTGTCTGATCCCTGAAATTATAGACGGCGACGGTAATTTTCCCCTTGGGTTCTGGAAGTTGCCTGAGTATTTTTCCGGAAGGTGTTTCATATCCCAGTGTGGCAAGGCTCATGGGACTTGTTTTAGGGCCCTTTATGCCACAGCCCTGCAGCAGCAGTAGAAGTATGCATACTGAAATAATTCTGATGAAAATTATGGGTGACATTTTGATTGTATGTTCCATCGAGCTACCAGTCTCCCGGATTCTGCATATCTCCGTAATAGGGTACCTCAACTTTGGTGGTCCCTCCCGTGAGACTGTCGATGATACTGACGCCGATGCTCTGGCCTTCCATGATGGTGATGTCAATTTCGTATTGTCCGAAGTGATAGGTTCCACCGGCAAGATCATCATTGTATCCGCCAAAGGCCATGTTGACGATTTTACGGCTTAACTGATTGAGAACCATACGGTTTAGGTTCGCCTCAAAGTCTTCCAGAGGATCTCTGCGTGGTGTCGGGGGTGCTTTGGTGTCATTTTGTTTTTCTGCCATGGTCAAAAGAAAAGTTGCGTTCATGGGGTTTCCTCCAAAGGAGGGGCTTATGGGGGTATAAACCAGTTCCGTTGCAAGACTGCTTCCTGCAAAAAGAAATAAAAGGGAAAAGATTGAAAAATGTCGTTTTTTAATCATTGTAAATCCTTTGATATATCAGGGTCAGTAGCCATTTTTATCAGGGTCAGTAGCCATTTTTATCAGGGTCAGTAACCATTTCCCACAAGATCTGGCGAGTTCCCGGAGCTTTCTTCCATCTGCATACGCAAAAGAATCATCTGTACAGCCTGCACAGCTTTATCTGCATCTTCTGTCAGTGCCTGATTCCTCGGGCTGAGCTGAAGCCTGTAAATGGGTCTGTCATTGATATGGATAAAAATTTGTGAACCCCATCTGGCGCTGGCCCTTTCCTGCACAAGGAGCCATCCCAGATCCGTTCCCAGGCTCTGGTTCCAACGGGAAGAGAACAGGCGGTAAAACTCATGTCCCCTTGGCGTCATGGTTTTCTGGATGATGAGATTATCCAGCTCCACATCCTGTGGGGAGGCGCAGGGTATAAACCAGAAAATGAAAAGGCTGATCGCGCAAAAGATCTTTATTTTATTGGTTAATCCCATGGGAAACATGGTTGCGGCTTTCTTATGGGTCGGGCGTTAAGGGGTGCTTTGGCCTCAGCCCAAAAAAGTGAATGCACTTTATATATTTTTTTTAGTCGATGAATTCAAGCTGAAAAATATTATTTTTCCAATTTACGCCGAAGGTTGATAAAAATCTGCCATGAATAAAGTGGTCCCGGCAGGGAGCCTGTCTGCCGGGACCTTTGCTGCATGAAGGATAAGGAAGTTCTTATCCTTTTTACTGCTGCTGAACAACCGTTGCTGTATTGCTGTTTCCGATCTGGTTGATACTGGCGGTGTGGGCAAGGTTGCCAAGCTGGGTAAGGTTGACGAAGTTGGCATTGCCCTTAGAAACAATCCAGGCACCTGCATTGGCGTTATCCTGATTCAGGTTCAGGATGTTGGCTTCGCCATTTTGGAAGACATCAAGAGTACCGTTGGCAAGGGCAGCATCAGTGTTGATTCCTGTGACCTTGTTGCGTGATCCCGTTTGAGTAATTTTCGCTTCACCGCCGTCTGCATCCTGCTGAAGATTGACACTGTTATTGAAGCCGTTCTGGTTAATATCCGCTGTGTGGTTATTGCCGGACTGAAGCAGGGTCGCAGTATTGCCGACATTGAAGAGGCCTTCCACGGTCTGGGTGATTGTTGCTTTGTTACTGTTGCCTGATTGCGTGGCATCTATCTTGTTGCTGATGCCTGTCTGTGTGGAAGTAAAGGTGTTGTCATTTCCGGACTGAAGCAGGGTCGCAGTATTGCCGGCATTGAGGAATCCCTCGGTCTGCGTGAGTCTTGCCATGTTATTGGAGCCTGATTGTTCAGCATTTATGATGTTAAAAACACCTGTCTGTGTGGAAGTGAATTCGTTTTCATCTCCGGACTGAAGCAGGGTCGCAGTATTGCGGCCATTGAAGAGGCCTTCCACGGTCTGTATGATTGTTGCTTTGTTACTGTGGCCTGATTGTGTGGCATCTATCTCGTTGCTGATGCCTGTCTGAGTGGAAGTGAATTTGTTATTGTTTCCGGACTGAACCAATTCAGCGGTATTTCTGTTTCCCTCTTGGGTGATATCGGCGGTGTTGTTTATATTTTTTTGGGCGGCTTTGATAATGTTGGCATTACCATCCTGAAGAGAGGTGAACGTATTTTTTTCACCATCCTGGCCCAATTCAGCGGTATTTCTGTTTCCCTCTTGGGTGATATCGGCGGTGTTGTTTATATTTTTTTGGGCGGCTTTGATAATGTTGGCATTACCATCCTGAAGAGAGGTGAACGTATTTTTTTCACCATCCTGGCCCAATTCAGCGGTATTACTGTTTCCCTCTTGGGTGATTTTGGCGGTGTTGTTTATATTGTTTTGGGTCGCTTTGATAAGGTTGTTATTACCATCCTGAAGAGAGGTGAAAGTATTGTTGTCACCATCCTGGATCAATTCAGCAGCATTGTTGTCCCCATCTTGGGTGATTGTTGCTATGTTTTTGCTGCCGACCTGTGTGGCAGTGATTTCGTTATCCTTGCCAGTCTGGCCGGTTTCTATTTCATTGCCGGGCTTTGTGTTTTTGGTTGTTGTTCTGATCAAGCCTGAGGTTGTGCTCTCTTCCGTATAACCTGTCTGGGTTTGTAGGGTTGTTACACTATTGTTTTTACCCTCTTGATTTATGGCCGCAGTGTTTGCACTCCCGGTCTGTTTAGTGTCAATCCTGTTATTTTCACCTCTTTGGGTGGCACTGGCTGTGTTCCCATTTGCTGGAGTTAATGTTGCGTGTACTGCGCCGGTAAGCATTCCTGTTCTGATTGTAGAATTTTCCCCTGTCTGTACCTGACGAATAGTGGCAATATTTCCATTTCCATCCTGGGTCAGCTCTGTTTCATTGGCAATGCCTTCTTGATTAATTATTCCTGTATTCAGGCCTGTTTGGGTAACATCAGAAATGTGCTTGTCCCCGGTTTGTGTGATCTGGACATTTTCGTCCCCGGCCATAACTGTTCCGTAGGTGGCCATGGTCATGGCAGCACTGATGACGAGGATGGCAAATTTTTTTTTCATTCGTTTTCTTCCTTTTTGGGTTTGGGTGTTTTTTTTTTAATATCTCTTGTCTAAAGCTTTGTTTTTATGGTTTCTTAGGATTTTCTTTTGGAAAATCGCTGGGTCTTCCATGTGTCTTGTCATCAATCCGCATCATTCCTTATTATGGCTCGGGCACCGTCTGTCTGGGTGATTCTCATGTTGGTATTACCGGATTGATGCCACTGGAGATAATTGCTGTCTCCAAGCTGATGCACCATATGAATACCGCTTTCGTGAAGGATTTCTGCATAATTGCTGTTTCCATACTGGTGAACATACAGGATGCCGGTGCCGGTCTGCCGGGCAAGGATGGTGTTTTCCATTCCCTCCTGAATGGTTACGATGTGGGAGGCGGAATGGGCAGCACCCATGTCGAGGTAAAAGCTGTTTTCCGGTCTTCTGTCGCGAATGGATGTATATTCTAAAATAAGGGCTTCCATGGCCTCATCCTGTGTGCCCAGATTTTCTGTGTATGGAATTTCTGCTTTTTCCATTTCTATTTCTGGGGCAGAATGTGGGATATCCGTATGGCCTGCATGGGCGCAGAAACATGCCAGCATTAAAAAAACCGTAAGGAGTTTCCAGCCCGGTTTTCCGGTTTGTCTGTTTTTCAGCATGGAGAGTCCATCCTTTTGGGATTATGTTCATGTATTGCTATTTTCTTTAATGTTAGATGAACACTATGGGATTTAAGCATTGAACGCAATCCGCTGAAGGATGGATTTTTTGTAAAAATGGATGAATGAAAGTACTAGTTCTTTGGGGTGTTTTTGGCGGGGAAGGTATGAAGGGTTCTCATTCTTTTGATTGACAAGGATTACCAGTCCAGACCCAGCAGCAGGCAGTTGAGTCCGGAGCCAATGCCGAAAAAGCCCACCCTGTGACCGGGCTGAAGGAATCCCTGTTCAAAGGCTGCGGCGGCGGTGATGGGCAGGGAAACGGTGCCCATGTTCCCCAGAAAAGGGAAGGTGGCATAATCCTTTTCCATGGGAATGCCCATGGCAGAAAGGATGGTTTCCCTGTGGGCGGCTCCCACCTGATGACAGATGATGCGATCCAGATCCTTTTCCCCCATGCCCGTCTCTTCAAGAAAAAGCTGGAAGGTTTCCCTGCCCAGCTCAACCCCGTGGCGAAGCACGGCTGCAGCATCGGTTCGCATTGCCATGGGAGCGGATGCGGGTATGCCCGTGTCTGGCCCCCAGACGCAGAGATCATGGCAGGCATGTTTATTTTTTAAAACGCTGCCCAGCAGGGCATGGCCCCGGTTCCCCTCGTCCTTTCTGCCAAGGACAATGGCTGCTGCGCCGGAGCCTCCGGTGAGGGTGGCAAGGCCTTTTGTGAAGGATGCCATGGTGGGTTGGGCCAGCATGGCATCCATGGTGATGTCCATGATCTGTCTTGAGGATTCACAGGCCACCACCATGCCCCTTCGGATGCGGCCTGATTCAATGGCATCGGCGATGAGGAGAAGACCATTCATCATACCAAGGCAGGCGTTGGAAAGGTCAAAGAGATGGGCATGGTCCGGCAGGCCGAGGCCGCAGGCAACGGCGCAGGCCGTGGCAGGTTCCAGATTTTCCCGGCATACGGCTCCGTAAATGAGCATATCTATGTCTTCCGGTTTCATGGCAGCAAGATCCAGCGCTTTCCTGCCTGCGGCAATGGCACCTTCTGAAAGGGGCATCCCCCTTTCCCACTGCCTGCGTTCCTTTACCCCGGTAAGGGCTTCCAGTTGACCCGGCCGGATGTGGAGTTTTTGGTAGAGGGGGGCAAGACGTTCCTCAATATCTTCGGAAGTCAGCACATGGGAAGGCAGCTCATAGGCAATGGCTTTTATGTCAACGCAGGAGTAATGCAAGGAAAACCTCAACAGGGTACCCGGACAGGGCCGGAAGTTGGACATGGATGGGTTCTGTATTCAGGCTTTTTCCAGATCATCTGTGCCAGAACCCCTGATCGCTGGTGGCTTTTTATAGCCCCAGACGCTTTTTTTGGCAAGGAAAGCCTTTTTTAAAAGCAGACTGTTGCCAGTGGTATGACCCTGTGATACCTCATATGGGTATTTTACTGACCATTCAAAATTGAATCCGGCCCTGATTTGAGGCCACGCAATCTGGAAAATGCCATGGATAAAAAAGATATGGATACCCTGACCCTCAGTGATGTTCTTTGTGATCAGCAGACCCTTCAGTCCATGATGGATGAATTTCACCGGGTGACGGGCATCGGGGGTGCCATTCTTGATATATCAGGCAAAATCCTTCTTTCCTTCGGGTGGCAGGATGTTTGCAGGAAATTCCACAGGGTGCATCCTGAAACCCTGAAAAACTGTCAGGAAAGCGATCTGTTTCTGGCTGGAAATGTCTCCTCGGGCAGTTTTAAGGCCTACAGGTGTAAAAATCATCTCTGGGATATGGTTACACCCATAGAGGTGGAAGGCAGGCATCTTGGAAATCTTTATCTGGGTCAGTTTTTCTATGAAGAGGATGTGGTGGACCCTTATTTTTTCCGGGAGCAGGCCCGCAAGTACGGTTTTGATGAAAAGGCATATCTTGAAGCCATTGGGCGGGTTCCCCGCTGGAAAAAGGAAGCCATCCACGGGGCCATGGGGTTTTGTGTCAGGCTTGCGGAGATGATTGCTTCTTTAAGTTTCTCCGGCATACGTTTTTCCAATGCACTCTTTGAGCAGGAAAGGGTGCTGACGAAGCTTCAGGAAAGTGAGGCCAGATATCATGGTCTTTTTGAGTGCATACAGGATGCCATTGTTGTGGTGGATGCCAGCCGTACAATCATAGATGCAAACGGGGCTTTCACAAGGCTTTTCGGATACTCCACGGAGGAAATCAGGGGCAGAAAGTCGAGATTCCTTTATGAAAATGAAGAGGATTTTCTTCATGTGGGCCAGATGATGGAAGAAAACGGGGAAAAACTTCACTTTGTAAAAGAATTGAATCATTTGAGAAAAAATGGGGAAATTTTTCCTTCGGAAACACGGGTGGCCTCCCTTCGTAAGCCGGACGGGGAGCTTTTGGGATTTTTTGGGATTATCCGGGATATTTCGGCACAGGTGCAGGCGCAGAAAGAACGGGAAACCCTGCAGGAGCAACTGCATCAGTCCAAAAGGATGGAATCCATCGGACGGATGGCAGGGGGAGTGGCCCATGATTACAACAATATGCTGGGGCTGATCATCGGTCATGCGGAGCTTGCCATGGATCAGCTTGGGCCATCGGATACCCTGTATTCGCATCTGCAGAGTATCCATAAGGCTGCCGGCCGCTCGGCGGATATCACAAAACAGCTTCTGGCCTTTGCCCGAAGGCAGCCCGCATCCCCCAGGGTTGTGGACATGAACGCCTTTGTGGCGGACATGTTTCACATGCTTCAGCGGCTGATGGGAGAAAACATCAGGCTTTCATGGTGTCCTGCTGAAAAACCCGCAAGGGTAAAGGTGGATCCTTCCCAGCTCGACCAGATTCTGGTGCACCTGTGTACCAATGCAAGGGATGCCATCACAGGTGCGGGCAGGGTGATCATCGAGACGGCTTGCGTGCTGTTTGATGAGGATGTCCGTACAAGGCATGCGGATTTCATTCCCGGCGATTACGTGATGCTGGCGGTCAGTGACGATGGCTGTGGCATGGAACAGGAGATGCTTTTACATCTGTTTGAACCTTTTTTCACAACCAAAGATGTGGCAAAGGGCTGCGGCCTCGGGCTTGCCATGGTGTATGGTATCGTAAAACAGAATAAGGGCTTTATCCATGTTTACAGTGAACCCGGCGATGGAACCTCTTTCCGCATTTATCTTCCCCGTCACCCCGATGAAGAAGATGTACCGGCAGGCCGGAAAATGAGGGAAGAAAACAGAAATGGCGAAACCATACTTCTGGTGGAAGATGAACCTGCTTTGCTGAAAATGGCAAGGATTATGCTTGAGCGTCAGGGGTATAAGGTACTGGAGGCGGGTTTGCCCGCTGAGGCCCTGCGCCTTGCGGCGGAGCACCACTCAGGAATAGATCTTCTGCTGACGGATGTGGTGATGCCGGAGATGAATGGCTGGGATCTTGCTTCTGAACTGCGCTCCCGCTACCCCGGTATGAAGTGCATGTTTATGTCCGGTTATACGGCCAATTATATTGCAGAAAATGGTGTGCTGGATGAGGGGGTTCACTTTATACAGAAGCCTTTTTCCATGAAAGAAATGGCCGCCAGTGTCCGGAAAGCCCTCGATTCATGAATGTTTTTACAGCAGAAGTTGCGAAAATGAATCTTATTCAATACTATGGGAGAAAAATAAGAATGACGCAGAAAATTCGTATCATGCCCTGTCTGGACATGCAGAATGGCCGTGTGGTGAAGGGTGTTCATTTTGTGGATATCAAAGATGCGGGAGATCCCGTAGCCTGCGCCAGAGCTTATTGCGAAAACGGTGCCGATGAGCTGGCACTTCTGGATATCACAGCCACGGTGGAAGGCAGGGAAACCATGCTGGATGTGGTCAGCCGTGTTGCCGCCGTCACCACCGTTCCCTTTACCGTGGGAGGGGGAATAACGGATGCTGCTTCCGCAGAGGCCGTAATGAAGGCCGGAGCAGACAGAATTTCCGTCAGCAGTGCAGCCTTTAAGAATCCGGACCTGATTCCGGATCTGATCCGGGCCATTGGTGCCCAAAGGCTGACCGTTGCCATTGACGTGGATAAGAATCCTTCCATGCCTTCGGGTTATGAGGTGTATATCAATGGGGGCCGTACCGCCACGGGTACGGATGCGGTGGAATGGGCAAAGCGGGTGGACGCTTATGGTGTGCCTGTGATTCTTCCCACCAGCAAGGCCGGAGACGGGGCAAAGACAGGGTATGACCTGCCGGTAATCCGTGCCATGAAAGGGGCTGTTTCTGCGGAAATTGTTGCTTCAGGCGGTGCAGGAAAGCTGGAACATTTCCGTGAGGCCGTGGAAGCGGGGGCTACCATTCTGCTTGCGGCTTCTGTCTTTCATTTTGGTGAGATTCAGATTGCAGATGTCAAAAATTACCTGAAGGATCTGGTTTGAACAGGGGCTTTCAGGTTTTATGAGCTGTTTTAATGCAGGTTTTATGAGCTGTTTTAATGTATGATGCCCCATGGATAAAGGAAAAGATCAATCATGTTTCAGGGAAGTGCCTTTGTAGAAATTGCAGCCATTCTGAGTCTTGCCACAGTCATTGGCATCATTGGTCAGAAGCTGCGCCAGCCCTTGATCATCATGTTTCTGGCAACGGGTATTATTGCTGGCCCGTCCATGCTGGGCATCATACACAGCTATGAGCAGATTGACCTTCTTGCAGAAATCGGCATTGCACTTCTGCTTTTTATTGTTGGCCTGAAGCTGGATCTGCACCTGATACGCACAACCGGGCCTGTGGCTCTGGCAACGGGTCTGGGGCAGATTGTCTTTACATCCCTTGTGGGTTTTATCATTGCCATGGCCATGGGGATGAACTGGCTCCATGCAGCCTATGTGGCTGTGGCCCTTACCTTTTCCAGCACCATCATCATTGTCAAGCTTCTTTCCGATAAAAAGGAAATTGATTCCCTCCACGGTCAGATAGCTATTGGTTTTCTGATTATTCAGGATATCGCCGCCATACTGGCTCTCGTTGTCCTGACAACCTTTGGTTCTTCGGCAGGCAGCGATGGGGATAATCTATGGATTTCCACCCTTGTGATTTTTATCAAGGGGTTTGGTCTGTTGGGCTGTGTGGCCCTTGTCATGAAGTTCATTCTTCCGGGTCTTGTGAAACGCCTTGCCTATTCCCTTGAGATGCTTACCCTTTTTGCCATTGCATGGGCGGTTTTTCTGGGAGCGGCCAGCGAAATTCTCGGATTCAGTAAAGAGGTGGGGGCATTTCTGGCCGGTATTTCGCTGGCGCCCACGGAATACAGGGATTCCATCGGAGCCAGGCTTACCAGTCTGAGGGACTTTTTGCTTCTGTTCTTTTTCATTGATCTGGGTGCGCGCCTGGACTGGTCCACAGTAGGATCACAGATTGGGCCTGCCATTGTTTTTTCCATCTTTGTTCTTATAGGTAATCCTTTGATTGTTTTGATGATCATGGGTTTTATGGGATATCGGCGGCGTACGGGGCTTCTGGCGGGTCTCACCGTGGCGCAGATCAGCGAGTTTTCTCTGATTGTGGCGGCCCTTGGCCTGAGCATTGGCCATATTACCAATGAAACCGTAGGATTGATAACCCTTGTGGGGGTTATAACCATATTTTTATCCACTTACATGATCCTTTATTCCAGCCAGCTTTATAATTTTCTGTCTGAATCCCTGAGAATATTTGAAAGATCCATACCCTACAGAGAAGCCGCTGCGGATACGGAAAATCGTACGGAAGATCTGGATGTGATTCTTGTGGGGCTTGGCAATTACGGCAGTGGTCTTGCGGATTATCTTCTGAGGAGGGAAAAAACGGTGCTGGGCGTGGACTTTGATCCCGCAGCCCTGGACAGATGGCGGGATCGCGGAGTTTCTGTGCTTTATGGGGATATGGCGGACCCGGATATCCATGAACATCTGCCCCTGCATAAAACCCGGTGGGTGATCAGTACGGTCCGGTCAAGGGAAATGAACCTGACTCTGGCGCAGAATCTGGCAGGTGCAGGATATGGGGGGAAGCTGGCCCTGACAGCTACCGATGCGGACGAAGCTATGGATTTTGAAAAGGCCGGAGCGCATCTGGTTTTCCGCCCGTATATGGACGCAACGGAGCAGGCTGCGGATGCCCTGACCTATGCCATGGACTTTCTTCCGGAAAATATTGACTGGCCCGTTTCCTTTCTTGAAGTGCGGATTCAGTCCGATGCCACGGCAGCAGGGCAGAGGATCAAGAATATCCCCCTAAGGGCCTTAACCGGGGTTTCCATTCTGGCCGTAAGCCGGGGAGGCAGTGTTCACTATGATCCCGGTCCCGATTTCAGGATTTTTCCGGGAGACCGGCTGCTCATTGTGGGGCCACCGGCCGGTCTTAAGGATGCGGGCAGGGTACTCAATCAGCTTGAAAAGCAAAAAGGTTCCGAAGGCATTGATCATTTTGAAATTGCTGAGGTGCTGGTTGCCGAGAATTCGGCTCTTTCCGGAAAATCTCCCGGCGAGATCCGTTTCAGGCAGAAGTATGGCGTTACCCTGCTGGGTATTCTGCGGAGAGGGCAGAGGATAACTACCATTCAGCCCGAAGAGCATCTTCTGGGCGGAGACCGTCTGGTGGTCATCGGAATTGCAGGTGCCGTCAAAGCCTTGAAGGAGCAGCAGCCCCTTTAGGGCGCATTCAGTTTGGTGAAAAATCCTTTGCTCTGGCCCGGTACAGGCTTTACCTTTTCTGATTACTACCCTGACTCAGCCACAGCCTGCAGGTCAGGTTGTTGCCAGGCCTATGGTGCGGGCTTTAATACGGGCAGGCGCAAGGCCTGCCCCTACGAATGGTTTTTACGACCCCGTTTTGTGTAGGGGCACCCTTTACGGGTGCCCGCTAACATGCGTAAAATCTGGTCATGTAATTTCCATGATGAAGGTTTGTATGGCTGAAAGACGGTAGTAATCAGATTGCCTTTTTATGGGTCCATGGTATTCATGAGTCTGAAATTTTACAGAATTATTAAATCCAAAAAGGAGGTTTCCATGAATCAGCAGGTATCCCCCCACACCCTGCCCGCCCTTCCCTATGCTGACAATGCACTGGATCCGGTGATTACAGCCAGCACCATTGGATTTCATTACGGAAAACACCACAGGGCCTATGTGGATAATCTGAACAGGCACATTGCCGGTACGGAATATGCTGATATGTCTTTGGAAGACATTATCAGAGCAACATCCGGCAAGGCAGACAAAGCCGGTATTTTCAACAATGCCGCCCAGATATGGAACCATACCTTTTACTGGAAAAGCCTCAGGCCCGGAGGCGGGGGCGAACCCCCTGCAGCATTGAAGGAGAAAATGGAAGCGGAATTTGGCAGTGTGAATACCTGTAAAACGGTATTTTCCGCAGCAGCCCTTACACAGTTTGGCAGCGGATGGACCTGGCTGGTACTGGACGGGGAGAGCCTGAAGGTCGTCAAAACAGCCAATGCGGATCTTCCGCTGACTACAGGTCTCAAACCTCTTCTGACCCTTGATGTATGGGAACATGCCTATTATCTGGATTATCAGAACAGAAGACCGGATTATGTGAAAGCTGTTCTTGAGAAGCTCATCAACTGGGATTTTGCCCTTGAAAATATTCCTTGAAAGGCCGCCCTTTATCAGGATATCCCCCGGACCACCGGGCTGTGATGTCTCCGGCACTTAAGGGACTTAGACTCCTGTAAGGAGAAATAATTTTGAAAAAGCAAGTCTTTAAATACATGGTTGTTGCTGGTTTTGTGATGCTTTCCGTATCCGGTTGTGCCCTGTTGCAGGATACTGGGGTCTGGCAGCAGCCCGAGGCCCGGGTTACGGATATGCGTCTGACGGGTCTTACCATGCAGGGTGCAAGTCTTGGTCTGGAGATGGAGGTCTTTAACCCCAATCCATACAGCATTCATCTGGGGGCCCTGGACTACTCCCTTGACATTCAGGAAGCAAGGGTGCTTTCCGGTGAGCAGACCGAAGGTACCCGTCTGGATGCGGGGCAGCGCCGCAAGCTCATATTGCCGCTGGAACTGGAATTCGGAGAGCTGGCTAAGCTTTTGCAGAATTTCAAAGATATGCAAAGTGTCACCTGCCGCTTTGCAGGGGGGATGCGCTTTGAGATTCCTGTGGCAGGGATGATACGGGTACCCCTGAGTGCGGAGACGGAAATACCCGTTCCCGAATTTCCGGGTATCCGTGTCGTGGGCATGAGTCTTGAGCATTTAACCCTTGGTGGTGCTGAAATGAAGCTGCGGCTGGCTATTCAAAATCCCAACAACTTTACTCTGATGCTGGAACAGTTTTCCTATTCACTGGTTCTGAATGGCAGCCCCGTTGCAGGAGGTCAGGTGGACCGGAAACTGGCATGGGATGCCGGTGTGGAAGGGGAGCTGGAAATTCCCCTGCGCCTTTCATTCAGCGAGGCGGGGCTTGCCCTCTACAATGTACTGCGCCGGAGTGGGGAGCTGGATTATCGTTTCGGCTTTGAGAGCGAGATGGGAAGCAGCCTGCCTGCATTGAAAAGTATTCCCTTTAAAACGGCACAGCAGGGCAGGGTGACCCTGACACGCTAGAATTTATCTTTAGAATCCCCATAAAAAAAGGAATCCCGAAAGCCGGGATTCCTTTAACTTTTTATGCTTCAGATGGATCAGGCAGCATCAGAAAACTTTTTCAGCTGTCTCTTCTCCATGTTTTTTAGTGGAAGATGACTGTCCGGTTGCCCTGACCAAAACTCAGATCCCAGGCTTCTCTGGCGACTTTTCTCCAGTTTTTATACCGCAGGGCCTGAAGGCTTGGCACTTTTTCCTTGTATCCGGCAACGGCTGTGGGGGTTTCTACAGCTACGCCGTGGGCCCGTGGGTTTCCTGCCTTCCAGTGGGCCACCACATCCATTCTTTTTCTTCTTACTCTGGCCCTGTGATGTCTGCGTTCTGCCTGTCTTGTGCTTTTTTCCATGGTTGCTCCTTTCTTTAAATGACTAAGGGCATCCGGCTTTATTTAAAAAGCCAAAAAGCTTGATTACACAGTAAGGCATTCATGGGAAAAAAACAAGTGCTGTTTTAATGGTTTTTTAATAAAAGTTAACCAGTCTGGTTTTTTTCCTGTTCTTTGGTTTGGCCGTTTAAGGATTTTTCTGTTTTTTCAGGGTCTTTCTTTATGGGATCCGCCGGTGGAAACAAAAGGGAAAAGGGTGCAGCTTTCACCTGCTGGCCCAGAGCGGATAAAACCTTGGGAAAACTTTTTATTTTTGTATCCCTGGCTTTCAGTGCCACGGAAAGGGCCAGACCGAAACTGACCCAGAGATTGCAGAAGGAAATGAGGCAGACAAAAAGGAAGTAGAGGCAAAAAAGGGGAAATCCCGGAAAAGAAAAGGACATGGCATAACCGAGATTGCCCGATGCAAAGGCCACATGGCGGATGCCTAAGGGCAGTCCCAGCAGAAGTCCGATATAGGCCGTGCTGCCCAGAAGAATGCCAAAGAAAAAATTTCCCACAAGGGCGCCGTAGTTTTCGTGCATATAGTCAGCAAACTTTTCCCTTGCCCCTGGGGGCAGCAGACGGCGGAGAAGGGGATGGTTTTTAAGGCGGGCACTGAGTCCGATATAGGCCGCCCGGTTGTCAAAAAAGCCTGCCGTAAGACCGGCGACAAAAAGCCAGACCCCCGCAATGCAGGCGTGGAGCAGGGCAAGGCTTTCAAAGGGCTTGAGCTCATAGATCTGGTATTCTGACGCCTGCTGGCTGAGGATGGGTGTTCCCCAGAAAAGGTTGAAGGCCCAGCCGATGCCGAAGGCCAGGGAAAGGGCCACACTCACGTTGCCCACAATGGCGATGAACTGGGACCGGCATACCCGTATCAGGAGGTCGGCAATCATTTTCGGATTGGCTCCTCCATGTTCGCCCTGCTGCACGGCCTCTGCCAGCCGGGCTGCCGTCATGGCAGGCTGTTTGGTGGCAACGGTAAAGTGCAGAATGTGGATGAGCATAAAGCCGAGGCCATAATTGAGGCTCACAAGGACGGTTTCAGGAAAAGGATTCAATGCCATGGCCATGATGCGGATTTTGATGAGGGCCATCAGGGCGATGACGATGCCGCCACCGGCACCGGAGCGCAGCATGGCAAGGTATTCTTTGCGGTTGCCTGTTATATAGTGTTCCCCGTGGTCACTGGTGTTTTCTGTGATGCTCCGGGAAAGCAGCCTGAGATTGCGCTGGAAGAGGGCACGGACACTGCGGCGCTGCCTGCTGGCCCTCACCAGTTCCTTGAAAAGGGGAATGGCGGTCTGCCTTGCACTGACCGGATCTTTGGGATCCAGGATGTTGAGAATGTCCTGAATTCTTTTCAGGGTCTGATCCAGCCGCTCCAGAAGGTAGGAAAGGGGAATGCTGGTTCCCTTTGTCACGGATTTTTTGCGGAAAGCCGTCACAGCATCCATGCACTGCTCCAGAAGTACCCGGGCATGGGCGTCATCTTCCAGTGTACTCTTTTCTCCCGATATCCATGCCTCGTAGCAGCGGGAGTAGCGGGAAACTTCCCGCTGCAGGGCCACAAAGGCCGAGTCCCTTGAAACGATGCGCGGTTCCAGCCGGACAAGGTCGGCTTCCAGCTCCTCGCCTGCCACCCATATGGAAAGCATTTCAAGGGCATAGAGCAGCTCGCTGATGGTTTTCCATAAAAGTTTAGGTGCATCTCCGCTTTCCGCATTCCAAAGGATTCTGAAAAGCTTCATCCAGCTTTCATCGGACAGCTCATTCACCCACTGGGGGTCCGTTTTTTTGTTGAAAATCAGGGGCAGGGCATCGGAGAGGCTGTTCGGATTTAAGGGAGACGGGTTGATATGTTCGTAGAACCTTCTGCCCAGTTCCCGGAGAAATCCCTGACGGGGAAAGAGCCCCAGAACGGCAAAGGCGAGAAAATAATTGGCTGTACCCAGCCAGTCCTGCAGAATGCGGGCAATGGCATCGCTGGCATCCGGATTTTCTTCAAGGGCTTTTTCCAGAAGATCGATGCGCTGGCACACAGCTTCTATGCTTTCGTCGGGTCCGGGTCTAAGCCAGTTTGCAATTTGCCGCAGAAGACCTGTGGCGCTGATATCTTCTGACGTCAGGCTGTCGAAAATCTGCCGGGGTGTGGGTCGTGATTCGGGCATGGTGGCTATGTTCCTAAAAAATAATCTGCCGGGGCAGAGGGTTGCAATGACTCTTCGCTGAAATGCGCTTAATATAATTCATGCCATCCGGGTATACAAGGAAGGATGACGGCAAAAAGTTCATCTTGACCTGCAGGGCACTGGGGTGCATGGTGCCATGGAGAAGGAAGGCAGCCGTTTTTATTCGGAGGAAAACGGATAAAAACAGGCAGTGCAGCTTGCAAAATGAGAGAAACGTCCATGAAACCCTATGCACTTTTACGTCCCCACATTGTGGAAAACCGCCACCTGTTCCTTGCTGGTTTTTTATTTCTTCTGATGGTGAACGGCCTGCAGCTCTGGATTCCACGGGTGGTGAAGCATGTGGTGGATGGCCTTTCCACCGGTGAGGCCGGGCATGGGGATCTTTTGCGCTACGGCCTGACTGTGGTGGTGCTTGCCCTTTTCATTGCGGTTTTCCGTTATGGTTGGCGTCATTGTCTGATCGGTACGTCCAGAAAAATCGAAAGGGGGCTCAGGGACAGGCTTTATGCCCACCTTCTGACGCTGGATGCCCCTTTTTTTGATCAGAACCGAACGGGCGATCTCATGTCCAGAGCCACCAGTGACATCATGAATGTGCGCATGGCCACAGGTATGGGAATTGTTGCCATGACCGATGCCATCCTGCTGGGCGGTGCTGCCGTGGGTTTCATGCTCTGGATCAGCGGGCCTTTGACCCTGCTGGCCCTGATTCCCATGCCCTTCATTGTCCTCACCACACGTCTGATGAGCACAAGGATGCACAAAAATTATACCGCTGTTCAGGAAGGCCTTGGAGACATGACGGAAATGGTCCGAGAAGCCTTTTCCGGCATAAGGGTGGTGAAGGTTTTTGGTATGGGACCACTGATGGATACAAGACTCAGGCGTTTATCCGATGATTACCTTGCCCGCCGCATGTCCCTTGCAAGGACAACGGGTCTCATGATGCCTGCCATGGTGCTTTTTACCAATCTGGCCCTTGCCATTGTGGTGGGGGCAGGGGGCTGGATGGTGATAGAAGGGCGCATCAGCACGGGGGATTTTGTGGCCTTTCTCTCCTACCTTGGCCTGCTGACCTGGCCCATGATGGCCCTTGGCTGGATGACCAACCTCATTCAACGGGGGAGGGCCTCCCTTGAACGCCTTGCTGCCGTCATGGGTGAAGCGCCCCGGATCAGGGATGCTGCGGATGCAAGGCCCCTTTTATCCTCTGAGGGGGGGCTTGTTCTGAAAAATGTCTGTTTTGGATTCCGCCGGGAAGGGCCTGAGGTTTTGTCGGATATTTCTCTTGTTATTCCTCCGGGAAGCCGGGTGGGTATTACGGGGCCGCCGGGCAGTGGCAAAACCGCCCTTTTGCAGTTGATGGCAAGGCTCTATGATCCGGATTCCGGGCAAATTCTTCTGGATGGCAGGGATGTTAGCTCTCTGCGGCTGGAGGATCTGAGGCGTCAGATTCTTTTTCTGCCCCAGGAACCCTGGATTTTTTCCGGCACCCTGAGGGATAACATAGCAGGTCTTGGAGCTGTGGATGAAAAAAAGCTTGGGGCGGCATGCAGGGCGGCCCAGCTGGAAGAAACCCTTGCCTCCTTTCCCATGGGACTGGAAACCCTTGTGGGCGAAAGGGGCGTGACCCTTTCCGGCGGGCAGAAACAGCGGGTGGCTCTGGCCAGAACCTTATTAAATCCTGCTCCCCTGCTGCTGCTGGATGATCCCGTCAGTCAGGTGGATACGGTGACCGCAGGACGAATGCTGGAGGCGCTGGACAGCCTTGAAGGAAATACAAGGATTCTGGCATCCCACCGTTTTTCTGCCATATCCCATGCGGATCTCATTGTGGTGATGGAAAATGGTCGTATCCGGGCCACAGGGGACCATCAGCGTTTAATGCAAAGTGATGATTACTATGCAAAAACATGGCGTATTCAGGCCATGGAAGCGGCCCTGATGGAGGATAGCCATGGAGACTTTTAAGGAAAAGGCTCTGGACAAAAAGGATGATATGGGCCTTTTCCGCCGTCTCTTTCCTTTCATGCGTCCCCACATGGCTGTTTTTTCTCTGGCCGTTTTTCTGGTTTTTGGCCTGACGGCCCTGGACCTTGCCATTCCATGGCTTACCAAACAGGCCGTGGACCGGCACATCCTGCCAACACCCTCCCTTGCCGGTGAAAGCCTTGCCGTGGACCCGGAAAATCCGCTGGTGGCAGCCTTTATCAGGGCTTATCCCGAAGCCATCGACAGGGAAAAGGAAGGGCTTTATGTCTATCGTGAGGCCTTAAGCCTTGCCGATGGAGAAACCGCCTTTGCCCTGCGCAAGGCAGACAGGCAGGGCGTTGTCTGGCTGGCCCTTCTCATGCTGGCGGTGGCCATCTGCCACGGGAGCATTGCCTTTGCCCATACCCTGCTGCTGGAGCTGGGCGGGCAGCGTATTATTTATGATATCCGTCTGGCGATCTTTGCCCACCTGCGAAGCCTCTCCATCGCCTATTTCCATGAAACGCCTCTGGGCCGCATGGTCACCCGTGTGACAGGCGATGTGGAAAACTTAAGTGAGATGTTTACTTCCGTGGTGACCTTTGTGTTCAAGGATTTTTTTCTGGTGCTGGGCATTGTCATCATGCTTTTTGTTCTGGATGTCCGCCTTGCGCTGGTCACCCTGATGATTCTGCCCCCTGTTATCCTGACGGCGGTATTTTTTGCGAAAAGTTCCAGAAAAGCTTTCCGGCAGCTCAGGGTTCTCATTGCAGAAATCAACTCCCGTTTTTCCGAAACCATCGGCGGCATGACGGTGATCCGGCTTTTTGGCTGGGAAAGGGAAACGGAGAGGGTTTTTTCCGGGGTCAGTCGCAGTCATTATGATGCTGGAATGAGGCAGGTGAAAATATTTGCCGTATTCATGCCTGCCATGGAAGTTTTAAGCTCCATTGGACTGGCTCTGGTTCTGTATTATGGGGGACTTCGGGTGGTATCCGAGGGGATATCCTTAGGGGTGCTTGTGGCCTATATCAGCTATCTGAGGATGTTTTTCAGGCCGGTACGGGATATCGCTGAAAAATACAATTCCCTTCAGAATGCCTTTTCCAGTGCGGAACGGCTTTTTCAGATTCTGGATGAACCCATGGGTGCTGAAGGGAAAAAGGGCGGTGTGAATCCCGGACCCGTGGAAAGCCTTACCTTTTCAAAGCTTTCCTTTGGTTATGAAAAAGATGTGCTGATTTTAAAGGATCTGGATTTCAGGGTAGAGCGCGGGCAGACCATCGCCATTGTGGGGCCGACGGGGGCAGGCAAGACATCCATGGTCAGTCTGCTGGTGCGTTTCTGGGATCCGGTTGCGGGAAGCATCCTTGTGAACGGGGTGGATCTGAGGGATCTCTGCCTGCATACCTGGCGCAGCCGCCTTGCCATGGTCATGCAGGATCCCTTTCTTTTTGCAGGCACCCTTCGGGAAAACATACAGCATGGGGCAGATGCCAGCTCCGACGAAAAACTGGAGGCTCTGCTTAAAGATGCGGGGTGTGAGCTGCTCCTTTCAAGGCTTCCCAAAGGGCTGGATACGGTGCTGGAGGAGGATGGCAGACCCCTTTCCAGCGGAGAGCGGCAACTGGTTTCCATCGCCAGAGCCTTTGCAGGGAATCCGGAGATTCTGATTCTGGATGAGGCCACAAGCTATGTGGATTCCTTATCCGAAGGTGTGGTGCAGGAAGCCCTTTCCCGGCTGATGCGGGGCAGAACCACCTTTCTCATTGCCCACCGCCTGTCCACGGCCCGCCATGCGGACAGGATTCTTGTGCTGCAGAAGGGAAGGATTGTGGAAAGCGGCACCCATGGGGAGCTTCTGGCCATGGAAGGACTCTACTGGCGCATGCAGCACCTTGAATCCGTGGAAGGGGGGGAAGCTGATGGTAAAGGGCATGGGAAAAGGGATGGAAAAAATGCTTGAAAAAGTGGAACTGGATCTTTCCCGGCACTGTGTTCTTACGGAAATCCGGAGGCAGCAGGAAAGGGCCGTAGCACTGGCCTTAAAGGGCAGAGCCGATGAAAAGGTGTTTGAGCGGGCAGAAGTGCTCAAGGAAATCCTTGAAAGCGTGGATCTGAAAAGTCTGAGGGGGAAGTATCCCCAACTGCAGGGCGGGACGGAAGAAAGGATTACGCTTGTTCTGGAAGGGGAGAAAAGGACTCTTCGTTTTTCGGATATGGAGCTTGTGCTGTAACTTCCTCTGTACTTTTAAAGTTTGCTAAAGCTCATGCCTGTCAGGTATATGCATAGGCACCTAAGCTATTTGCCCGTGACGCAATCTTATTCTTAGAGCTTCTAGCCCTGTGCGGAAGCGGCAAAAACTCCCCGCCACAGGCAGGATAAGCTTTTTGATTGCCATGGCAGACTTCAGCACGCTGCCTTTGTGGCGGCTCAGACAGTTTGCCGCTTCTTTCGCACAGGGCTTCAAAGCTCTGATCCGAAACGATTGCAACGTCACTTGCAAATAGCCAAGGTACCTTGCAACAGTATGAAGCTGTTAAAGAATATAGTGCTGGAATTTTAGATAAAATATGTTGAATAGTTGGGTTGTTCTCAGGACAAAAGACAGGACGGCCTGAAAAGACCATCCTGCACGGGTGTCTTATTTGATTTCCCACTGACCTTTTTCGTTCTTCACGGCCTGAACCTGACCTTCTACACTGATGGTTCCGGCAACTTCCACAAGGGCAGTTTCTTCAATGGTTTCAATCAGGGTGAAGGTAAGTCCGGATGTATCTGCCTTCAGGCCTTCGCCAATGACAATCTGGCCTTTGACATATTTGTCTGCGGCAATTTCAGGGGTGCTTTTTTCTGCGGTGCAGGCGGTGAACATCAGGGCGGATGCGGCAAGGGCAACATAGAAAAGGTTTTTCACGGGTAATCCTCCAGTTAAAATGTTATGGACTGATGCGGTTGCTGGTATGCCATGGGCATGTTTTTCAGATTTTATACCGTCACGAGGGCAAAGTTTTCTGCCCTCTGGACAAAACGGTCTGATTTTTTTAAGTCCGGCCCTATTTATACCCTCTTTTTTCTTTGCGTCAAGGCAAGGATTGTGTCTGGCATGGGGATCTTTCAGAAACAGGATCTTTCCGGAAGGGGAACAGGTTCTTTTATTGTGCGGGATGTGAAAGGTTAGAGATATGTTGGCGGTTCATAAGAAGATCGGTCTTTTTTTGCGTGTGGCTGGATTTTTTCTGTTGGCCCTGCTGCTGCTATGGCTGTGGTTTTCCTGGGACAGGGAACTTTTTTTTGTCTGGAAGCAACAGGCAGGCCCTTTTCCCTTTTTTCTTGCCCTGACCCTTCTTCCCCTTTTTGGTTTTCCCACAACGCCCTTTTATATACTGGCAGGTGCAACCTTTGGCTGGGCCACAGGTCTTATGGGTTCGGGGCTCAGCCTTGCAGCCAATCTGGTTTTATGCCACTGGGTATCCAGAAGCGGGCTGCGTCCTTTGTTGGTAAAAATGCTGAACAGGACCTCATTCCATCTGCCGGAAGTGAAGCCCGGACGATTTCTTGCTTTTACCATTGGTGCCAAGCTGGTACCCGGTGTACCGGCCTTTGCCAAAAATTATTTAATTGCCCTGAGCGGCGTGCCTTTCCGTATTTATTTCGGCATCAGTTTTTCCATCAGCATGGCCTATGCCGCATCCTTTGTCCTTTTAGGGGAATCCCTTCTGGAGAAGGACTGGGGCATGCTTTCAGCCGTAATGTTTGCACTGGCGCTGCTTGCCATCGGGTTCTGGTACCTGCGACGAAGGAACCGTTACCTGAAAAACACAGATTCCGAAGCCTGAGCCTGTGGAATGGTCATCGGATAAGCTGGTTCATTTCAAAGATGGGCAGGCAGATGGCCAGTACAATCAGCCCTACACTGATTCCCATGACCAGTATCACAATGGGCTCCAGCATGGAGGTGAGGGCCGTTACCGTATTCTGGCTTTCATTCTGGTAGATGTCTGCCACCTTTTCCAGCATGGCCTCCAGACTGCCGCTGCGCTCGCCAATCTGAATCATCTGCAGGGCCATGTCAGGAAATCCCCTGCCTGCTGCCAGAGACTCGGCCAGACCGTCCCCCCTTTCCACGGCCCTCGCTGCCTGGGCAATGCTTTTTGCAAGAAGCTTGTTTCCCACCACATTTTCCACGATGCCAAGGGCTGTCAGAATGGGAACACCATTGGCCAAGAGGGAGCCAAGGGTTCTGCAGCAGCGGGTGACGGCCAGCTTGGTGGCAAGACTTCCGGCAATGGGGATTTTCAGGATAAAGGCGTCCACCTGTGTTCCCAGCCGCCGGGATTTCCGGGCCTGTCTGAAAATGAAAGGCAAGGCAATCAGAAGGGGCAGCAGCAGCCACCAGGTGGCTTTGAGGAATTCACTGGTGCTGAGCAGAAGCTTTGTGGGGCCGGGAAGCTCCTGCTGCATGTCCGCAAAAATAGCCACCAGCCCCGGTACAATGAAGGTCATGAGGGCGAAGAGAACCAGACCGCCAAAAAGGGCCATGAGAATGGGGTAAGCCAGAGCAGACTGTATCTTTGATTTCAGGGCCTGCTGATTTTCCAGAAGATCCGCAAGCCTTTCCAGCACCAGCTCCAGTGTGCCGGAGCTTTCTCCGGACCGCACCATATTGACATAAATCGGGGAAAAGGTACCGGATTCCGCATCCAGAGCATCGGCAAAGCCAGCTCCTCCTTCCACGGCATCCTTGATGCGGGAAAGGGTTCGTTTCACAGGCGTTGAACGGGTCTGGCTGATGACGGAGCCTAAGGCCGACACAAGGGGAAAGCCTGCTCCCGTCAGGGTGGCAAGCTGCCTTGTTATCAGGCTGATATCCTTTGGCCGGAGCCTGCCATGGGAAAAAAAGTGAAGAATATTTTTTTTTTCCTGAATGCGGCTGTGGGCTTCCCGTACTTCTGTGGGGTAGAGGCTGCGTTCCCGGAGGCGGGTACGGGCCACCTGCATGCTGTCGGCATCAATAATGCCCTGACAGCGCTTTCCTTTGGCATTGAGGGCTGAATATTCAAAAACGGGCATGTTTTTCTCCGCCGTAAAGATAGATGGCTGTTTTTGCAGTTCACGGACTGCATACCGCTTGGGCTGATGGTCATTCTCTGGAAATAGAGAACATTTGCAGGGATGCTTGTCAAGGAGTGAATTGATGCTTTGCAAGAAGCTGGCTTTCACGTATAAATAAAGGATGTCTTTGTCATCCGGTGACGGATACCAAAATAAAGAGTCCGCCTGCCTTTACCCCATCAAGGAGACGTTTTTCATGAAATTTAAGGATTTAAGCGTGCGCTGGAAGATTCTGGCCATTGTGGCATCTGGCCCTCTGGTTGTGGCTTTGATTCTGGCTGTCATGCGGGTGGGAGATATCCGCAGGGGCGCAGAGGAGGGGATTCTTGAGAAAAGCCGGGCCATTGTTCTGATGGCGGAAGCCGCAAGGAACGAGATGGCCAAAAAGCTGGAAATGGGCGTCATGCGTCCCTATGAAGAACTGGAGCGCCATCAGATCATGGAGGCTGTCCCTGTAATTACAGCCTTAAATATGGCGGCAAGCAATGCCGAAGAAGCGGGGTATCGTTTCCGGGCCCCTAAAATCAATCCAAGGAACCCTGTAAACAGACCGGATGCCGTGGAGGAAGCCGTACTCCGGGAGCTGGCAAAAGGGCAGATCAGTGAAAAGATAATATTTGAAAAGGATCAGGTGCGTTATTTCAAGGCCATTACCCTGACTCAGGAATGTATGGCCTGTCATGGCGATCCAAAGGGAACCAGAGATCCCGTGGGCGGTATCCGTGAGGGATGGAAGGTTGGTGAGGTGCATGGTGCCTTTCAGATTATTTCTTCTCTGGAGGATGCCCACAGGGCCGTGGCCCGGGCAAGGATTTCCGTTGCCCTCTGGGTGCTGGGGATTCTTTCCGTGGTTGTGGGCCTTGGCTGGTGGCAGATCCGGCGGAATGTTCTGAGGCCTCTGAACCTTTCAGAATCCATCACCCAGGCCGTTGCTTCCGGTGATCTGACCCGTCAGGAAAGATATGATTCAGAAGATGAATTCGGACGCATGGTCAAGGCCATGAATACCATGTCCTCGGAGCTGCGGACCATGATGGGAAGTATTGGAAAATCCGGTGTTGAGCTGCAGTCCATGACCGATGACCTTGGCCGGATTTCGGAACTTCTCAATGAAAATGCCGAAGAAAACGCCTCAAGGGCCAATTCCGTGGCTGCGGCCAGTGAGGAAATGAGCAGCAACATGAATTCCGTGGCTGCGGCAGTGGAGCAGACCACCACCAATGTTTCCATGGTGGCTCAGGCCGCAGAACAGATGACAGAAACCATCAATGAGATTGCTTCCAACTCTGAGCGGGCCCGTGCCATCACCGAAGATGCCGTTGCCCAGGCAGAAGAGGCCTCCCGTCAGATGGAAACCCTTGGCAATGCCGCAAGGGAAGTGGGGCAGGTCACGGAAACCATCAACAACATTTCTGACCAGACCAATCTTCTGGCCCTGAATGCCACCATAGAGGCTGCCCGTGCCGGAGATGCGGGCAAGGGATTTGCGGTTGTTGCCAATGAAATCAAAGAGCTGGCAAGGCAGACCGGCAACGCCACCGAAGAGATCCGGGAGAAGATTGACGGCATTCAGCAGTCCACCTCCCTTACGGTGGATCGTATTGCAAAAATTCTTACGGTGATACAGGATGTGAATGCCATTGTGGTTTCCATTGCAACGGCGGTGGAGGAGCAGAGCAATACCACAAGGGAAATAGCGGACAATGTGGTTCAGGCATCCCAGGGGATTCAGGAAATGAACCACAATGTTTCAGAAGCTTCCATAGCTGCTTCTGAGATTGCAAAGGACATTGTGGAGGTACACAGGTCCACCGATGATGTGGTACAGAGCAGCCGAACCCTGAATCAGCAGGCTTCTTCCATGAGAAAACAGATGGCAGAGGTGCAGTCTCAGGTGCAGCGTTTCAGGATTTAATGAAGGTGGATGACTTCAGGTGTGATGCGAGGTGGTGGTGATGGACAATCCTTTTGCAGGGCAGTCTCTGGTGGCCATGCCGAAACTGGATGATCCCTGGTTTACACGGGCTGTGGTATGCATGGCCATTCACGATGCAGGCGGAAGTTTCGGAATTGTGGTGAACAACCCCGTGGAGGGGGTGTCCGAAGCGGATGTCATGCGTTCCATCGGGATCTTTCCAAAGGGAGGCCGGGGTTTTTCTCCGGTTTTCTGCGGAGGCCCCGTGCGGGAAGACGGCCTTTTTATTCTCCATGGTCCGCCCTTTGACTGGAAGAGCTGTCTTCCCATCACCTCGTCCATTGCCCTTAGTTTTTCAAGGGATATTGTGGAAGCCCTTGCCGAAGGGGAAGGGCCGCAGCAGTATAGAATGATGCTTGGCTGCTCCGGATGGAGTCCGGGGCAGCTTGAAAATGAAATATGCGAGAATGTCTGGCTGGTGCATCCGGTTTCTGCGGAGACCCTTCTTTCTTTACCTGTGGAGCGCTGTTGGGACAGGGTGCTGGCGGAAATGGGGATCAGGCCGGAGTTTCTTTCGGCAGATGGGGGCACTGCCTGAGCCTTGTTTTATGTTCTGCACGGCAGTTTTTGAGAAGCAGCCCCTAAAAAAGTATTGTTCAATCATTGCCGATTTGACGGGGACCATCCTTTGTTTTGGTTCTGTTCTTTCTGGAATGCTGATAATCAGTAGGGTTGGATGGGTCCGGATTCTTCAAGGTGGTTCCCGGCCTCAGACTGATGTTCACGCTGCTTTTTTCAGATTGAAGTTTTCCTTCGTTGCGGTTTTGCTTTGCCATTTTTTGTCACAAACGGCCCCATAAAAATGACTTTTTTTGTCAAAGCTTTTTCTGTAGGATGCCCCCAAGATTTTAAAAATGGTTCAGGACTGCGACAGAATTGGAAAAACAATATTTATGAAAGTTGTGGCACACAAGATGCATTAAGCTAAATTCAAGATTTTCGGCAAGCAGGTGAAAGAAACAATCACCTGACACCCAAGCATAAAAGGAAAGCTCAGATGCAGGATCTTTTACAAACGCTCAGCCACACCCTGCCAGCCATGGATGAAAAATTCACCACCCATGAACTGATTCTCAAAATGGCGCAGGAAAACCAGAGGGCCTATATTGAAGCCCTTTATGCTTAGCATAACAGCTCCAAACCTTTTTAAGGCAGTGCATAGCCAGATTGGCAAGCATCTTAAAAAAATGACGGAAAAGGTGCAGCACATACGGGATGAAAAAGATGCGGACATCTTTATAGAATACCAAGAGAAAACGACCTCTGGAAAAAGCAGTGATGAGTGGATAAATTACGCACATAAACCTAAAAAGTAAATTTTCTTATTTTTTCAGGCAGTACAATCCTTAAAAAAAGGGTTTTTAGAGGAACCTTGCAAGGTTCCCCCATACACACCAAACGGCTTCATGAAAGGAGTTTCCTATGCTCAGTAAAGTAAGAATCAGACATGACCAGAAGGGTTTCACACTGATCGAGCTGATGATTGTTATTGCCATCATCGGTATTCTGGCCGCAGTGGCCATCCCCCAGTTTGCCAGTTATCGGGCAAGGGGATACAATTCCCAGGCATTAAGCGATGCCCGCAACCTCAGAACAGACATGGAAGGTTTCCACGCTACCTGGAACACCTACCCCGGCAACTAAATTTTATCAAAACTGACAGTTTCTACACTGGAGGATCACATGAAAAAAATATGGCTTTATATGCTTACCGCTTTTGCAGCTGTTGCCCTGTCAGGCATGGCTTATGCTGATACAGTTACGACAGGAGAAGGTGAAAAAATTGAAATAGGAGCGGGGCATTTCGCTGATGATGATGGCATAGCAAATGCCGACTTTGAGTTTCAGCCATCCCCCTCCGTATCAATGTCCGTCAATGCAGAGCGTCACTACTTTGCCCTTACTGCAATGTCCGTTTCTGCCAAAGTACCCCAGGGTATGGTATATGGCATCTTCTCGGATACACAAGGCTACTATCAAAGAGCAAAAACAGATGAAGACGACGAAGCTCCTTCTGGTGAAGTTGGTGACCTCGATGGAGAAGGTGACGTGTTTGAAGATGAAGATGAGTGGACATATATGGGTGGCTCTTCCTCCTGATTTTTAAAAATCTGCTGAGTATTAAATCCCCACAGGGAATGTCTCCTGACCCAAAGGAAACATTCCCTGTACTTTATACAGTCCCGGAGATTCCTATGACCCAGCCTCACCCCGTAATCCAGATTAAAAATCTTTTCAAAAAACTTCGGTCACAGGAAAAGTTTCTGATACGTCATGAGCGCACCATACTCAGCAATATCACCCTTGCCGTTTCACGGGGAAAAGTCCTGGGCATCATCGGTCTCAACGGAGCAGGCAAAACCACCCTGGTCAAACACATTCTGGGCCTGACCCGCCAGAGCAGTGGCACAGTTTCCATTGCAGGTATTCCAGCAGACCAGCCCGAAGCCAGAAAGCACCTGGGTTATCTCCCTGAAAATCCCTATTATTACGATCACCTTACCCCTGAAGAACTCCTTTCCTTTGGCCTCTGCCACCAATTCCTTTCCCGAAGTGAGAAAAAAGAACGCATCGTTTCCTGCCTCAGGGCCGTGGGTATGGCTCATGCGGCGCGCAAACGCCTTCGTACCTTCTCCAAGGGCATGGTGCAGCGCACGGGCCTTGCCCTTGCCATGGTGAGTGATCCGGATATTCTCATTCTGGATGAACCCATGTCCGGCCTTGATCCCTTTGGACGTAAAATGGTGGCGGATCTCATGCTGGATCTCAAACAAAAGGGAAAGACCATCCTTTTTTGTTCCCACATCTTAAATGATGTGGAGCGCATGGCGGATCGCATTGTTATTCTGCATCAGGGACGGATTGCAAAGGAAATCCGAAAAGAAGAAATGGCAGGGCTTTCCGGGGAATTGAGGGTACTTGTATCTGGAAAGCTCCCGCCTTCAGAGGGGGCTTCCATTGAGGCCCTTCAAAACGGACATTCCCTTGTTCGCTGCCTGCCGGAAACTCTTCCTGACCTCCTGCATTTGTGTAGGCGGGAAGGTCTGGAGGTGCTCGAAATTAAAAGCCCCGAATCCTCCCTGGAAGCTGTTTTTTCACAGGTGATTGCAAGCACGTCAACGTACGCATGCGCAGAAATGGCAGGATAAGCATGGAGAAGATCAGGGGCATTGCCGCACTGGCGGGCATCACGTTTAAAGAAGGCGTACGGGACCGTGCGCTGTACGGTATCTTTCTCTTTTCCCTTTTTGTCATGGTGCTGGGGCTGATTGTCCTGAGCTTTTTCATGCGGGAACTTGGAAAGGTGGCCAGCGACTTCATGCTTTCGGCCATCGCCTTTGCCGGTCTACTGCTTTCCTTTTTCATCAGTCCCCAGCTTCTGGCCAAAGATCTGGAACGCAAAACCATCTATGTGGTGTTGGCCAAACCCTTCAGCCGTTCCGATTACATCCTTGGAAAATATGCGGGTATCCTTCTTCTGGTGACAGTGGCCACGGCCATTCTGGCCTTTTTTGCCCTGGCTGGTATGCTTCTGGCAAAAAGCATGTATAGTGCTTATTTCCAGGCCTTCCGGATGGATGCCTTTTTGCTGGCCATTCTGGGCGAATGGCTGGTTTTTGCCCTCATTAACGGCCTTGTGGTCTTTTTTGCCTCCTTCAGCTCATCGGGATTTTTGACTCTCCTTTTCAGTGTATCCATTTATATTGTTGGCGAAAATGTGGAAACTGTTTACCGCTACCTTCAGACCGCAACGGCAGAAATTCCCCTGTCTGGCCCCGTTCATTTTCTCATTGAAATCTCCCGTTATGTTTTTCCCAATATGGCCCTCTTTGATTTGAAAGCCCAGGCTGCCCACGGCATTCTCCTGCCCTTTTCCTATGTGGCTTCCATCAGTGTCTATGCGGCAAGCTACATCGCTATTCTGCTCTTTCTGGCCTCCTTTTTTTTCAAAAGAAGGGAGCTTGCATGAAGATCAGGGCTTTTTTCATGCAGGGGGCTTTATTCTGCTGTTTGATTTTTCTCTTTTCCCTTGCATGGCAGTGGAGCCACAGCCAGAGAGCGGGTGTGCTTCATGACACCCCCGTGGGCTATACCCTCCCCTCCAGGGTTTTGTATCCCATGAGCCTTCGCTTTAAAGGACTGGTGTCGAACTTTGTTTTTCTTCAGACCATTATGACTTTGGGAGAAGAAATCGGAAAACAGGTTCCCTTTGGAGAAAGGCATCATAATTATCTGGTTTCCTCCATCCATACCGTCACAGACCTTGACCCGCGCTTCTGGGACCCCTACCTTTTTGCGGTAATGACACTCACCTGGGATTTTGAAGATTTTGATACCGCTAGAATGTTTCTTGAAAAGGCCATGAAACATAAGGATACGGACTGGCGGCCTCCCTATTTTCTTGGCTTCAATTGTTTTTATTTCCTTGGGGATACGGCCTGCGGTGCCCATTACATGGGACTTGCTTCCGACAAAAAGGGATCGCCCTCTTACCTTCCCATGCTGGCGACACGTCTGGCTGCGGATGCGGGAACCTACAAACCCGCCATTTTTCTTTTGCGCCAGTCCATTGCAGAAACACGGCATCCCAGCCTCTTGCAGCATATGAAAAAAAGGCTTGAGGCTTTGGAGCTCTTGGATTACCTGGAAGAGCAGATAAAAATTTATTATGGGAAGTATAAAAAATACCCGGAAAGCTGGGAAGGGATGGTGGTAAAAGGGCTTCTGGAGACGCTGCCGAAAGATCCCTATGGTGGTGAGCTGATTATGCGGGGGGGGCGGGTATATACCACAAGCGGGTTGCTGGATAAGTGAGCCAAATCATTTTATCAAACCATCGTGTACAACACCACAAGCAGACTGAAACGAAACCATCGGATACCCAGTGCGCCGAGATAAAGATAAGCCGTCATGAGATTGGAGGTGCAAGTCCTCTATCCGGGCACTGGGCTCATACCATTCCGGCATACAATATCGTGTGCTTTTAATTGCCAGCAAGCCACCACATATTGTGGAATTTTTGTTGCTTGGAACGGTGTGAACCCAGTGCCGAGCTTGGCTTGTCAAGCAAAAAAGGCATGAAATAAAAGGGGCTGGGCTTTCCCCACAATTTTTATCAAGCCTTATGTTTTGAGGATGCTCTGCAAACTCCGGGGGCTTCGCTGTATGCCTGACAGATCATCTTTCCTTGAACTTTCCAAGATTACCACTTCACATTAACTTCATAAAAATTAAAACATGAATCAGAGGATAAAATAATCATTGATTCGGTGCGTGCCTGTGCAATCAGCATTCTGTCAAAAGGATCTTTGTGATGCAGGGGGAGCAAGCCAGCTTCAAACGCATGAATATTACTTATGG
>NZ_VLLC01000096.1 GCF_007830435.1 Desulfobotulus alkaliphilus | reverse complement strand
CCTTACGGTCAACCTTCTGCCCGCATGCAATGCTCCCCTACCGCTATCCATTTAGAATAACCCGCAGCTTCGGTACCATGCTTAGCCCCGTTACATTTTCCGCGCAGAACCACTCGACCAGTGAGCTATTACGCTTTCTTTAAATGATGGCTGCTTCTAAGCCAACATCCTGGTTGTCTGAGCATTTCCACATCGTTCACCACTTAGCATGAATTTGGGGACCTTAGCTGGCGATCTGGGTTGTTTCCCTCTCGACCACGAAACTTAGCTCCCGTAGTCTGACTCCTGCGATAAAACTATACGGTATTCGGAGTTTGGTTGGGGTTGGTAATCCGGTGAGACCCCTAGCCCATCCAGTGCTCTACCCCCGCTAGTCAATCACGCAAGGCTATACCTAAATATATTTCGGGGAGAACCAGCTATTTCCAGGTTTGTTTGGCCTTTCACCCCTATCCACACCTCATCCGAGCACTTTTCAACGTACGACGGTTCGGGCCTCCACGGGATTTTACTCACGCTTCACCCTGGACATGGATAGATCACCTGGTTTCGGGTCTACTCCACACAACTAAGACGCCCTGTTAAGACTCGCTTTCGCTACGGCTACACCTCTATCGGCTTAACCTTGCTGCGTAAAGTAACTCGCTGACTCATTATGCAAAAGGCACGCGGTCACACGGCATCCGAAAATGCATCGTGCTACCACTGCTTGTAGGCAAACGGTTTCAGGTTCTATTGCACTCCCCTCACCGGGGTTCTTTTCACCTTTCCCTCACGGTACTGGTTCACTATCGGTTGCCAAGACGTATTTAGCCTTATGAGATGGTCCTCATGGATTCCCACAGGGTTTCTCGTGTCCCGTGGTACTTGGGGCGCTCTTAAGACAGATCCATGACTTTCTGCTAC